>JAFTQM010000089.1 GCA_017462755.1 Lachnospiraceae bacterium | reverse complement strand
TAACCTCCCACACACAATACTATAGCTGTCGTCGCTTCTCTAATCAAAGCGGACAATGTTCATGATATTACCGAGAATTGCGGTTTTAAATATGACACCCACTTTATTCGCCAGTTTACAGCAACGCCTGAAATAAGTCTACCTTATGATTATTCTAAATCGGACAAAAATATTTCCTCATAATCACTAGCAGCATCATAGAACTTTCCCATGGCCCATCCGCTTACAACCCACACTCCATTATCATTCAACAAATAAAACAACTGATTTACCTCTGCCCTCTTCATAATTAAGCCGGTTGAGAACTGATAATACCTGTCTCCTGCTTTATGAGTAGCTTTCATTATTGCTCGTTTCTCGAGTTCAGTTAAAGTTCTTTTTACTTCCTGCGTTTCACATTTCTTGAATGACTTCGAAATGAGTAAAACACCACTTCGAGGATTCGCTCTCCCCCAAAGCTTCTCTCCGTTATATATTCCACTAAAGCTTACTGTATCTATCTGGGTGATATCTGTTCTGCATAGGTACTTACTAAGCTCCTTTAAATCAGAATATTCCAAAGGTGCACGTTCCATACAATGATCTAATTCAAACTCTACAACCCAATCATACATGAACAACTCATGCCCTTTCAGAAGTTCAAATAACTGCATGATATTTTTCGCCGACTTCAAATAATCAAAGCTATAGAATTCGTCCACACTATTAAAATATGTTTTTGTAGACTTGCTTACTAATTTCATCTGAAGTACCTCCTGCTGTCACTCCGTAATTAGATATTTTATAGTTTCTAAAACACTGATGATATGGTACTTAACCAAAAATGCAAGATTGCTATATTCCGGATAATCATTCTTCAATATATTGATGAGAGGAAGGATATATCGTTCTGTCTCCATAACGTATTCCACCATCTTTTTCCTATTAAAACTCCCCGCTATAGTTGACACATTATTACAGCGGTCTATCACTTTTACCACACAGGCCTTGCCATTCTTGGCAATTCTTGCATAATACTCCTCTTTCGCCTGTTCTTTATTTTTTCCTTCCTCTTTTATGAAACTCACCAACGAGACAATTTCCTTTACTTCATCACTAAAAGGTAATTCGGTAGTCTCGATCCCTGTATCCTCTACCACATCGTGCAGAAGAATTGCTGCAAGTAACCCATCATCATGTATTCCAAACGCATGTGCCTGACAAGCCATCAGTAAAGGATGATTTATGTAAAGAACCTGTTCCGCAGAATACTTTGCCGGCTTTCGAAACTGCCCCATATGACGTTCTCTCATATATTGCAATGCACGATAAGTTTCCTGTAAATTTTCAGACAAAGCCATTGTTCTCATACGGGTAAACATATTTTCCTCATGAAACAACCTCTCTCTTATAGGAAAAGTATTGTGATCAATCGTTCCTTCACTTACGCCCAACAGCACCGCATAAGGAGTATTGGTAATTTCTGCAATACTCATCAAATTATCTATATCCGGAAGATTATGCCCATTTTCCCATTTGCTGACTGCCTGTAGAGAGACACCTACCTTGATCGCCAATTCCTCTTGAGTTAGTTTACTCCTCTTCCTTGCATCCGAAATGCATTTCCCGATTTTTACAATGTCCATATTGGTCTCCTTTCTCTGTACTCTCATTATACAATACATATAGATTTAGTAAAATACATCATTGGTTAAGTCCTCTTGAGTATTGAATTAATATTTTTCTAATACTCTTTAAGTATAATACTACGCCTGCGCATTCCAACGCTACCTTATTTTAATTTAGAACAGATAAATCCATTATAGAAAAATAACTACCGCATATCGAACAACGACAGCATCGGTATGAGACTCAGGTACATTCCTTCAAAACGATACGCTATTTTCCCATCCTTCTTTTGCTCCCTTAGATACGCTAACAGCGCTTTCTGCAGACATGCATCCACCTTTTCCTCGGACAATTCGCAGGCTTGTGCGATTTCCTCCACAGTTGCATAGGACTCCTCCGAACCTACTGTCAACCGGTACAAATTTACCGCAACTCTCAGGTTCATCGGCTCACCAAACGGCTTAATCAACGAAGCCACCCGTTGCAGCTCCTGACTTTGCATTCCCAAATCCGTATTATTCGAAAATAAAATCGTCCCCCGTCGCATAATTGTCGTAATCAGCGGTTCTGCCACACAGGAATAGCCCCATTCTGCCCTTGCCGCATGCTTTATGGCTTCTTCCGTATTCCAGCCCGAATTTCCATTCGGCTCTGTCGTCAACCACTTTGAGAGAATCATCGTATGCAGTGCGGCTGCCAATCGGAACACCTGCTTAAAATCCTCTCCTTCCGGTAATTCCTCCAACTGTTTGCACATCTGCGGCACCAAATCCTGCGTTGCTTCACGCCCCTCCGGGCAATATCCCATCAACTCATCAATTGATACCCGGAATATCTTTGCCAGCTCCGGCAACAGCTGAATATCCGGACAACACTGACCGGACTCCCATTTCGATACCGCCTGATTGGATACGCCCAGCTGCTGCGCCAGCTCCTCCTGTGTCCAGCCGCATTGCTTTCGTAAAAATGTAATCTGTTCATGTAATCTTAGCATCCCATTCCTCCATCTCAAAGCTGCTTTTTGCTCCGCACGAGCACAAAGCAATTCTTTCTTTTCTCTCCGATTTCTAAAAAGCCCTTGCAAGTAGCCACATACTCATTGTATTCGCCTGTTACCGTAAAAACAATGACGCATTCTTTGGAAGAACAAAGCGGCTTTCCAACCTAGCGTTGGAAAACCGCAAAATATCCTACGATAACCGTTCCAGTATTTTATGCATCACAAACAAGCCTAGCACAATCGCCAGTGCTACAAGGATGTTGACTGTAAAAATAATTTTCTTTCCTATATATTTCAGCAACAAAAACGCTGCCATAGCCCCCGCTCCTGCGATACCTGCTTTTATCATGCCGCGCTTGACGCTCGCTTCTTCCCGGAATGCATTTTTCATAACGCTCTTTACCAAAAGCACTGCAAATACAATAATCAATCCGGCTGCCAATATATCTCCCAGTGTAATCGCAATTTCTAAACTGACCGGCTGACCGTTCACGAGATTTTTTATCAGCGTTATCGTCTCATGCGACATAATAATATTAATCAGTCCCAAAATAGCAAGACAAGCGCACACGGTATCCAACAAGTCGATCACCTTCTGCTTTGTCGTCTGCGGCGGCAGACTTGCAATGATATTATCACAAAATGCCTGATAATTCTCTCCAATGACGGTTTGCAGTTCTTCTCCCCGCTCCTGCGCGGATAAAATCATTTCCAATAGGTCGTGACGCACCATTTCCTGATCATACGGAGAAATGCTCGCTCCTCTAAGATAGCACACCATATTCGTAAATATTTCCTGATTTTTTTCCTCTACCTTTGCATCCAATTCATTGTTTAATCGATTCAATTCCCTTACTCTTTTATTCATTCCTCATACCTCCTGTTCAAACAAACGATTCACTGCTTCTGTCAATTCTCGCCAATCACAATAAAATGCTTCCATCTCTTCTCTTCCTTTTTCCGAAAGTGAATAATATTTTCGTTTCGGCCCGACCGGAGACTGCTTATACTGTGTTATTACCAATCCGTTTTTTTCTAATCGGAGCAAAAGCGGATAAATCGTTCCTTCCGATATTTCCGCAAATCCATAGCTTCGCAACCGTTCCGATATCTCGTAACCATAGGTTTCGTTTTGGCTGATAACCTTGAGAATACAGCCCTCCAAGGTTCCTTTTAGCATTTGTGATGAAATCATACGCCACCTCATTTCTCTCTACTTTGTATTACATAATAGCTATAGCTACATTGTATGACAAGGTAGCTATTTTGTCAATAGCACCTACAAAAAAAATCGTTTTCCCAACCACTGATTGGAAAAACGATTTTCTTTTCTCTTCTCTGCTTATTTCTTCTCAAACACTTTTACTAACGCCAGCACCGCCGGAAACAATACACCTGCAATCGGCCAGATATATCCGCTGCTTCTCCAGTTGTTGTCCTGAAAGCCCATCGCCAAAAAGATTGCCGTTACTACCAGCCAGTAAATTGTGCTGATTGCCACCGTCAAAGGCGACTTGGTCTTTTCCTTAATGCTGTATTCACCCTCCTGTAACAGCTTGTTGAAGCTCGCCTGATTGATGCCTGCGATAATAAAAAATCTCACGCCAATGGCTACAATCGCTAACATCAGACACAAAAAGATTACTGCGCCAAAATCATTATCACTAAAAAATGCACTTCCAAAGAATACCATCGCACCAACGATACATGTAACAGTGCCAATGATGTTGTACTTGGTATAGGTCTCCTCATACTGCTGCTTTCTTTCCTTAACCATACCGCTTACACCATATTCAGTCTCAATAATCTCTTTGTCCAGAAACTCATAAGCCTTGGTCTTCATGCCGCAGCTGATAAAGATTGCACACGCACCTGCCACGATTGCAAGCAGAATCATCATACCGATACCGCCCGCTACATCCTCTGACAGAGGAATCATCTGAAGCTCTGCACATACTCCGAGCATCAGCATGCAAATCGGAGAAATAATGCACATCAGCGTAGCCAATGCAATCTTCGGTGCCGTATTCCGCTTTACATTTAAAAATTCATTCGCTTCTGCCATACTGACTCTGCGTACCGTAGAGCTGCTCTCCTCTATCGGGGCCGATTCTTCAATCTCAATTTCGTCCTTTAATAAGTAATCCACCGTAACACCAAAGAGCTTACTCATCTCGAGTACTCTCTGCAAATCCGGTGTCGTCTGTGCGCCCTCCCATTTGGAAACTGCCTGTCTGGTCACGCCTAACTTTTCTGCCAGCTCCTCCTGTGACCAACCGTTTTTCTTTCTTTCCAGAATAATCTTGTCTGCTAAAATCATTTTATATTCTCCAATCATTTTTTATTTTCACGCCGGTTTTGTTCCCCTCGTGACTGACTCAAATATACCATTTTCGCCTGTTGCATACAAGAAAATCGCAGCAGGCAATTTGTCAACCGGCGGTTGCAACCCGCAGTTTTGGCGGGTTGCGGGCTTATTTTAGGAAAGCACTGTACACTTATTTACACTCAAAGCGTTTATCGTATTTCAAACAATCTCGCCATGACCTTCTGCTCATAACAAACGGTCAACACGTCCTCTCTTACCTCAAAAGAGACCGGTTCCTTGCTCGGATAAATGCAGGATACCTTTGCCCCATTTTTTACAAATGGCAGGTTGCCGAGCGGTATGGACAACATCGTATCGGTACAGCCCACCCCGGCTGCCTTGTGTCGCAGAATACTTTTTCCTTCCATCTCACGCTTCCACACTGCCAGATACGCCTTATCCTCCAGCTGCAAACCAGCGCAGACCCACATATCCTCGTTGTCGGCAATACCCAACGGAAGGAACGGCACCGCCTTCTTGATATCCTCACGAAGCTTTTTGTAACAGACAATACCCTCTTTTACCAAATCCGTACGCTCCGGCGAAAGCTCTGCCAAATGACCGCTCTGATGGATACGCACCAACATAGAATTAATCATATTGTAAATGACTTCTTCCTTATCACCCTGCCGCATCGGATAGGACCAGATAGCGGACTGCTCCGGTGTCACTCCTGCCGCACTATTTGCCGCAATCGTCGCATAATTCCGATAATCCTCCTGATCCGAGGTAGACTGAATACTGCAGCGAGAAAGCATTGCATAATCGATTCGCAAACCTCCGCTGGAGCAATTCTCGATAATCAGATCCGGATATCTTTGAAATACACCGTCCAACCATGCCAGATATGCCTTTTCATGCTCTAACATACCCTGTCCGACACTCTCTGCACCAAGCTCCGTACCGATACCCGGTTCAATATTATAATCCATCTTGATATAGCCGACACCGTATTCATTTACTACACGGTCGATTACCTCATCCACATGTGCGATAACCTCCGGATTGCGAAAATCCAGCTGATATCTGCTCCGGTCAAAGACTCTCTTGCCATGACGAACAAAGAACCAGTCATCCGGTGCCTTCTTCGCCTTTTCACAATGAATTCCCATAACCTCCAGTTCCAGCCAGACACCCGGAATCATTCCCTTGCTGCGGATATAATCCGTTACCTCGATAATACCGTTTGGAAAACGCTCTCTGCATTCCTGCCATTCACCGACACTATCCCACCATTCGCCCGGTGCATACCATCCGGCGTCAATCACATAATATTCGCAGCCGCATTCTGCTGCCGCATCAATCAGCGGAAGCTCCTTTGCCGTCGTCGGGTCTGCAAACAAACAATTCATATAATCATTAAAAATAACCGGAAGGCGGTCGTTGTCCTTGTTTGGACGGCGAATCAGACGACGGTACTTTGTCAGCTCGCCTAACGCTTCCTCAAAGCTGTCCCCGGCTACACCGACTGCGACCGGTACCGATTCAAAGGACTCGCCCGGCGCCAAATTCTTAAACCAATGCGACTGCAGCTCGGTCGGACCGCTGACGCAGAGATAAAAATGCGTATTCTGATCTCCGATTTCGTAATGCCACGAACCATTATGCTCAATCTGCCAGAACAAGCTGGTGTGAGCCTCGGTATTCGCAATATAACCCAAAGGCAGATATTTCTTGGACGACCAGTTTCCGGTATTGGTTACTTCGAATACCTGTGAGGTACGCTGATATACACCCGGCTGCGTCTGTCCGAAGCCAATGTCTCCAAAGCGGTACTCCTTGATGCTCATCTCCTTCTGCCAGCCGTTAAACGGCACTCTTATGCGCATCTTCGCATCCGAATTGCTCTTACCTTCCTTCTCAATACCGGTATAACAAAACGAGGAAAGATACTCCAACGTCTGCACCTCATTGCCTTCATTTATGATTTTATTCCGCATCCGAACAATCGAGGTACCTTTGTAAAACTGCATTGTCGTAATCACCCGGACATGCGTAACCTCCTTGTCCTCCTGCGTAATCGTAAGACAGCGTCCCAACTCATTGACGCAATCCTCCATGCCCGCATAGGTCAGCAGGTAGCCCGGAGCCGTAACAATGTGCTTGTTTCCATGCTTTTCATACGGACGGTTGTAGCCGGATAAGCTAACCTGCACCAGCTGAAATGCCTCGTCAATAAACTGCTGTCTTCTGCTCAAATCCTCTGCCTTACAGCCCACATCCACAACACATACATCCGCTTCACAAAACTCTGCCTTCGAAAAATGCAGCAGCTTCAGCTGATTTTTTTCCGTAATGCCAAATACGATATGTATCCCATTCTCATTGATTTTGATATATTCCATCGTTAAACCCTCCTGTACACTTTTTGCTAAGGAAGCACTGATTAATTCATTGTTTCCCTAATTCTCCTGCAACAGCCTTTGTACCGCCAGCACCAAAAACATATAATTCGACGAGCCTCCGCCCAGCACATACTCCGTCTGCTGCCACAAAAATGGAAACTCCAACAGCTCCGGAAAATCCGGACGTATCAGTGCCGTACCCGAAATCACACCACCCGGAATATACGACCAGTCTGCCCGATTCGCTCCATAAGCAACCGTTGCAGATTTTGCCCCAACGCCGGAGGCAAAGGACGCCGTATTGGAACCCGGATGACAGCCCAGTACGAAATTCAATGCATTACCAAGCAGCTCCGGTCGGAATATCTCCGGAAATGCTTTGTACATAAAATAATACTGAACTCCCATTCCCTGAATGCTCCAGCCGGCACCCCAAATATGCGGGCGATACGGTATTCCGTAAGGCGTCTCCGCACTCAGCGCTTGCTCCTGTTCCCTTATCTGCAGCATTGCTGCAGCTATCGCCGCCACAAATGCCGCATTGTCTATCTTTCGAACGACACGACTGACAATCCAGCCCAAATCCACCACTTCCGTACAAATGAACTCGGTTTCCGAAACCAGAAAATCCAAATAGCTCTGCTTATTCGTGCTCAGATACAGCTCCACCGCCGCGTGTACTTTGGCCTTTTTTGCCTTGCCCTCGTCTCTCGTAATCTCATACAGCTCCTCTGCAATACGAAGCGCCTTTTCTGCCAGCACATCGTTAAAGCCCTTTAAGGCGCGCGTCGTAGCAGCCAGATGCGCCGCTGTCATCAATTCCCGATACGGATTATCCTCCGTAAATACCCAGCGGTCATCTGCATTGCCGCGAATGCCATCCGTCATCGCAGACGCATCTCCCAACAATACATACTGCCGCAAATCATTTGCAATAATACCGCGGTACAACCTGCCAAGTGCTTCGTAACCTGCCACTACCGTCAACACACCATGCTCTATCTGCTGCAAAATATCATTTTTACCGTCCGGCTGGTGAATCTCCGTGATTTTCTTCTGCTGGTCAATGGTGGTCACATCATAATCCACTCCGAATTCCTCATAGGTAAGCGACAAAATATACGCCTCCCCGGACTGGGACTCAATCCGTAAATCAAAGTCTCCCGCATCATGCCAGCCGCCTACATTTAAGCCCGGCACCTCTTCGCCCGGCTGATACTTCGTCAAGGTCGAAGGTCCTTGCACATAACCGTCAAAATGATTCCAGTTGACCGGAGCCATTCTGGCATCGTCATTGTGGCACAACCCATGCCATACACGATATTTTTCATTCACACGCATATGACACATCTGCACCGGAAGAAAATATTCCAGCACCGGCTGCCACACACCACGCTCGTAAATATCCTCTGCAATTCGGAATACAGCGGATTGTGAGCTGCCGTAACAGATTTTATACAATCCCTCTTCCCGGATATCCGAAAAATCAAACTGCAGATAATGATACCGCAGAAATTTTCCCCATTCCTTTCCGGCACCGGAACGCACCTTTTGCGCTCCGTTTTCCGTCAGCTTATACAGCACGATATCCTCACGCGCAGTCTCCCGGTCATCAAGCTCGATGACTGCCACCTTTACCGCCTTCGGATGATACCCTACCTGAGAGGTCTGCACTACCGGAGGATAAAGCCATTCTTCTACTACATTCGGCGTAATGCGCCAGCAAACTGCCTGCTTCGTTCTTCCTGCCGGAAGTTCACTGCTGAGGACAAACCAACCATTGTTATGGTTCATCCTGCCATCGTATAATTTCAGATTCGCATCCACACTCTCAATCGTCAGACGACGATGCGGCTCATCCGGACACATCGTAAACCGCTTTCCCACCGCATACGGCTGCGCAATGATATCATCCGCAATGATAGGATTGTAGCCCTGATTACCACCCGAAAGATGCTCTAAATCTGCGCGAATACCTTCCTTTACCGGAAGCTTTCCACTATGTAAATAATTTGACGGCATTCCCACGGTCGGTCCATTTGCCTGTCGTGGGAAAATCCCCTGCTTATCGTCCATCATCCACGGCTTTCCAAACAAAAGTCCCGGAAACAGCTCCATATTAAAGCACAGCTTACCGACAAACTCTTCCGGTATCGGCTGGTCCAAGTCCACGGTAACAACAACCGAAGCACCTTCTCCTGTTACCCTTACCTCATACTCAAATTCATAATCCGGATAAATCATCGGATTGAAGCCTCTTAGATGATTCTCGTAGTCCGGATAACCAAGCCTTGTGACAATCGTATTGCTTGCCTCGTCAAATATCCGTTTCTTTTGCTTCGGCACCGGCTGCCACTGTGCCGGCGTCGGTTCAAACCGCACATCCCCATTGCTGGTTATTCGATTGCCATGCATGATAATGCTGACGCCTGACTGGTGTCCTGCCGGATAAATATCCTGAAACGCCATCACACTGACACCGTGATTTTTAAAATAGCCTAATTCCTTATCCAGTTGAAACCCACTGCTTTTTGCTTTTGAATTGTCCATGTAAATCCCCATTCCTAACTATTTTGATGTCCTACAGCATTGCGTATGCACATCATACCGTAGTCCCACTCCGTATGTACCTTCGTTTTTTCTGTGTTGATTTCCGTTTTCTATCTTGCCTTAAAGATTTAGCTCAAATACATTAAATTCTTCAATTGCAATGCAAGCTTCTCCTTCAAAATCAAAGCGCACAATCCACGGCATCAGACCACGAATCCGCTGAAAATCCTCGTAACCAAACGACGGCTTAAAATGATTGATAATCGTACTGAGCGCCGTGCCGTGGCTGCCAACCACCAAATTTTTGTCAGGGTATTGCTTTACCACCTCCATCAAGGCTGCTATATTACGCTGCTGTACCTCATGAAGCGTTTCTCCATCTGTCAGCTTGTAATCAAAGTCCGCCCACTGCTTCCGGCAGAAGTCCTCGAAATCCTCAATCCAGCAGTTGTCAATCTTCCGCTCGCGGAAATCTTCCACAATTTCAATTTCAAAACCATGCCGGTCTGCAAAATCCTTAACCGTATCTACCGACCGATGATAAGGACTCGATAATACCTTATCAATCTGCTTATCTGCCAAAAATGCAGTTACCAGCTTTCGATCCTGCAGGCCCTTCTCCGTCAGCTCCCGCAGCAGGTCGTTGTGATTATTGTAATTTGGCTCTGCGTGGCGTACAAAATATATGCTTGTCATTGGATCCTCCTAAAAAATATTTATTCCACTTCTACCATCTGGTACAATTCCAGCTTCGGTAAATAGATTCTGGTCATTCCATTCTGATTTTCCGTCGGCAATCGCTCTCCTGTCGAAAGCAGACGCGCTACGCGGTTTTCTCCCTGTACGTCTACCGTAATATCTACCATTGGTACGACCGGAGATTCCTCCTGCTGATTCAATACCGCCAGATATTCTTTGCCGCCCTTCTTCCAGTTGATTACCTCGACAAATTTCGGAGCATTGGATACGAACCTTGGTGTCTTGCAAAGTGTAGACAACAGACGATAAAATACCTTGCGGCTCATATACGGCTTCGACATTTCGATTGGTGCTGCCGTCCACAAAATCGTACCGTTTCCTACCCTGCGGCGAAGGATTGCAGGCTGCTCCGTATAAATCCCCGGCGGGTTCGAGTGAATTGCTGCAAATGCAGTCGAATCCGGAGTCGTATACGGCAGCGTAATCGTTGCCAGCACCTCCGGTGTCTTGGCATCTGCTGTCGCCGCTTCACCAGCACTCTCTGATACCAACTCCACCTGTAGCTGCTTGCCAAGTACCGTCATTGGTGTCATCGGTCCAAAGCCCTCAAAATATGCCTCACCTGCTGCCGTCGGGCTCATATAAGTAAAATCATGCTTTGTGTAACCCAGTACACGCACACCCAACAGCTTCGCCAAACGCTCATTTCCAATGGAACCGCTGACAAACAGGTTGCCACCCTGCTCCACATAACGCTCTAACGCATCCATTTCCTCGTCACTTATCTGCGCCACACTGGACAGCAAAATCACATCGGCTGTCTCGTCCTTCAAATTCTTGCTGCCGATTACATCGTAGGAAATATTATTTTCCCTCAAAATCGACACTGCACCAATCGGCGCCTCGGTAAAATAGCTTGGCGAAAAATCACGTTCGCTGATATCATGCGCCGGCTTCGTCGGGTCGTACTTCGCATGGCTGTTGTACCAGATAGCAACATTATGCTCTAATTTTTCCCCGATATATTTTTCATAATCGCGGGTTTCCTCATAAATACTCTTCATCAATGAGTGATAAATCTCCGGCACAAAGGTACCGTCCGGATTAATCGCATCCACCAGCAAGAACGCACCATTATGTATCAATGCAGTGATTACATGCAGCAACAGCTGTTCTCTGGTCTTGGTCGTCGTATGCATTGCCAGTTCCGGGTCGCACCGCGAAGTGTGATACACAAACGGCAAATTCGGCGAAACGCTCTTGTAATACTTATTAATAAACGACTGCTGCAAATAGCCGCCGTAATAATCACCTCCGGCATAATCCACCGAATCCATAATCGACTCACTGCTCGCATGAATCCACGAACAGCTAATCATCGAAAACTGATGCTCCACCGTCACCTGCGGCTTGATTTCCTTGATTGCCTTGGTCGTATACGCGGCAAACTCTGCCATCCACGCATCACGAAGCTGCAAATATTCCAAAAATTCCGGGTTCTGCACATCCACGGTACGCGGCAGCTCCCTGCCGGTCTGCGCAAAATACTTCTTCCGGCAGCTCGGACAATAGCAGACATCCGGCCAAAACGTCATATCAAGGAACATTCCCTCAAAATCATACTTCCGATTCAGTTCCTGCAAATTATCCCGCACATACTGCCGATATTCTTCGTTATTTGGGCACACAATACCGTAACGTCCATTGCGAAACCACCCGGTATTTCGCCACTCCTTGAAGGTCAGCCCATTCGAGGTCACACAGCGCCAATCCGGATGATTGTCATATGCCCAGTTATCAAATACCTGCGAAAAATAAATCTCCACACAGATTCCCGCCGCATGGCAGCGCTCTATCATCTCACCAATAAAATCACGTCCGCGAAATCCCCGATGCATCCGTCCGATTTTGCTCGGATAATGCTTCAACCCCGTGTGCGGCATTGCCTTTACCATCGCAGTCTGAATCCCCGCATCCTTCAATGCCGCCACATACGCCTCGCAATCCACCTTCGACAGAAACTCCTCGTTCCAGTCATCAATATGCATATCCATCAGATTGCGTCTGTAATTGTTTTTGTACCACACCATAATCTACCTCCATTCCGAAGCGTTTACGCGAGGAAGCGCAAAAGAAAGTTGCGAATGCAATTTCTTTTGTCGCATCAAGGCACATTTGTGACGCTTCAACACAAATTGCCGGATTGCAAAATGAGGTCATCCGACTCATTTTGCAATCTTCCTCCATTCCGAGAAGCGTTTACTCCTTCAATTCTCTCTTCATATACCCGCAGGTAAAAGGAAAGAAATCGAATTTCTTCGTACCGATATGCTCTGCCCCATAACGCTCATACCATTTCCGAAGCTTCTGATTTTCCTCCACAATACCAATATTCATCCGCACGCAACCTAGCGCACGCGCCTGCTCCACCGCATGTGCAAGCAGTGCCTCTCCGTGTCTTTGATGCCGATGCTCCGGCAGGACACAAAGATTGTTCAGCTCACATTCTCCGTTTTCCTGCAAATGCAGTGAATAATAACCTACTACCTGTCCGTCCGCTTCACACACATACATCGGTCTGCCCTCGGCAAACTGCCATTCCAACCGTTCCTCAGTCGTTGCAAATGCAGTAAACCGCGGTGCGTTTTCCTCGTTAAAACCAAACTCGTCCGCTACCGTGCGAAAGCTCTCCCGAATCACTGCGACACAAACAGGAATATCATTTTTTACTATTGCTCTTATCATATCTTTGCTCCTCTCTATTATACTATTTTGCAGGACTTCTGACTATCCTCTTTCTTCTCTATTTTTTGTTGTTTTTTGGCGACTGCAAAGATTTTAATCTGCACGGCAAGCTCCTTTCACAAATTCCTCCAGACTCATCTCGCCCATGTCCTGCTGCTCCTGCGCAGCATCCCGACATCGTACCGAAACCGTTCCGTTTGCCTGCTCCTTCTCCCCGACAATCATCATATACGGAACCTTGTCCATTCGTGCCTCACGAATCTTGTAGCCCAGCTTCTCATCCCGCATATCGACTTCGACACGAATCTGCTCTGCCTCAAGCTGCGCCGCTACCTCCTTCGCATAATCCAGATACTTATCCGATACCGGCAACACCTTGACCTGCACCGGTGCCAGCCAAAACGGAAACTTTCCTGCATAATGCTCAATCAAAATACCGATAAACCGCTCAATTGAGCCGAACACCACTCGGTGAATCATAATCGGACGATGCTTTTCGCCATCCGCACCCATATATTCAATGCCAAACCGCAACGGCAGCTGAAAATCCAGCTGTATCGTACCACACTGCCACGTTCTGCCGATGGAATCCTTCAAATGAAAGTCAAGCTTTGGACCGTAAAATGCACCGTCTCCCTCATTAACCACATATGGCAGCCCCATTGCCTCCATCGCTCCGCGAAGCGCCTCCGTTGCCAGCTCCCAGTCCTCGTCACTGCCGATGCTGTTCTCCGGTCGCGTGGACAGCTCCACATGATACTCAAAGCCAAACTGTGCGTATACCTCGTCAATCAAGCGTGCCACATTCTGGATTTCCTGCATGACCTGCTCCTCCGTCATGAAAATATGCGCATCGTCCTGTGTAAATGCGCGTACACGCATGAGTCCATGCAGCGTTCCTGATTTTTCGTTGCGATGCACCAGTCCCAATTCTCCTAAGCGCAGCGGCAGCTCCTTATAGGATCTTGGCTGGGACTGATACACCAAAATCCCGCCCGGACAGCTCATCGGCTTCAACACAAAATCCATATCGTCAATTTGCGACAGATACATATTTTCCCGATAATGTTCCCAATGCCCGGAGGTTTCCCACAGGCTCTGTTCTAACATGACCGGCGTAGCGATTTCCATATATCCTTTTCTCTGATGGATTTTCCGCCAATAATCAATCAGAAGATTTTTCAAAATCATGCCCTTTGGCAAAAAGAACGGAAAGCCCGGCCCCTGTTCAAAAAGTGCAAACAATCCCAGTTCCCTGCCAAGCTTTCTGTGGTCACGCAGCTTCGCTTCCTCCAACATCTTCAAGTACTCTTCCAACTGAGATGCCTTCGGGAAAGAAATACCATAGATTCTCGTCAGCATCTTGTTTTTCTCATCACCTCTCCAATATGCCCCGGCAACCGACATCAGCTTAATTGCCTTGATGTGACAGGTATTGGAAATATGCGGTCCTGCACAAAATTCTGCGTAATCTCCCTGCTTATAAAAGCTGATGGACTCACCCTCCGGCAGATTTTCAATCAGCTCCAGCTTGTAGCTCTCGTCCCGTTCCTGCATATATGCCCGCGCCTCCTCGCGGCTCATTTCGTATACCTGCAACGACAACGACTCCTTCACAATGCGCTTCATCTCCTGCTCGACTTCCTGCAGCTGCTCCTCACTAAACGGCACATTAAATTCAAAATCATAATAAAATCCGTTCTCAATCGCCGGTCCAATCGCACATTTTACACCCGGATACAGCCGCTTTACCGCCTGCGCCAGCACATGTGCACTCGTATGCCAGAATGCCTCCTTTCCTTCCTTCTGCTCAAAACTTACCTCGTGGATTGCTCCGTTCTTCTGAATTACCTTCATTCTCTTTTCCTCCAATCTGAAATGTTGTGCGGAGAACGACAGGCAGACTCTTATTTCTTGCTCTGTTGTTCCTCCATTGACCAGTTACAGATAACATAAGAAAAGAAACTGTTGTATTGAAAAAGAGTTTGCATAGCAAACTCTCGCGCTGACGCGCGGTCACAAAGTGACATCTACTACTCGCGCGTCATGCGCATCTCCCCCGGAGGGTTTTGTATTAAAGGAAAGAGTCGTAAAACGACTATTTTCCTTTAATACAAAAAACACCCTTAGACATACGAAATAATCGTATCTCTAAGGGTGCTATCGCACGGTTCCACCTTAACTTTTTACTTCAGATTCCAACAAATCCTATCCTTTAACGCAGGCATACGGCAGTGCTTAACAATATCTATCTTCAGCCCTGCAGCTCCGGAATGGTTTTCGTCTGCACTTCACATAAATAACTTCCACCAAATGTTATTCTCTCTGGATGCTTCCTGCAAACTACTCTTTTCCGTCATTGCTTTTCTTATGTTATTGAGGTGTATGATAACATGGGTATGATGGGGTTGTCAATGGGAATTTTTATAATCCAAATGGGTAAATGTCAAAAAAATACTTGCAATCACGAAATCATAATGCTATGATGTACTTACAAAGAGAAAGCACCCACTCCAAAGGTGGATGCTCCGAGTTTAGGTTAAATGAATGTCCTTATGGACACCGCCTATCCTGTGGGTCAGACAGGATAGGCATTTTTATTTCCGCTTGTTTCTCTTGTCGAGAAAGGCAAGCAGCACAAGAATTAAGCTTCCAAAGGACATTAGCAATGCTAATATCCCGATAAAAACCGAAACGATTTCGTAAGCTGTCATCGGCGCCGCCTCCCTTCTTATGTATTCCGGCAAACCGGTCAAACATAAACCCGGGAGGCTACTACCCTGTCATGGGGGCTTTCTGTAGAAATTGTAACATGATTTGCATTCATACACAATATTCATTCACATCTTTAGCAGAACCCACAAAGATACTACTTTTTTCTTGTTTATTCTTATATTCCTAAATCTACAAAGTAGTAGAAATTAAAAAATTCTTCAATGGTAAATCCCTTGCAGGTGCGTGAATTATCTACATGTTCAGTAGAAATTATAAGTTCTTCAACAATAGTATCCGCGCCATCATAGGCAAGATCTACACTTTCAGTAGAAATTATAAGTTCTTCAACTGATGCAGAAATGCGAGAAGGTTGGAATCTACACTTTCAGTAGAAATTATAAGTTCTTCAACGCCCGTTGTAACGTCGCCACCGACTTCATCTACACTTTCAGTAGAAATTATAAGTTCTTCAACTATCGTCAATGCGTGACAAGAAGAATGATCTACACTTTCAGTAGAAATTATAAGTTCTTCAACCCGTCCACTGGCACTTTGCACAATTTTTAGGAGTCGGAACTATCAAAATAAACAAAAAAAATCATCTCTCACGCTCAATTGAAGAACTTTTTTCATCACAGATATAATATTAAGACGGAGGTTTGCATTAAATAATTAGCTTAAGATCACTTTCCTCATTTTTTGCATATCCATACCGTATTGTCTTACATCGACTTGATAATACAAAAATAATCACGCTATCTGATTGCTCAAATTGCTTTTCAAACCGATTTTTTATCTCGCACATTATATTATCCAGTATTTTTTCACTATTGTCAATTTCAAAAACAGAATACTGAAGCCTATGTCCAAATTTCGAAAGAAACTTTGAAAATTTTGTTCTCAATTTATCATTAGCTATATCATAACTCGCAATTATCATCCGTTTCCTCCTGCTTTTTTTCGAAGACTCCTAATTTATCACTTCCAAAAACATAAAATGGATACCGCTCCACTGCTTTCCCCTTCATAAATGCCCTATAGTATTCTCGAATATACAAAAAAATCTGCTCCTTATTTTTTAATAAGTCTTCCATAAATATCATAGTATAAAGTGCTGAATTCCTGTACTCCAGTTGCCACTGATTTTTTACTTCCACAAAATCCTCTTTCTTAAATTGACCTAAACGAAATCCTTTTCTCACTCGCCAATCAATCAACGGTCGAAATGGTTCCATAATATCACAAACCAGAGATTTTCTCATATAAAAGCAAGTATGCAGCACCCCATAATAAACGCTCTCTTAAAAGCCCCACTTTAACATCAAACATATCACTCTTGCCAAGCAACCGATACTTTTCAGAATAAACATCAAAGCTCATTAGAATATGTTTTGATGTAGAGTATTTCTGAATATCTATCCGCTCATGTGCATTCGTACCATTGATTTGGTCTGTGCTTTGAAAAAGCATGGTGTCCATGCTTCCATACAATTTATGAAAATATATGGAAGCCGGACAAAATACAAAATCATTCAATTCAGTAATCAAAATTACATCATCCATGCAAAACACCCTCTCATCTACTTCTGCCGATACGCAAACCATTCCGGATTAGATATACGCAATACCTCTCCCACTACCTTCCCTTGTGGTGTTACTTCTGCCATCGCAACTTTCTCTAACATCAAGTGACCTTTCAATGCAATATGATATGCTCCATTTGTATCCGCATCCATCGGAAGCGAATCATACTGATGCAATTGTGCAAAATCCATACCCGCATAAGCAGGCGTCGCAAAAAACTTACCTTTTTCATTTTTTACCGGCGAAATAATACGATCTTCCTGCTCACCGGCCAAGTTACTTCTCAGTTGTAGCGACACTCGGAAATAATACAATAAGCTATTCCAAAAACCTGCTTTTTCTTTTGTATCCGGCATCTCATGAAGTATTTGCTTCAATGTTCCAGCCTTCCACTCTATCTTCCAAAAATCAAACAAGCTTTTTAATTCTTCTGTCAGATTAATTAGCTTACTACATCTTAACCGATTATCCCACACATAACGTTCTCCATTTGTATATACAACCCAATCCTTTTTTGCGAAAGTCTGATATACCGCAAAATTTCCATAATTAAAGGAAAATGCAAACATATCTAATCCTTCATCGTAAAAAATATCATCAAACTTTTCAAAAAATGCTTTCCTTGCAGATGTTTTGGTTATCTCTGAAAAATCAAATATATCCGCAAAACCTGTCGTTGGGTCAATCTTAGATGTATACGATGGTTGTACATAAAATACAAAACCTGACTGCTTTCCGATGTTTTTCAAGCTACTTGGTATTTCCGCCAACTGATATGCACACAGCGTTCCTCCTGGCTGATTCATCGCTTCTCCTTCTTCTTTGTTGGTAACCAAATAATGAAGTTTTTTTAATAATGCCATTTCAAATTTTTGATAAACTTGCCTTTCCACTTTAAAACGACCTTTTTTGAAACCAAAATTCAAATCTTCCATGGCGATTACCGCATTATATTCTAGCATCATCTCTGTCAGTTCATGAACCACCTGAGAAATATATCCTTCTTTTAACTCTTTGATGTTCTCGACAACTTTCCAACTCTTTCTTTCCTCTTGACGTATTTCTTCCTTTTGCTTTAACCTCTCTTGATAATTCATTTGATTAACCGTATTGAAGGTTCCCTGTTTTAGAATTTCCCCTTTCGAATTTACAACTGCATAAGCAATCAAATTGCGCTCTCCACGGTCAAGACCAATTACGTTCATTTCCGGATTGTCATGTAATACCTGAAGCACTCTTTGATTAATTCCTGCTGCTTTTTCTCCGCAAAAGTTTAACGTCAAAGGTATATGCACTTCATACTGCTCTTCGGTATAACGCTTATCCTTAATAATCTCGTATTTTTTTTGCGAAGTATAGACTTCTGTTTCGTATTTCTGTGCTACATCTGACAGTTCTACTGACTTTCCATTAAAGTATTCTACTAATTCCTTATAGACATCATCCGGTATCGGCGCTCCTGTTTTGGTTCGCTTATTAACTAACACCTCTCCCGCCTGATGCTTTACAGACTTTTTAATGCTTGATGGTCTCCAAAAAACTTCTATTCCACCATTCAGTTTTATAATTCTATGCACTGCATTTTCCTCAGAAAATAATGCTTCCCAATACAGTGTATGCAGATTTTTTTTACTTTCCGGTCTTTTATGCTCTGAATAATCCTGATTGTAAATTTGAAACAAGAATAACTTGCCTTCCTCTACCAATTCATCAATTTTATTTTTTGCAATATACCCGAAATCAAGTCGATACAAAAGTTTATCCGCTTCTGCGTAAAAATCTACTACAGACTCATATTTTTCCAGTGGCAAAAGGCTAGAATAATCATAGTCTGCAGTAGATACATATTTCTGCAGGAACTCAAAACAAAAGGCTATCCATTTCTTTACGGCTGCCTTATGCCCTTCTTCATTTCCTGTCCTCCTTAAATACTCCTTCTGCCATTTCTTATAACCTACTCCTTCTTCTTCACGGCTTAGAGCGTAAATCTCCGGTGTAATGATTAGTGGTTTTGTAAAACGACTACCATCCAAACAATATTCTCCTAATTCATTCTCCATATGTGACCGCACTTCATTTAAGGCAGTACTACACTTCGGAATCATTTTGGAAATATCTTTGAACAACATATAATTCATTTTCTCATAAGATTCTTCCTCTGCCGTAGCACTGCTCTCCAAAGCCATACGATGCTTCGCCGCCATAATTGCCAGATAGTATTTTTTATTCTTCCGCAAAATCAAACAACCATTGTCTCGTTCTTTATCTACACTCCAGCCATCTCCTAAAGTAGGGATATCAAACTTTAATAAATGCTTTTCCTCTGAATAAGGTTTTTGTGTAATATAATTTCTAGTCATATTATAGGTCTGAATAAATACTCCTGCACGTTCAATACACTCCCCTAATTGATTATAAAAAGCAATATCTAACTGTGCAAAATCCTCTATTGATACTTGGAACAACTTTAAAAAACGTATAATCTCATTCATCTTATCTAAATAATCTCGAATGTCTGTTGTCGCCTCTTCTTTCAAGTTATTTGCTTTATTCCACGTCGAAACAAATGCCATATACTTTTGTTCTGCTTCCCAAAAGCTCATCCAAAGTTCTTTTACCTTTTGTACGCACAGACACCAGAATGGATTTTTTATTTTATTGAGTAGTTCTTCATTCTCCTCTATTACCTCTGCATAATCTTTTAATGCATCTTCCACCTCCGACAATGTAAAATTTGTCTGATGCATCAATTTCTCCACATTATCTAACTTTTTCTGTTCTGACAAACTACTTTTTTGATTCTTTAAATAAAAAATTCGTAATGCATCCGAAAGTAAATTCCACTTTCCATAAAGTGTGTAAGATACCGTTGTCAATGATTGATTTTTAATGCAATACTCCCCGTTGTTTTCTTCCTTGTCCCCAAATAACGCAATACTCTTTTCTTGCAGCTTAGATTCAATCACATATTCTTTAATTAGCGAAACAGCATTTAATACTTCCTCATCGCTATGAAATGCAGGTATTTCAAATCTTCTTTCCGCAATACTCAAAATCTGCTTATATAACGGTATCAATTTGCGATTTCTCGCCTTATGAAATGGATGTGCAGCATCTAATCCATTCCCTCTCTTCTGATAATACAGATTCGCCTCCAAATTATAAAATGCCACAAATCGATTAAACAAATCAATTCCCATCTGCGAAAGAAAATAACGATATCCTTCAAAACTGAATATCTCCATTATCGGCAAATCACTTTCTTCTAACCACTTTTCTGAAATTTCTTTCCAAAAAACATTATCTTTTTCTTTGATATGATTGAAACGGATATAATCCGTCATATAATATATAAAATTCTCATCAATCATACGATATGCTATCGTTCCGCTCTTTTTCTCTTCGCTGTATATATGCTTTCTGTTTTCGTAATAATTCTTCCAGTATACAGAAAACCCGGAAAACGATTTTACCGCTTTACGTTCTTCTTCTGTCTGCGCAACAGTTAACAAATTCATCGAATTCTTAACATCAAACGGATTTTTGCCATCTAAATTTTTATACTCTTTTTTATCGGTAAATAGCTTTGATATTTCTTTTCTCTTTCGGTCCTGTTCCTTTATCCAACCTTCTTTTGCTTTTTTATCAGACGGACTTTTATCCGATTTCATATATGCCTGCACTAATGCTTCCCAACTTATCGTTGCACTCCGACTCTCTTGCTCCAATGTGTTTTGTATCAACTGTCGATGTCCACGATCCAACATCGCTTTCACAATCGAATATGCTTTTACCCTTTCTTTGTCATTCTTTAAACTATGTGCTTCCTGTAATATCTCTGCTGTTTTTCCTTGTGGTTTCAGTCGAAACTTGATTGTCTTACTTTCCTGCTCCAATTTTACAAATTGATCCATTACCTTTTTATTCATAAAATACCTCCTTTTTCGATTCATTGGACTCCTGTGATTACAGAATAACATATTATAAGTCCAATAAAACTCCCTCTTCTCTGATTTCATTTTTTATTATATTCCTAATAAATGATATAGTCATTTTACTACTAGAAACCATTACATGTCAATCCCTTTCTTTTACAAAAAACACATCTCCTTCCAGCTTCCGCTTTCCGTGAGATGTGTTCTCCGCTTCTTTATTCTCTTAGCTTCTTACTTCTTCGTTTTCTTATTCCCCTATCCTCTGCAGCACAATATTTCCGTCCTTGACCTCTACCTTGACCTTATTGCCCTCGATTCCTGCCTCGGCGAGCATCTGGTGCGGTATCTGGATACGTCCGGCACGGTCCAAGATTGCGTACTCCTCCTGTGTATCCTCCTCCTGCCAGTTGATTGCCTGCTCTGCCAGATTGACCGAATAATGCTCTTTTAGGATACGCTCACTGCTAAACTTACCGTCACGGATGGCAACAACACGCTGTACCTGCTTGGACAGCGCTACGTCATGTGTTACAATCAGTATCGTCTGCCCCATGTCTCGGTTCAGATGGCGGAATACGCTCAAAATATAGTCTGCGGTCTTGCGGTCTACTGAACCGGTTGGCTCGTCGGCAAGCAGCAGCTTCGGGGAATTTGCCAGCGCAATCGCGATTGCAATTCGTTGCTGCTCACCACCGGAGAGCTGATTCAGGCGGCTGTTTTTGCGGTGTGACATACCGACCAAATCCAACAGCTCCAGCGCACGCTCCTTGCGGTGCTTCTCGTTCGTAAACTGCATCGGCGTAATCACATTTTCAAACGCACTCAGATAAGGCAACAGGTTGCGGGCATTGTTCTGCCATACAAAGCCTACGGTATCCCGCTTGTACTCTACCAGCTGCTTTTTCGTCATGGTAAACAGATTCTTTCCGTCTACGAACAGCTTGCCGGCACTCGGCGTATCCAAGCCTCCGAGCATATTTAAGAAGGTAGACTTGCCACTACCACTGTTTCCGATAATCGCCAGCAGCTCGCCCTTTTCCACCGTCAAATCCAAGCCCTGCAGCGCCAGTACCTCCAGCTCCTGCGTCTTATAAATTTTTACCAGATTATCTGCAAAAATCATCGGCTCCTGCTTCTGATTTTCGGCTGGCTGTTTTGCTTCGTTACTCATTTTTTCCTCCATTTCGAAGCGATTTGCTTCGCAAATACGGCTTATTCCTCTTTGCCTTCGTTCTCGGCGAACGCTTTACGCTTCTCTACATCAATCAGTGCGCCATCCTCCAGCTGATACACAATATCTCCGGCATCCATCAGACCGGTATCGTGCGTTGTCATAACAATAGTAATGCCCTGCGCCTGAACCAAATCCTGAAACATCTTCATTACACTTAAAGAAGTCGCCGTATCCAGCTCTGCCGTCGGCTCATCTGCAAAAATCACCTGCGGACGATGCGCAATCGCACGCGCGATTGCCACTCTCTGCTGCTCACCACCGGACAGCTCCTGCGGCATGTGCTGCATACGTTTGCCCAGTCCGACCAGATGCAGACACTCCTCTACCCGCTTCTTACGATCCCCCTTATAATCGGACAATCGCAAGGAAAATTCTACGTTCTCATACACCGTCATCATCGGAATCAGCGAAACCGACTGAAAGATAAACCCGATTTTTTCCCGGCGCAGCTTCTCCCGCTGCTTATCCGACAGCTTCGTGATATCCTGACCGTCAAAAATCACCTGACCGCCGCTCGGCGCATCCAAAGCACCCAGTATATTCAGCAGGGTCGTCTTGCCGGAGCCGGACTTGCCCCGCAGCATCGTCAGGCTGCGGTCCGGGATGACGATGGAAATGTCCTTCAACGCCTGAAACGGCTCTCTTCCCGCCACCGGAAAGAAGCGGTCGATATTCTTCGTTTCTATCATATTCTCTCCATTCCTCACAAACACAAAGCCTTGCTCTTTAGTCCTCGCCCAGCTTCAGTGCCTGTGCAATCTTCATCTTAAATACCTGTCTTGCCAAAACGAACAAGCATACAACCAGTACTACAGCAATGATGCCAAACAACCGCACCATATCGGACTGTCTGGTCAGCAAGGTCATCGGCAATACCTGATCTGCTGCCGAGTATGCCAGCTGAATCATCGGTACAAACAGCTGTGACGCTGCTACACCGATACCCGCTCCGCACAAAATAGACAAGAGACTCGAAAAGATTTGCTCGTTAACCAGCATTCGAAGAATCTCACCTCTCGACATACCCATTGCCCGGAAAATACCAAACAACAGCTCTCTGGAGCGAATCGACAATACCCAGTAAATCAGGTAACCGGCACTGCACAAAATCAGAATAACAATAAAGCTCATCGTCAGAATACCGCTCGTACCCTGAAAAATGGTATCGTTTTTAATCTTAATTACCTCTGCCTCGACATCCACGCACATCTCCAGCTCAATCTCATTTTCCGCAATAAATTCATAAAATGCTGTCGTATCCTCCACATCAAACCAGATTTGATATGGGGTCACGCCCCAGTATTTCTGAATCAGATTTAACGACGAGATAATCAGATACTGATTCAGCGTCTGAGCCGTTCCGTCCGGATTCAAGAACGTAGCGGTCGGTGAAAAGCCCGGAAAATATTCCACAAAGCCTACAATCTCAGCCTTGATATCCACGCCATCCTTCTGCGCATGCTCGCTATTGTCAAATGTAATGGTGTCGCCAATCTTGTAGCCGTGAACATCTCGCATTACACTGGAAACCAATACACCGTTCGGATTCTGCGCCAAGGCATTCAGATAAGTGTAATAATGCTCCTCAAGCAACCCGTCCGGAAGACTGGTAGCTTCACCGAAATCCTTCGTATCAATACCATAAATCGTTGCACCGTACCAATAGTTTGCTGTCTTTCCATCTGCATTCTTCTGTCGCATGGAAATACCGGTCTTGGTAGAATCCGATACAAATACCTTTGCCATTGCATTCACATCTTCAATCAGGCTGTATTTTCCGTAATCCGGTTCCGTATATACCAGTGGTGTACCCGGATTCATACGCACCTGCAGCTCATTGCTCGGCCATACCTCCTGTATCCTCAAATCCGCACCGGTCGTATACGCCAGATTCTGCTCTGCATTTTCCAGAATCGTGCGTGCTACCGTCGTATTGAAAATACCCAAGGCTACGGTCAGCATCAAAAATGCCATGATAAAATACTGTCGGCTTCCGGTTCGGATAATCTCCAAAAAGGAAGCGTAGCCTGCCGGCTTCCAGCGTTTCTTACCAATCTGATATACTAATTTTACAAGCAATGGCAGAATACGCAGTGCCACCAACGAAGCTCCCAGAATAAACAGCGATGAGGTTAAGAACAAGAGCGGGTCCAGTGCCTCACCTGCAATCACCGCTTCCTGCAACTCATCCTGCTGGTCCGTAAAATTGTAATAGCCGTATATCGAAACACCCAGCAACACGATATCCAGATACAGCTTTTGCCACAGCGGTTTCTTGGCGCGCGCTCTGGACTGCTTCTGACGCACAATTGAAATACCGCTCTGCTTCATTGCCGGCAATACCGTCATCAGAATGGATACCAGCACGGCAATCAGTGCATAAAGGAATACGTTCTTGGAATATGTAATATCCAAAGGTCTTCTCTGCACAAATTCAAGAAATGCATTTGCCGAACCAAGCGCCCGGCAGATAAAGCTGCCCAGCGGAATACCGATAAGTGTACTGATTACTGCCAAAAAGGTGGACTGCATCAGGTAAAGCCGAAAAATCTGACCCTTTCCCGCACCACGGCTCTTTAACAGCGAAATTTCGCTCTGCTCCATTTCCATCATCTGTCTGGAAATCATAAACAGGAATGCGCAGAGCAATACCAGCACCGGCACCTGCAAAATCGACAGGGTTACATCGATTTTCTTTTCTTTGCTCAAATATTCATTCAAAAGTGACAAATATGCAGGCTCCGCCAGCTTGCCGTAGGTGCTGCTGTTGCCCTCCAACAGTGCAAGCGTTTTTTCCTGCAGCCCGGCTATCTGCGCTGTCGTTATCTTACTGTAATCAAAGAACAGATACCACTCGCTATTGTACTCAAAGCGCTTACCGCCGTTAACAAATACCTCTTCAAAAAGGGTCGGACTAATCAACAGCTGATTATCGAAGGTTTCCGGAGGATTAACCCAATAATCATCCGCACTTGAAGAATTGGTGATTACACCAACGATTTTTACCCGAATCTTATTTCCTGCCGCATCCTTCAAATAAACAAATTCCAAGGTTTCATCCGGCAAAACATCCAACTCTACAAAGCCATTCATCGTAACAACCGCTTCAATCACGCCATCCTCTGCCCGTTTATCCGAATACATACGTCCGGTTACTACCGTCGCATGCTCCTCCAGATTTTCCAGACTTCCTATGACTGCTTTCTTTTCTTTATTTGCATTTTCACGCTCCATCAACGATACCACGGTGCTGGCAACAAGACTATCCTGCCGTACCCGCAATGTCTCCGTCAAACCAAGCTCCTGATATATCGTCTGTGCCAAATTGTAGACCCGTTGGTAGTCTGCCGTTCCGTCATTTTTGCGGATTCGTCCGGTTATCGCAAACATTGCCGGACTCTCGTTGGTATCCTCCAAATAGGTCGTGAATTCATCGGTCAGCATACGCTGAAGCGATGCTTCTTTATACATCGGATGACTTACTGCTACTGCAATCAGCAAAATATTGCCTATCAGCAGACTGATAACCATCCATTTCTTATGTAAGAGCTTTTGTAGCATAATCCGTATCATCTGATTAATCTCCTATTTCGATTCCTAATTGATAATGACCTGCATTCCCTCTGTCAAACCATTCAGTACATAGCACTGTCCGTTTACTGTTTTCGCTTCCACAATGTACTGCTTGGATGGTCTGCCGTTTTCCAGCACATATACATATGTGCCGTTGGTATCCTTATTTCTTGCACTATCCGGTACCAGCAGCACGCCCTCCATCCGTATGGTTTCGTATGCCGCGGTATAGCCCAGTGCCGGATTCGGGTCTTCTATCTGGATGTATGCCGTTTCCTGTCGAAGCTGCGAAGAAACTGCATTCGAGTTGCAGGAAACTATGGTGCCCTTGTGCTCGCCGCCCATACTGTCCTTTAGCACGACCTTCATACCATAACGCAGCACACCGGTCATATCCGTTATCGTAAAAAGCATCTTATCCGAATCGTAGATTCCACCCAGACTACTGCCATTGTAGAGGATATCTCCGCTTCGATACCGATTTAACCATCCGACTACACCGGAAACCGGCGCTACCACCTCTGTTACCTGCTCTGCTGTTTCATAGACCTCTTTTTGCCAAATCAAAGAATTGACATTGGATTCTACGGATTGCTTTCGTTCTTCGTATTCCTTCTGCTTTTTCTCCAACTCCAGCTCTGCAATACGTTTCTCATTTCCCGTTGCCGCTGCTACTTTATCCTCTGCCGCCTGCAGCGTGGTCTCCATCTGCGTCAAAAATTCCTGATAATCCTCCTCTGCTCGCTCCAGCCGCAGCTTCAGCTCCTCATATGCAATATCGTCTACCTCCACATGAACCTCTGCAATTACCTGTCCGGCTTCTACATATTCTCCGCCTGCCACGGTAAATTTTACGAAGGTGGCAGAGCCATAATCAGAAGAAAACTTTACCGTCGTGTGCTCCGGATAATACACCGATGCCTTTGCCTGCGCCTGCGTCAGTAATGTTCCGCGCGTAACGGTTGCCGTCGTATATGCAGTATCGTCTGCGATTGCCAACGCACCTGTCGAACCGGAAACCGATACCACCAACGCCAAAGCAAGTGTACCCATGCCTTTTACGATTGTTTTAATTCTTGACATATACACACGCTCCTTCCTCCAGTCCTTCCAGAATCTCTACATACATCGCTCCATATACTCCTGTTACAATAGGTGTTTTAATCCGGCTCTCACCCTCAATGACATATACATATTTCTGACCGCCTTCGGAATAAATCGCATGAAACGGTACACTGATTACATTTTCCCGCAATTCACTCACGCGGCAGACAATCGCATACTCGCCAACCGACGCTTCGGCTCCTTCTACCAGCTGATATCTCGCCACCGGCGTTATTCCCTGCGCACTCATCATCGCCAGCTCGTCTTTGTCATACGGAAGGTAAGTCACATCATATTCTTTTCCGCCAACGACTGCATACAGACGACTGCTTGCCTCTGCAGTCACTTCGCTGATGAAATCACAGGTCAGATATCTCCTCTCATCCTTCACTGCCAACGCTAACACCGGTGTACCTTCGGAAATGGCGGCACCGTCTTCCAAAAAGGTTACTGCTGCAACCACACCATCAAATGGCGCTACAATTTGAAAGCTCTGCTCCTCCTGCTCTGCCCTTGCAATGTCTGCCAGCAAATGCTCTTCCTCTAATTGCTGCAGCTCCTTCTGCTGCTTTAACATAAGCTCCTGCCATTCCGTGTTCTGTCCGGACAATTGGGCAATCTCAATATTGACCTCTGCCATATGATTGGCTTCTTCATTGCTCTCCTGCATCCGCTGCAGTTGCTCCTGCAACGAGGCATAGCTTCCGCTTCCTGTATTTTCAAGCTCTGCCAATACATCTCCGGCGTGTACCTCTTCGCCAATCGTTACTTTGATTTCCTTGATAATTCCGGTTGCTGCAAACGAAAGCTCTTCCATATACGGAAGCACAGAGCTTTCCCAGGTCGTCACCTGATATACATCTCTTCGCTCCGCATAGGTCATGTCAATCGCCATATCCACCGGCTCTAAAAGCTCCGGCACTTCTACCGGTTCTGCCTGCTTTTTCCCACAGCCACATACCAAAAACGGCAATGTCAAAAGCGTCAGCAAACGATATAATTTTTTATTTTTTAACATAGTTTCCCTTCACTCCTATCTCTTGATGACAATGTCGCCCTCTTCTAAGCCGTCCAAAATCTCATACATGCTGTCTCCAATCAGGCCAACAGTAATGTATTTTACGGTCTTTAATCCGCTTTCATTTTCCACATATACATAATATTGCTCTCCTGCATGCAAAACTGCGTTTTTGGTCAGGGCTAAGGTATCCTGCCGTTCCTCTAACATCAGGGTAATCGTTGCTCTGGTTCCCACTGCCAGCTCCAAATCCAATTCGTCCAACGCAAAATACAAATGCTCTGTATCCGGCGCTTCTTCCGCAGACATTACCGTCGTCTTATATTCGGTTCCGTTGGAATTGTACATGGATACCTTCTGACCCGCGGTAAAGTAACCTGCATCTTCCATATTGGTCGTACGGAACGCGCATTTTGAGCTGTCAATCAGGGTAATCGCCGTTGTTCCGGCGGCAATCTTTCCTCCCTCCAGCTCACCTCGGATATACGATACCGTACCGTCCATTCCTGCATACAGTATACTTCCGGAAAGCTCGGTCTGATAACGTTCTAAACGCAGCCCGGCAATATAAAGTGTATCCTCGTAATTACGAATGGAATCCTTGTATGAATTCTCAATCTGCATCTGTTTTGCTTCATAGGATGCCGCATCCAATCTTCCGGCGCGGTACTCCTCGTCTGCTTTTTCCATCTCAAATGCCTTTTGCTCTTCTACATGACGCAACAGCATCTCATTCCGCTCAATGGAATACTGCAAATCTGCAATGTCCTCTTCCAAATCCTCTACATCCAGCTTTGCCAGAATGTCTCCTGTTTTTACCATATCACCGGCGCTTACATAGACATATTTTACTCTTCTTCCTTCCGTCGAAAAGCTTAAGTTCTCCTCCTTTAACTGAGAGTATGAACAATGTACGGTCTTGGTCAAAGCTATATCCGTCCTTGTGACCTGCGCCAGCTCATATTTATCTATCGTTTCCGGCTGTACGGTAACGACCTTCGTTACCTCCTTTTCCTCCGGAAGCAGACTACATCCGCCAAACAGCATACTCTGTACCAGCATGACGGATAATAATCCTCTTGGTATTCTCCTCTTTTTCACGACAAACCTCCTTATATCTCTCGATTGCCTATCTGACTACTCTCTTATTTTACTTTAGCGTTCTAAAGTCTTTGTTTCCTCTATGTTATCACAAATACGAACTGATGTCTAATCATTTCTGACAACTTTACCTCTAAAAAATGCGTTTTTTTTGTGAAAATGCACACATATGCATACTCTTTTCGAGCAGTATATTTGCATAATCATTTTACAAAAGATAAATTTGCAAACAAAAGGTTTACAAAAAGGCTGCTCCCTCTCGGGAACAGCCTTTTCGTGGATTAGGTTATGTTATGAAATTATTCTAACTAGCTTATCCTTCGACTTCCAAATTACTTGGATGCCTTTTTCTTCTTAGCAACTACAGCTACTGCTGCACCTGCTACAACTACAACTGCTACTACGATACCTACGATAAGACCGGTGTTGCTGGACTCCTTCTCACCGTCTGTGCTTGCAGGAGCTTCCGTAGTCTCCGGAGCCTTGGTTGCCTCTGGAGCCTTAGTTGCTTCCGGAGCCTTAGTTGCCTCTGGAGCCTTGGTTGCTTCCGGAGCTGTGGTTGGCTCTGCAGGAGTCTCTACAGGAGTTAAGGAAGCCTTTGCAAGAGCTGCTACTTCCTTTGCATCCAGAGCGCGGTCATAGATGTAAAGGTTATCCATGTAACCGTTGAATACTGCATCCCAAGCATTTACGCCAAGGTACATAGCGGTAGTCTCATCAATGATAGCTGCGATAGGACCGCTCATTACTGCAAGACCATCAATGTAGATAGTAGCGGTAGCGTCCTCTGCTACAATTGTTAAGTTGAACCACTTATCTAATGCAATGCTGTTGTTCTCAGCTAAGAATAAATCGTTCCAAGCTGCGCCGCCCGGTACGTTTCTGGACCATACCATCGGACCGCTTACGATATCTGTCTGCCAGCCAAGTGGTGCAATGCTGATCCACTGACCATCCTCATCGCTACCCTTTAAGGTACCATCCTCATACAGGTTGGTCATGAAGATACCTGTACCATACTGGGATACCCCCTTTAAGTACCAATCAACAGAAATGGTATAAGTGTTGCTCTTTGGAACGGTAGGAAGCTTCACACCATCGCCAAAGCCATAGAATGCTACTGCCTTACCTGCGATACCATCCTCATAAGAAGCGTCTGGACCGTACTCTGGCTCAAGGTTGTAGTAGTAACCTACCGGAGCACCGCTCTGTCCGCTTACTTCGTCAGTTAAGTTACCATCGAAGCTATAGTATGCGGAGTAACCATCTGCTACCTTTGCCTCAATCTTATCCATATCAATTGGATCCGGAGTTAAGGAAGCCTTTGCAAGACCTGCTACTTCATCAGCAGATAAAGTACGGTTGTAAATGTAAAGGTTATCCATGTAACCATTGAATACTGCATCCCAAGCGTTTACACCAAGGTACATAGCAGTAGTCTCATCAATAATGTCTGCAATCGGACCGGTAACGATAGGAGAACCATCTACATAAATAGTTGCAGTTGCTCCATCTGCTACTACAGTCAGATTTAACCACTTCTCTAATGCAAGGCTACCGTTCTCAGCCAAAGTAAGATCATTCCAAGCTGCACCGCCCGGTACGTTTCTGGACCATACCATCGGACCACTTACGATATCTGCCTGCCAGCCAAGTGGTGCAATACTAATCCACTGACCATCTTCATCGCTACCCTTTAAGGTACCATCCTCATACAGGTTGGTCATGAAGATACCTGTACCGTACTGGGATACACCCTTTAAGTACCAGTCAACAGAGATTGTATACTGGCTTCCGGTTGGAACAGTAGGAAGCTTAACACCATCGCCGAAGCCATAGAATGCTACTGCCTGACCATTCATACCCTCTTCATAAGAAGCATCCGGGCCATACTCTGCCTCAAGATTGTAGTAGTAACCTACCGGATTACCGCTCTGTCCGGTAACTGCATCTGTTAAGTTACCATCAAAGCTGTAGTAATGTGCATAATCCTCCGGAACTGCTGCAGTTACAGTATTTAAGTCTACCTTTACAGTAACCTCTGGGTTGGTAGCCAGAACTGCATCTACATTTGCAATAGCCTTAATCTCATCTGTAGTTAATGCTACATCATAGAAAGCTACATCATCCATTAAGCCAGCCTGAGTACCCCAGAAGGAACCATTTCCAAGGTATGCCTGTACATCAGCACCGGAAAGGAATGCAAGCATAGAAGCTGCATCATAGCCTGTTCCGTTTGCAGTCTCAGTAATCTCTACCTGCTCACCGTTTACGAAAATAACTACGCCATCAGCGCTAACGGTTACTGCATAGTGCTGCCATGTGCCCGGTACCTTACCAAATACTAAAGCAGCCTTAGCATCAATCCAGTTCTCATCTGCGCCTGCATTCCAGCATACATATGGTCTGGTCTGCAGAGTCAGTCTTGCAGTACCGTTGGTAAAACCAATCAGGTTGTCCCACTCATAGTTTGCAGTGCCTTCCGGAATCTTTACCCATGCCATCATTGTAGCAGCGGTAAGCTCCTTGCCTGCATATGGGTTTGCAAAAGAGGTATAGCTCTCTGCTGCATTTGCACCGAACTCTAACTTTACAACGTTGCCCTTTGCCTCGTCAGTAACGATAGAAGGAGCTACGGTACCACCGTTAGAAGCTGCGGTCATGTCACCAAAGCCATCCTCGAAATCATAGGAAGCAAGTGCCTCTACAGCCGGAGCTACCGGTGCATTTGCAGCAGCGTCAGCAGCAAGAACTGCGTCTACGTTAGCTACTTCCTTGATCTCATCTGCAGTTAATACAGTATCATAGAACATTACATCGTCCATCCAGGAACCCTGGCTGCCCCAGAAGGAACCAAAACCAAGATATGCCTGAGTTGTCTCAGCGGACAGGAAGGTCAGCATGGAAGCTGCATTGTAGCCTGCGCCGTTAGCCGGTGTAGCCTCAACCTGTGCACCGTTTACATAAATGGTAGCACCGTCTGCATTTACGGTTACTGCATAATGCTGCCAAGTATCTAACTTTCCGGTAAATGCTGCAGCAGCCTTAAGGTCAATCCAGTTGTCCTCTGCGCCTGCATTCCAGCACACATATGGCATTGTCTCAAGAGTCCATCTTGCAGTACCATCGGTAAAACCAATCAAGTTGTCATACTCCCAAAATGCTGCGGTAGACGGAACCTTTACCCATGCCATCATTGTAGCACCGGTTAATTCCTTACCTGCATATGGATTTGCGAATGAGGTGTAACTCTCTGCTGCGTTTGCACCAAACTCTAACTGTACAACACTACCCTTTACCTCATCGGTAACAACGGTAGGTGCTGCTGTCTCGCCGTTTGCTGCAGCAGTCATGTCACCAAAACCAGCTTCAAAATCATAAGAAGCGATTGGTGCAGGTGCAGCCTTAGCAACGACAGAACCCATCGGGGTTACTACGCTAAGCATCATAGCAGCTGCACATAATGTTGCGAAAACCTTTCTTTTCATAATTATCCTCCATTTTTTCAATATACGAAATTCTAAAACATTTTAGATTTTCGTTAACTTATACTTTCATAATAAACGATTCTTTGTGCAATGTCAACAACTATTTTCGTTTTTTTCACACCCTAATCTTTCATAATTTCCAATTAAAAATTGCACATTTATTAGAATGTAAAATAATCCACAATTTTTCAGCCAAATTCCTCTTTGTATTCCAGCAAATACCGAAAAACGAACTCTCCGGCATATGCTTTGGTTGATAATACAATCAGCTTTTTCTCCAAAAACGGCTTCATCGCTTCCTTCACTGCTGTTTCTTCTATTATAAAGTCACCGTTCGTAATCAGAAAAATCAGCTTTGACCTCGCCTGAAACCGCTTAAGGTAATCCAACAGATTCGCAAGCTTTTTACTTCGCCCTTGCTTCGAAATAATCCCCTGTGCTTCTGCCGCTTCCGGTTTTTCCGTTTCCGGCTTTTCGTCCGACTGCAATTTGAGCTCCGCTTCATCTGTCGGAAAACGTCCCATCATCATGACCGGTAACGCAAGCAGCTCACTGCCCGGCCGCTCATCATTGCTCCAGCATATCGCATTCAGTCGCACATTTCGAAACACCTCGCTATGGCTTTTTAGCTGCTTTGCAAGGTCTGCCCCAATGGTTTGCAGCTGCTCTGTCGGTAATGCCATGTCAAATACGACTGCCATCTCCAAAATTCCGCCCTGATAATTTCCCGGCGCATGAAGTACCTGCTCCACTGCACGAATCATTTTACTTCTTAATATCAGATTCATCTTTCATTCCTACAGATGCATGCCGCATTCTGCACAAAATACTGCCTCTGTCGGCAGGCTGGTGCCGCAGCTTGGACAGGTTTTGGTCAACTCCGGCTCTGCTTCCGCCTGAACCGCTTCCGTTTCCTCCAGCTTCTGTCCGCAGTTGGTACAATATTTTTTATCCTTTCCGTTCTTGCTTCCGCAACGAGCGCAGATTTTACTATCTCCATCCGGCTCCTCAGCTACCTTAATGCGGCTACCGCATTCTCCACAGAAGGTCGCGCCAATTTCCACCTCATTATTACAATTTTCACACAGACAAAGTCCCTTCAATTCCAGACAAGCGGTATAATTCCGACGTACTTTTTCCTTAATACCGTCCAACTGCTCGACAATCGCTGCCAGATTACTTTCGTAACCCTCCGGCTTTTCATAATACAACTGTCCGATATTCGTATACATTGCCGGAATGCCCTCTTTTAACTCCGCACTCTCCTGCTCCAGCTCCGCTACCTTCTGTAACACTTCCTCATTTAATTCTATCATGCTTCATCCTCCTTCATTATATTGCTTTTTTAATTTAACCCAGACCTCCAAACGGTCTGCCGTCGCTTTATAAACTTATTTTATATGATTTTACTTCCAATGACAATAAGGAACGCATGAAAAAAAATAAAACCTTGAATATCTTCAAGGTTTTAAACAGAGGCGACTTACGGATTTGAACCGACGATCAGGGTGTTGCAGACCCACGCCTTACCACTTGGCTAAGTCGCCTTATATTATATTGTATGCAAAACTCTTTTCTTTTAAAACAAAAAACTCCCCGAGCGGGGCTCGAACCTGCAACACCACGGTTAACAGCCGTGTGCTCTACCATTGAGCTATCGAGGAATATTGAAACTTCTTACATTGAAAGATTCCAGTTTTTACAAACCTTTCGGTCAAGCCCTCGACCTATTAGTAACAGTCAGCTACGTACATTACTGCACTTCCACCTCTGTCCTATCTACCTCCTGGTCTCTAAGGGGTCTCATGGATATCTCATCTTGAGGGGGGCTTCACGCTTAGATGCCTTCAGCGTTTATCCCTGCCGGACTTGGCTACTCTGCCATGCATTTGGTAATACAACAGATCC
>JAFTQM010000088.1 GCA_017462755.1 Lachnospiraceae bacterium | reverse complement strand
TGATTGTAGTATGACAGAAGCGATAGCAGTTGCGGGAGAGAAGGAAGTAAAAACGCAGTATATTTATCGTTTCCGAACACGTCAAAAGATATATACTTATCATTTCTGGAGATGGGGCGCATGGAGCAATTGGTCGGCGATATCTCCTGCGACACAGGAAGGACGAGAGATTGATCGTGCGACAACAACGTATTATCGCTATCGTTTGAAGGAGTAAAAGAGATATGAGAGAGTATCCCCTGCAAATAGTATTTTGCAGGGGATACCAAAGGAGGTATTTATGGCAAGACTTAAATATAAGGTTTATAAGGGACATCCAATTATTAGTATGCTTAGTCCGTTTATTCAATTGTTTGGTAATATTCTTAGCAGTGTTGGAATCATATTAATAATATATTCAATAGTGGAAAGTGATTTTGATATTCTAATTGCAGGTGCAGTAAGTTTTATTTTGGGTTTTGGTGGTTTAACATTATTTCATTTAGTTGCAACCAAAATTACAGTCAAAGCAGCAGAGGAAGAACGATTGCATATTGTGTTTTTGGAGTGTCAGAGAAAAATCATAAGTGAGAATCTAGAGCCAAAACTAAAAGCATCAGCCAAAGAAGCGATAAAGTTGTATGAGGAATGTCCAAGTGATGAGATGTACTTTTATTTGTCGGATTTGAATCCACAATTTGTACAAGCTTGGGTTGAAAAAGCGAAGAATGGAATTTGAATAAGAGGTTAAAAAAGTAATTCCTTGTAGCGAGAAGAAAAGAAGGAGTAAAAGTAACAGATGCGAAAGGTATTGTGTGAAAATCATCATTATTATGATGCAGATATATTTGAACGATGTCCGGTTTGCGATGGAAGAACTCGAATATTAATAGAGCCGGAAGATGATAGTGACGATTCAATGGCAGAAAGAAAGGAAGAAGAGGTTTTACAGGAGGATGAACCAAAGCGAGAAGAGAAGCTATCCCCTCAGCAGAAGCCGAAGCGCAAGGGTGTCTGGATAGTGATTGCTGCTGTCTTGGTGTTGGCGCTTGTGGCAACCGGTGCGCTTTTGCTTTGGCCGAAGGGAGAAGATGCAGAGGAGACTCAGCTCGTTCTGTGGCTGCATGAGCCGGAAGCAAAAGATGCGGCAAAAGCGAAAAAGAAGTATTATCAGGCTGTGATTGAGCGTTTTGAGGAGAAGAATGAAACGATTGATGTAAAGCTGGTAATGAAGACAGCTGAGGAAATGGAAGAGGATTTTGCCGACGAACCGGAGGAACGACCGGATTTACTGGAGACTACATATGCATCAAATCAGATTGTAGGAGAATGTCTCTTGCTGGAAGATTTTTTCGAAGCAAACGGAGATGAGCTGCTGGTAGAGGCAGAACAATATGCGAGAAAAAATGGTAACAATCGTGTTCCGGTAAGCTTCTATGTAAGTGTAGCTTATGTACCTGAGAATGGGGGAGATTTACCGTTAGTTACGATGGATAGTCTGTTAAGTCAGCGGGATACCGGAATTTGTGAAGCGGAGAGTAGCTGGTATGCTACGGTAAAGGACACGTTTGGAAATAAATATCAGGTGGAACCGGGCAATACAAAACAGATGGTATTCACGGAACAGATGAGTATCTATCCGAATGGCAAGAAACAAGACATGGCATTGAAATTTTTGGAGTTTCTGGTAGATGAGGAAGCTCAGGAGATACTCCATATTCAGGAGCAAAGTGGTTTGATGCCGGTAAATGAGGAAGCTTGGGAAGAATACTTGGAGAAGTATTCGGAGTTTGCATTTTTGGAAGAAGTTATCGAAGAATATGCATTACTTTCGCCTTCGGAGTGGAAGCAGCCGGAGATAACGGAGCAGCCGGAAGTACTGCAGGAAACAATAAAAGCAGTTTCGGTTGTAGGGATGACTGTTGAAGAAGCCAGAGCAGCTCTGGAACAGCACGGGTTGGAGCTGGAGCTTGGTGGCGAAGAAAACTCGGATGTTATTGCAGAAGGCAAAATCATCAGACAGACTCCTGCAGTAGGCGCAAAGGTGGTCAAGGGACAGAGCATTCGGGTAATTTTGTCCAAGGGTGCAGAGGAAGTCGTTGCCCCGGTAGTGGAAGGCGCGATTGAGTGGCAGGATGAAGCGTTAGAACAGGCAATGCGAGAGATTACAGGGATTACTGACCGGGCAATTACGGGGGCAGATGTAGCAGAGCTTACGGAACTGGATTTATCCGAAAAAGGCATCAAAGATATATCTGCATTAAAAAATATGCCTAAGCTGACCAGACTTTATCTGAGCAGAAATGAGATTACTGATATTAGTGTGTTGTCAGAGTTAAAGGAATTGAAATGGCTTCGCTTGGATGACAATCAGATTACGAGTGTTCAGGCATTGGCAGGTCTTACGAAGCTGACGGTATTGCGGATTAGTAATAATCGTTTGACAGAGATTAGTCCGATAGGAAATCTGGCCGCTTTGAAAAAGGTGTACCTGAATGGAAATAAAATCAAGAATATTATGCCGTTAACCGGGTTGACAAGGTTGGAAATCGTAGAATTGTCCTCTGATGGCTTGGGAGATTACAGTGCGCTATTTGAGTTGGAAAGTATGAAGAGTGTGACTATAGATGGACTGGTAATTACTCCGACACCGGCTCCGTCTGCCACACCAACGGCAACTCCGAAACCGACGGCGACACCGAAACCAACGATAACGAAGAAACCTACAATGACACCAAAGCCGACAGCAACGCCAAAGGTAACGAAGAAACCAACGGCGACACCGAAGCCGACCGTGACGAAGAAACCAACGCCGACTCCAACGCCAAAGGTAACGAAGAAACCAACGCCGACACCAAAGCCTACGGCGACTCCGACTCCGGCGTTAAAGTATGAGTACAAGGAGAAGCGCGGACAGGGAATCATTATTACAAAGTACAACGGTACGGCAGAGAATGTAACGATACCGGAGATGCTTTATGACAGAAAGGTAGTCGGAATCGGAGATAATGCGTTTGCAGGAAAAACAAGTATTAAGACGGTAACAATTTCGGCAAAGGTTACCTCGATTGGTGCCGGAGCCTTTTCGGGTTGTACCAATCTGCAAAGCATAAAGTTAGCGGATTCAGTTACGGAGATTGGAAATCAAGCATTTAAAAATTGCAAATCGCTGACGACGGTTGTATTTTCGTTGAGCCTGGAGAAAATCGGCGATAGTGCGTTCCAAAATTGCGTTAGCCTGGTAGAACTGGAATTGATGGAGGACGTAACCAAGATTGGCGCAAGTGCATTCCAAGGCTGTACGTCTTTGGAGAAGATAAAGCTACCGAATGCGTTGATGGAAATCGGAAATAAAGCGTTCCGTGACTGTAAGGTATTGAAAGACATTACCTTGCCGGAGGCACTGACGAAGATTGGCTCCGAAGCATTTTATGGTTGTAAGGAAATTACCAGTGTTGTAATTTCGAGTCGAGTAAACGAGATTGGAGATAAGGCATTTGTAGGATGTACCAGTCTGACCTCTGCACTATTATCTGAAGGAACGACCAAGGTGGGTGCCTATGCGTTTAAGGGTTGTACAAGCTTGCAGGAGGTACGGTTGCCGCAGACGGTTACAACGATTGGAAATTATGCATTCTTAGATTGTAAAGCATTGTGCCAGTTTTCCATACCGGGTGGAGTAACTTCCATAGGAACGGCAGCGTTTAAGAATTGTGCGGGCTTGCAGACGATTTTTATTCCGAAGGGAGTGAAAAAGCTGGAGAAGGATACCTTCAATGGCTGTAGCTCGTTATATGTGGTAGAAATAAGAGATGAACTTACGGAGATTGGTGAAAAAGCGTTTGCGTCTTGTACGGCACTGAAGAATCTTACGATTCCGAGTGGAGTGCGTAGAATCGGAACAGGTGCATTTAGCGGTTGTAAGGATTTGACGATTTCTACACCGGCCGGTTCTGCCGCGGAGAAATATGCAATAAAGAATAAGATAGAAGTAGTTAGTTACTAGTAAAAAGAAAAAAGGATGAGCATGTGTAAGGAACACTGCTCATCTTTTTTTCTTTTCCCAACCTTTAACCTATTTTTACAAAACCATTACCCCTTCACGATATTTCTTTACACACCTTTCTGCTACAATGCATGTGTATCAAGTAACAGATGCAAAAAAAGAATGTAAGCCGCAAAAGGTATGCGGCAGAGGAGGAAAAAGAATGTTAAACAAGATGATGAACAAATTTCGTAAGGTAGTGGCAGTAGCGTGTGTAGCAGGTCTTGCATTGACTGGTTGTGGTAATGAGAATGCAAATTCGACATCGACCAAGGGGACAGAAAGTGATACGACCAAGAAGTTATCCGGTACCATCAGTCTGGCAGGAAGTACTTCGATGGAGAAATTGGCAAATGCATTGCAGGAAGCATTTATGGAAGAGAATCCGGGCGTTACGGTAGAGGTGGAGTATTCCGGTTCTTCCGCAGGTGTGGAGTCTCTGATTTCAGGCAGTGTGGATATTGGAAATTCGTCCAGAGCATTAAAGGACAGCGAGAAGGAGTCCGGTGCGGTAGAGAACATCGTAGCGATTGATGGTATTGCAGTAATTGTAGATAAGAATAACACAGTAGTTGATTTAACGAAGGATGAGTTGATCTCGATTTATACCGGTGCAGCAACAAACTGGAGCGAGCTTGGTGGTGCAGACCAGCCGATTGTAGTGGTAGGTCGTGAAGCAGGTTCCGGTACCAGAGGAGCATTCGAAGAGTTGCTTGGAATTGAAGATGCATGTACATATGCAAATGAGCTGAGCAGTACCGGTGCGGTTATGGCGACGGTTGCAGCTACTCCGGGTGCCATTGGTTATGTGTCCTTAGACGTGATTGATGATTCCGTTATCGCGGTAGCATTAAATGGTGTAGCCGCTACCGTAGAGAATATCAAGGGTGGTTCTTATTTCCTCAGCAGACCATTCGTAATGGCTACCAAGGGTGCAATCAGCGAGCAGAGCGAGCTGGTACAGGCATGGTTTGGATTCATTCAGTCGGATGCAGGAAAGAGCATTGTAGAACAGGTTGGGTTGATTGTAAATGATTAAACAGGAAATGAGTCTTTCAAAAAAGCAAAAAGGAAAAGCAATCGTAGAAAGCGTAGCGAAATACATATTTACGATTTGTGCGATAGCAAGCATTATCGCAGTATTTTCCATTACCTTTTACATGATTCAAAAAGGAACGCCGGCATTGTTTGAAGTTGGTATCAAGGAGATATTGTTTCATACGGTCTGGGAGCCTGCAAGTAAGACGGAACCACAGTACGGTATTCTTTATATCATTTTGACATCCATTGTCGGTACGGCGATGGCGATTCTCATCGGTGTGCCGATTGGTGTATTGGCGGCAATTTTCTTATCGGAGGTAGCATCGGATAAGGTGGCAGCGCTTGTAAAGCCGGTCGTAGAATTGCTTGCGGGCATCCCGTCCGTTGTGTATGGCTTGCTTGGTATTATGATTTTAAATCCGCTGATTTATCAGTTGGAACAAAAGATATATGCGGATTCGACGACGCACCAGTTTACCGGTGGAAAAAATCTGCTTGCAGGTGTGTTAGTATTGGCAATTATGATTTTGCCGACGGTAATCAATATGACAGAGTCTTCGCTGCGCGCGGTGCCGGTACAACTGCGCGCAGCCTCCTATGCGTTGGGAGCATCGAAAATTCAGACGATTTTTCATGTAGTACTACCTGCAGCGAAGTCCGGTGTGATTACTGCCATAGTACTGGGTATCGGTAGAGCCATCGGAGAAGCAATGGCGATTTCGTTTGTTGCAGGAAACTCGGTCAACGCACCGTTTCCGTTCCATTCGGTACGATTCCTGACAACGGCACTGGTAAGTGAGATGGAATATTCGGCAGATACACACCGTGAAGTGTTATTTACGATAGGTCTGGTATTGTTTGCATTTATTATGCTCATCAATCTTTTGATTGGAAAGCTGTTGAAGAAAAATGAAAAGAAGCACGGTTAGAATGATGTTATGTGCGGGTGGAGGCGTTCGGAGGATGGAAGCATCTATTTATAATAAGAAAAGAAGATGGCAGGATGTAATCTGCTATGGCTTGATTTATCTGGCAGCAGGTTTGGTTGTTGTGTTGCTGGTGGGGATGCTCGGTTATGTGTTTGGAAATGGATTGTCGGTCATTGATTTGGGATTTTTGACGAAAGTACGCAGTACCTTGAAGGGGACGGATGGTGTAGCCGGCAACATTTTAAATACGATTTATCTGGTTGTGCTGACATTGCTTATTGCAACACCGCTTGGTGTCGGAGGGGCGATTTATCTGAATGAATATGCAAAGCCGGGCAGATTGGTGCGCATGATTGAGTTTACAACGGAGACGCTTTCCGGCATTCCATCCATTATCTTTGGTATGTTTGGTATGGAGTTTTTCGGAAGGGCGTTGGGGCTGGGCTATAGTATTGTAAATGGTGTATTGACCATGACACTGATGATTTTGCCATTGATTACAAGAAATACACAGGAGGCATTGAAGACAGTACCGGACAGCTATCGTCACGGTGCGATTGGTATGGGGGCCGGCCGCTGGTATATGATTCGGACGATTCTGCTGCCATCGGCATTACCGGGGATTTTAACCGGTGTCATCTTGGCAATCGGTCGAATCGTAGGCGAGTCGGCGGCACTGTTGTTTACGGCGGGCAGTGGATATTTTCTGCCAAAGACCGCTGCAGGATACTGGGAAAAGCTTGGACAGTCCGGTGGAACACTTTCGGTAGAATTGTATTTGAGAATGTCCAAGGGGGAATATACGATGGCATTTGGAATCGCAGCAACGTTGCTGTTCATTGTGGTTGTAATCAATCTATTGACAAAACTGATAGTAAAGAAGCTACGGCGGGAATAAATCATAAAAGAAAGGAATCCTATGGAGAATAGAAACGAAAAAATAAAGCTGCAGGTCGAAAATCTGAATCTGCATTATGGTGAGAATCATGCATTAAAGAATGTGTCGATGAAGCTGAGAGAGCACGCGGTAACAGCGTTTATCGGTCCGTCCGGTTGTGGAAAGTCTACCTTTTTGAAGTGCATCAATCGGATGAATGATCTGGTAGAAAATGTGAAGATTGAAGGTAAGATACTGTTGGATGGTGAGGATATTTATGCACCGGGAGTCGATACGGCACGCCTGCGTAAAAAAGTAGGTATGGTATTTCAGCAGCCAAATCCGTTTCCAATGAGTATTTACGATAATATTGCTTATGGACCTCGGGTGCATGGTATTAAGTCAAAAGCAAAGCTAGATGAGATTGTAGAGCAGAGCTTACGTGGGGCTGCGATTTTTGATGAGGTTAAGGACAGGCTGAAGAAATCGGCACTTGGACTATCCGGTGGACAGCAGCAGCGTCTTTGTATTGCGCGCGCATTAGCAGTTGAACCGGAGGTGCTTTTAATGGATGAGCCAACCTCGGCACTGGACCCGATTTCTACATTAAAGATTGAGGAACTGATGCAGGATTTGAAAAAAAAGTATACGCTTGCGATTGTTACGCACAATATGCAACAGGCGCTTCGGGTCGCAGATGATACGGCATTTTTCCTGGTGGGAGAGGTTATAGAGTTTGCAGCGACAGCAAAGATGTTCTCAGAGCCGGAGGATAAGAGAACCGAGGACTATATTACCGGAAGATTCGGATGACGGAGCATTGAAATAAAGTGTATGAAATTATGCGGACACGAGCAAGGGATGGCAAGCTGAGAGGAAAAGAGAGGTAGGAGCAATGAGAGAGACGTTTGAAAGACAGCTAAAGCAGTTGAATGACGAAATGATACAGATGGGCAATAACATTGAAGAGGCAATCGAGATGGCAGTCCGTGCGCTGATGGAGCTGGATCGTGAGAAGGCAGAGAAAGCAATTGCATTTGATGAGGTGATTGATGCACAGGAAAAAAAGATTGAGTCAATGTGTCTGAATCTTTTGTTACAACAGCATCCGGTAGCAAGGGATTTGCGTACCGTTTCTTCAGCCTTGAAGATGATTACGGATATGGAACGTATTGGTGATCATGCGGCAGATATTTCAGAAATTACCCTGCTGCTCGCCGACCTGCCAAATGTGCAGAAAACGGAGCTTATCCGACAGATGGCGAAGGAAACGATTGCAATGGTAATCAAAAGTGTGGAAGCCTTTGTGGAAAAGAATCAGGAAAAGGCAGAGGCGGTTATTGCACAGGATGATGTGGTGGATGATTTGTTTATACAGCTCAAGCAGGAAATTATTGAACGAATCCGGAAGGAGCCGCAGGGGGGAGAGCAGGTAACAGATTTGTTGATGATTGGAAAATATTTTGAGCGTATCGGTGACCATGCAACGAATATTGCAGAATGGGTTATTTATTCCGTTACAGGGGTACACTGAAGTAGAAAAGAGCTAAAAACATCGAAAACACCCGAAATTTTACGTGGATTTTACATAGCAAGCTAGATTTTTTTACAATGTAAAGCTATAATCATGGCGGTGTGAGAGCACTGTGAAAAAAATGGAACCAAAAAAGAAAGCTTGTATGTAGCGTAAAGTACGCAGAAATTGAGGTAAACAGAATGGATTTTTTTGATGTATTAGCAATGTTGGGAGGACTGGCGCTTTTCCTGTACGGTATGAGTGCGATGGAGTCCGGTTTGACGAAATTATCCGGCGGTAAGTTAGAAGGGCTGCTGGAGAAGATGACCAGCAATAAATTAAAAGCAGTCGGACTCGGTGCGGTGGTAACGGCGCTGGTTCAGTCGTCCTCGGCAACGACGGTTATGGTAGTTGGTCTGGTTAACTCCGGTATTATGAAGCTGTCGCAGGCAATTGGTGTAATCATGGGTGCCAATATCGGTACGACGATTACCTCCTGGATTCTGAGTCTGGCAGGAATTGAGAGTAATGTATTTTGGATTAAGCTGTTAAAGCCAACCTCCTTTTCTCCGATTCTGGCAGTGATTGGTATTGTATTTTTAATGTTTTCCAAGAAGGAAAAAAAGCGTGATCTTGGCACCATCTTTGTTGGTTTTGCAGTATTGATGTTCGGTATGGATGCAATGAGCGATGCGGTAAGTGGCTTAAAGAATGTGCCGGAATTTACCGAAATCCTGACGATGTTCTCCAATCCGATTCTCGGTATGATTGCCGGTGCGGTGCTGACTGCGATTATTCAGAGCTCTTCGGCATCGGTTGGTATTTTGCAGACACTTTGTCTGACCGGTTCGGTAAAGGTGGGTACGGCGCTTCCGATTATCATGGGACAGAATATCGGTACCTGTGTGACGGCGTTAATTTCCGGTATCGGTGCATCAAAGAATGCAAAACGTGCGGCGTGCGTTCATTTGTATTTTAATCTTGTAGGTACGACGGTATTTATGGTATTATTTTATACAGCAAATGCCTTTTTAGATTTTACCTTCTTAAACAATGTGGCAGACCCATCCATGGTAGCGGTGGTACACAGTGCATTCAATATCGTAGCAACGGCAGTATTGCTTCCGTTCTCTGGTGTATTGGAGAAATTAGCGACTTTAACGGTGAGGGATAAGAAGGAAGAAAAGACCGAGCAGGCTTCGGACAAGGAAAAGTTTCAGATTTTGGACGAGCGTTTCCTCGATATGCCGGCATTTGCGATTGAGCAGTGTAGAGAAGCTGCAAATCGTATGGCAGATTTGTCTGCAAAGGGCGTATATCATGCGCTTCATTTGTTGGAGGACTATACCGAGGAAGAAGCAGCAAGAGTAGCCGAAATTGAAGGTCTGGTGGATCATTATGAGGATGAGCTTGGTACCTATCTGGTGCGTTTGAGCAGCCGCCAGCTTTCGAAAAAGGACAATAACGAGCTGAATATGCTGTTGCATTCCATTGGCGATTTTGAGCGTATTTCCGACCATGCGCTGAATATTCAGGAGGCAGCAAAGGAAATGCACGAGAAAGCGTTGAGCTTCTCTAAGGAGGCAGGAGCGGAGCTGGCAGTATTCGAGACCGCGTTGAGAGACATTCTTGGTATGTCGGTGGATGTATTTTGTAAGGAAGATCCGGTGGCTGCGAAGAAGGTAGAGCCGTTAGAGGAGACGATCGACGGACTCAGTGTTGAGATGAAGGGACGTCACATCAAGCGTCTGCGTGCAGGTGCTTGCACGATTGAGCTTGGCTTCATTCTGTCCGATTTGACGACGAATTTTGAGCGAATTGCGGATCACTGCTCCAATATCGCAGTTTGTCTGATTCAGATTGCAGAAAACGGTATGGAGGTACATGAGTATCTGGATACCATGAAGCTGGAAATGCCGAAGGATTTTGCGGCAATGGTAGAAGAAAACAAAAAGAAATACGCACTTCCGGTGGCATAGAAAGATAGGGGAAGAATAGAGTATGCAGCTGATTTATATTGTAGAGGATGATAAGAATATCAGGGAAATCGAGAGCTTTGCGCTGAAAAACAGCGGATATGCAATCCGGGATTTTGAATGTGCGAAGGATTTTTATCAGCAGCTGGCGCAGAAGGTGCCGAATCTGATTGTGCTTGATATCATGTTGCCGGATGAGGATGGCTTGGCAATTGTGAAAAAGGTACGTCAGATGCCGGAAACCAAAAAGGTGCCGATTATCCTTGTAACGGCAAAGACGACGGAGCTTGATAAGGTAAAGGGACTGGATACCGGTGCAGACGATTATATGACCAAGCCATTTGGTGTGATGGAGTTGATTTCCAGAGTAAAAGCACTTTTGCGTCGCAGCTACGATACGGAAGCGGAAAAGATTCTGTCCCTTGGGGAAATTGTTCTGGATGGAGAGCGCCATGCGGTGTATGTAAGCGATGAGCCGTGCGAACTGACCTATAAGGAGTATGAGCTGTTACATTTTTTGATGCTGAATGCAGGAATTGTCATGAAGCGCGATGTGATTATGGAGCGTGTCTGGGGACTTGATTTTGAAGGAGAATCGAGAACGTTAGATATGCATATCAAGACGCTGCGTCAGAAGTTAAAGGCTGCCGGAACGAGAATCAAGACGGTGCGGAATGTCGGCTATATGATAGAATAATAAAGCAGAGCCTGAAGAAATAAAATGATTCTTCAGGCTTTTTAAATTGATATTTTCGAGTTATAATGAAATAGAGTGAGGATAAATCGAGAGAGGGAGCACACGGATGCGAAAACGAATTAATATATATTTGATGGCGATTGCCAGTGTGGCTATTTTGGTAACGATGCTGCTGGTAACGGTGGTGTATTACGATGTATTTAAGAAACAGGTATTTGAGGATTTAAGAACCTATACGCAGGTGTTAAAAATGTTTCATCCGGAAGAAATGATGTCGGGACAGGCAGTACAGACAGACAGTGCATTGCGTGTTACACTGATTGCAGAAAATGGCGTAGTGTTGTATGATACTGAGGTGGATGCGAAAAGCTTGGACAATCACGGGGGGCGACCGGAAATCGTAGAAGCAGCCAGAACAGGAGAAGGAACGATTGTCCGAACGTCTCCGACTTTTAATAAAAGTACGTTTTATTATGCTGCGCGTATGGAAAACGGAATAATACTGCGTACTTCAAAGGAAGCGGATGGTATGGTCAGTATCTTTCTTGGTGCGCTGCCGATGATTCTTCTGATGGCAGGAGCACTGTTTGCAGTTTGTGTTTTTTTGGCACGTTATTTGACCAAGCGTCTGATTGTTCCAATTGATCAGCTGGCAAAACAGTTAGATACGAACGAAGAGGTAAAGATCTATAAGGAGCTGCAGCCGTTTGTACAGACGATACGACAGCAGCATGAGAATATTTTGCAGAGTGCGCGGATTCGGCAGGATTTTACGGCAAATGTCTCGCATGAGTTGAAAACGCCGTTGACCTCGATATCCGGCTATGCGGAGTTGATAGAGAGTGGTATGGCGGATGAAAAGGATGTGCAGCGTTTTGTCGTGGAGATTCACAAAAATTCGAAGCGGCTGTTGACTTTGATTAATGACATTATTCGCTTGTCGGAGTTGGATGTAATCGGTGAGGAAACACAGTATGAACAGCTGAATCTTTCGGAGATTGCGCGAACCTGCGTTGAGATGCTGCAAATGAATGCAGAAAAGCATCAAGTAAAGATACAGTTTTTAGGAGAAAATTGCTTTGTGACAGCCAATAAGGAGATGATGGAGGAGCTTTTGTACAATCTCTGTGACAACGCAATCCGCTATAATAAGAAGGGCGGAACCGTAACGGTAAGCGTGAGAGAAGAAACTAAGGATATTGTGCTGGCGGTTCAAGATACCGGAATTGGTATTTCGAAGGAGCATCAGGAGCGAATTTTTGAGCGTTTTTACCGAGTTGATAAGAGTCGTTCGAAGTCGACCGGCGGTACCGGTCTGGGACTGGCGATAGTAAAGCATATTATCGCGAGTCATAAGGCGAGACTGGAGTTAATCAGTGAGCCGGGAGAGGGTACGACGATGCTGGTGTACTTTAAGAAATGAACTGATTTGTAAAATAGGTTGAAGCAAAGAAAATACCGTGGAGGGGTAGAGATGGCAAAGGTAATTATGATACAGGGGACGATGTCCAATGCAGGAAAGAGCCTTTTGGTGGCAGGCCTATGCCGGATATTTAAGCAGGATGGCTACCGGGTGGCACCGTTTAAATCGCAAAATATGGCGTTGAATTCCTTTATTACGAAGGAAGGATTGGAAATGGGTAGAGCACAGGTGATGCAGGCAGAGGCAGCAGGCATTGAGCCGATGGTCTGCATGAATCCGATTCTGTTGAAGCCGACCAGTCATATGGGCTCGCAGGTAATTGTCAATGGCGAAGTGCTTGGCAATATGAAGGCAAAGGATTATTTTGCGTTCAAAAAGCAGCTGATTCCTGATATCAAGAAGGCATTTCGAAGGCTGGAGGAATTTGCGGATATTATCGTAATCGAGGGTGCAGGTAGTCCGGCAGAAATCAATTTAAAGGAAAATGATATTGTCAATATGGGTTTAGCAAAGCTGGTGGATGCGCCGGTGCTGTTGGTGGGAGACATTGACCGGGGAGGTGTGTTTGCACAGCTTTTGGGTACGCTGATGCTTTTGGAGGAGGATGAAAAGCAGCGGGTCAAGGGCTTGATTATCAATAAATTCCGGGGAGATAAGTCGATACTGGACCCGGGTGTTGAGATGTTGGAGGAACGAGGCAGGGTACCAGTGACCGGGGTCGTTCCATATATGGAGCTGTCGCTGGAGGATGAGGACAGTCTGACAGAGCGATTCGAAAAGCGGCAGGCAGGTTGTATTGACCTGGCAGTCATTCGTTATCCGAGAATATCGAATTTTACGGATTTCAATGTGTTTGAGCAGATGCCGGAAATCAGTGTCCGCTATGTTACCTCGGTGCAGGAGCTGCAGCAGCCGGACTTGATTTTCTTACCAGGCAGCAAAAATACCATCGAAGACTTGAAATGGATGCGCCAGAATGGACTGGAGGCAGCAATAAAGAAGCGTGCCGGAGAAACACCGGTGTTTGGTATCTGTGGTGGTTATCAGATGTTAGGCTGTCGAATTGACGACCCGGAGGGCGTAGAGGAAAAGGGGGCCATTCGTGGAATGGAGCTGCTGCCGGTGGCAACCATACTGAAAAAAGAAAAGGTACGCCAGCAGGTGGAAGGAGAAATCAATTCTCTTCCGGGCATTTTTGCAGCACTGTCCGGTGTACATTTTGAAGGCTACGAAATACATATGGGTGAAACACAACCGGAGTCAGATGTAGGACAGGAGGCTTTTAAGCAGATTACTCGTGGGCAAGTAGTTCGAATCGGACAGGAAAGCAAATCAGAAAAAGTGGTAGTGGTATCCGGTACGAATCAAAATGTATACGGCAGTTATGTACATGGCTTGTTTGACCGCGGAGAAATAGCGTCAGCAGTTGTGCAGGCTCTTGCTGAGAAAAAGGGAATTGTGCTGTCAGACGGAACGTTTGAGAATTATCAGGACTTGAAGGAAAAGCAGTATGATAAGCTGGCAGCGACACTGCGAGAGTATCTGAATATGGAGGAGATTTATGGAATGCTCAGAGAAGCCAGTCTGGACTGATTTTACGAAGGAGGCGTTGCGAACCCTGCAAATCACTGCACCGAACGAAAAAGTTCGGCGGCAGGTACAGAAAAATTGGGATATGGTAGCAAAACCACTCGATGGAATGGGGAGCTTTGAGACATTGACTGCACAAATCGGAGCGATTCAGGGAACGGATCAAATGGACATTTCGAAAAAAGCAGTTATCATTATGTGTGCGGACAATGGAATTGTGGAAGAGGGAATCAGTCAGTCCGGACAGGAGGTTACGGCGGCAGTTGCTGAGGAAATGGTGCGTAGAGAATCGTCGGTGTGCAAGATGGCAGCTATTATCGGAGCGGATATTTTTCCTGTGGACATAGGAATTAACCGGACAGAGCCGATACCGGGCATGGTACAGAAAAAGGTACGCTGTGGTACGCGCAATTTTCGTAAGGAACCAGCAATGACCGAGGAGGAGACGGTTCGGGCGATACTTGCCGGGATTGATATGGTAGCAGAGTGCAAATGTACTGGTTATTCGATAGTGGCGACCGGCGAAATGGGGATTGGCAATACAACGACGAGTAGTGCGGTCACGGCTGCCCTGCTTCGGTGTGCAGCAGAAAAGGTAACCGGTAGAGGTGCAGGCCTAAGCGATGAAAAGCTGGTACATAAGCAGCAGGTAATAGCAGATGCGATTGGAAAATATGACTTACATGAAGCAGATGCATTTGAAGTCTTAAAGATGGTTGGTGGACTGGATATTGCGGGATTGACAGGTGTTTGTATTGGCGGTGCACTGTTTCATATACCGGTGGTGCTGGATGGCGTGATTAGTCTGGCGGCAGCATTGCTTGCAGAGCGGCTGGTGCCGGGAGTAAAAGCCTATCTGCTTCCGTCGCACAAGGGAAAGGAGCCTGCGGTGACCATGCTACTGCAGAAACTGGAGCTGGAGCCGGTGATTGACGGAAGACTGGCATTGGGCGAAGGAACCGGTGCGGTTATGATGCTTGCGCTCCTTGACATGACAATGAGCGTTTATGGCAATCGGACAACCTTTGCCGATATTCAGGTCGAGCAGTATCAAAGATATGCGGATAAATAGGGTTAGACGATGTAAAGGGTTGCAGTGGTTTAATGAACAATTTAAATGAGTGGAAGGGGTAATAGAAGCAGAACATGATGACATTAATCATAGGTGGCAGTGGTAGTGGAAAATCTGCATACGCAGAGGAATATATCACGAGGCGTGCCGGTAACAGACAAAAATATTATCTGGCGACGATGCAGGTATACGGAGAAGAGGGCAGAAAAAAGGTAGAGAGACATCGGCAGCTGCGCAGCGGAAAAGGCTTTATGACGATAGAGCAGCCGGTGGATATTGAAAAGGCGCAGACTATGATGCAGGATGGCGAAAAGGCAGCATTGCTGGAATGTATGTCAAATCTGGTGGCAAACGAGATGTTTTCGAGAGAATCACCACTGCATGAGGAACCGGTAGTGGAGAAAATCGTACAGGGAGTCGGTGAATTAAAGGAATCGTTGGCAGAGCTTGTTATCGTTACGAACAATGTGTTTGAAGACGGTGTGCAGTACGAGGATACTACAATGGAATACATCCGGGCAATGGGAACATTGAATGAGAGGCTTGCAGCGATGGCGGATGAAGTAATCGAGGTTGTGGTGGGGATTCCTCTATGTGTGAAAGTTCGGAATGGAGGCTAGTGTGAAAATAATCAAAGCATTTTTTATTGCATTTTCGTTATATTCAAAGATTCCGGTGCCGCAGTTTGAGTGGAAGGAAGAGGAGATGAAATACATGCTCTGCTTTTTTCCGTGGGTTGGTGCGGTCATTGGAGGCTGTGTGTTTTTGTGGGGCAATCTGTGTAGCAGTCAGGACATTGGAACACTTTGTTATGCGCTGATTGGGACGGCATTGCCGATTTTGATTACCGGAGGCTTTCATGTGGATGGTTTTATGGATACGATGGATGCGTTTCATTCATATCAGCCAAAGGAGAAAAAGCTGGAGATATTAAAGGATGCGCATATCGGCGCATTTGCGGCAATTATGCTGGTAACGTATGTCCTGATTTACCTTGGTGCGTTTTCGGAATTGCAGGATACAAGGCTGTTGGCAATTGTGTGCGCAGGCTTCGTGTTATCGCGTTGCTTGAGCGGAATCAGTGTCGTATCGTTTCCGCCGGCAAAAAAAGAGGGCATGCTGTACTTTTTTGCGAGTAGCTCGCAGAAGAGGATTGTAAAAGGAGCATTATATTTGCAGGGGATTCTTTGTATTGCTTTCATGCTCTGGCAGTCGCTTTGCTGGGGGGCGATTGTTACGGTAAGTGCACTTTTTGTATTTGGGTATTACTATTATCGGACAAAGAAGGAACTGGGCGGCATTACCGGAGATACGGCAGGCTATTTTGTGTTGCTCTGTGAGGGATGCATGGTAGTGACGGCAGCAGGAATTAGTATTTTGAGTTAAAGGAAAAGAGGCGAGGTATGAAGCTGATTATCGGTGGATATGCACAAGGAAAATTGAATTATGTATTAAAGCACTATGAGCTTGAGAATTATGTGCTGTTGGACGGCACTTTGTCGGAAGCTGCAATCGAGGCTGGAAATACAGTAATTTTGCATTGCTTTCATCTTTGGGTAAAGGACGGACTGAAAAGGGGGGCCAACCCGGAGGAAGAAATCCGGAAGTTTGTAAAGGAATACCCGGACTGTATCATTATCAGTGACGAGGTGGGCAATGGTATCGTGCCGATAGATGCATTTGAGCGGGAATATCGGGAGCGGACCGGGCGGATGTTGGTCGAGCTGGCAGAAAAAGCAGAAGAGGTGGTGCGCGTCATATGTGGAATGGGACAGAAAATCAAATAACATTGGTGTTCATCCGTCACGGTATGACACAGGCGAATAAAGAGCATCGCTATCTGGGAAAGACAGAGGAGGGCTTAAGTGAAGAGGGTGTGACAGAACTGCGAAAGGCGAAGGCGGCAGGACGCTATCCGCAGGTAGAGTGCGTGTATTCGAGTCCGATGCAGCGTTGTCTGGAAACGGCAGAACTGCTGTATCCGGGTCGTACGCCGGAGATTATCCCGGAATGGGAGGAAATTGATTTTGGTATTTTCGAAGGAAAGAATTATGCGGAATTAAATGGTGACCCGCGGTATCAGGCATGGATTGACAGCAATGGTACCCTGCCGTTTCCGGAGGGAGAGAGCCGGGAGGAGTTTATGCTTCGGTGCGAAAAAGGTTTTGAACGGATGCTGCAGAAGCTTGTCTGCGCGCCGGGAGAAGCTGCGTGGGATGAAGAGGGCATACGTGTTGTGGAAGGTAAGCTGTCGGAGGAATGTAGAACGGCGGAAAGGACGGTGGCAGTTATCGTGCATGGCGGTACGATTATGTCGCTGCTAAGCAGGTATTACGGCGGAGAATATTTTGATTATCAGGTTACCAATGGGGGCGGCTATTTGTGTAAGGCAGTGAATCTTGGCAAGATAGCTGATAGTGAAATGAAAATTACAGAGATAGAAAAATTATAACAGGAGTAGAAGCTGATGAAATATCATATGATAGCGTTTTTGCTTGGATTTCTTCTGGATTTGATGCTGGGTGACCCATATTGTCTGCCACATCCGATTCGTGCGATAGGAAATTTGATTGCGAAGCTGGAAAAACGCCTGCTTGGAACGGAGGCGACAGGAAGTGAAAAGGAAAAGTTGCGTAAGGGCGGAGTACTGGTGCTTGCTGTGCTAGGAATCACGGTTACGGTAACGACGGTGATCTTGCTTGGGGCATATTGGCTGCATCCGTATGTGGGAATCGCGATGGAAACAATTATGACCTATCAGATTCTTGCGACGAAATGTATGAAGGTCGAAAGTATGAAGGTGTACCGCGCGTTAAAGCATCAGACCCTGGAGGATGCAAGAAAGGCGGTTTCGATGATTGTCGGCAGAGATACCGCGGCTTTGGATGAAGAGGGAGTGGCGAAGGCGGCAGTGGAAACGGTGGCAGAAAGTACCTCGGATGGTGTGATTGCACCGATGCTGTATACGGCATTGGGCGGTCCGATTCTTGGCTTTTTTTATAAGGCGGCGAATACGATGGATTCGATGGTGGGTTACAAAAATGACCGCTACTTATATTTTGGAAGAACGGCAGCAAAGCTGGATGATTTGGTTAATTTTATCCCGGCGAGAATCAGTGCCGGATTTATGATTGTGGCAGCATTTTTGGGTGGCAAGCATTTTTCGGGAAAACGAGCATGGCGTATTTTTTGCAGAGACCGAAAGAAGCATGCCAGTCCGAATTCGGCACATACAGAGTCCGTATGCGCGGGGGCACTGGGCATTCGACTGGCAGGAGATGCGAGCTATTTCGGAAAAATAGTAAAGAAGCCTTACATTGGCGATGCGGTGCGCAGGATAGAATATGAGGATATTAAGCGTGCGAATCGGCTAATGTACATAACGGCATGGATGAGCGAGATGGTTTGTCTGCTTCTGATGACGGTGAACTGTCTGCTGTGAGGCTATGATGAGATGCTATGAGAGGAAGGTCAGTTTATGTTCTTTTCAGTTGCCGGGCGTTAATGCAAAAAATTTTAAGAGTGTTGTCATTGCATAGAAATATTTTCAGAAAGGAGGAGCATACGAATGGAGAATGTACATGGTGGTGATATATACCGGAATCATGTCCGGCTGGATTTCTCGGTTAATATAAATCCGTTTGGCATACCGAAGGCAGTCGAGCAGGCGCTGCATGCGGCGGTTAGAAAAAGTGTGCAATATCCGGATATTGCTGCAGAGCAGCTAAAAGCAGCAGTCAGTGAGATGCTTGCGGTGCCGGAAGAGTGGTTGCTGTTTGGTAATGGCGCTTCAGAGCTTTTCATGGCAATCGTACATGCACTGAACCCCCAAAAGACAGTCATTCCGGTTCCTTCCTTTTATGGATATGAATATGCGACAGAGGCAGCAGGCGGCGAGGTTTTTTATTATCCGATGACGGAGGAGACAGCCTTTCTGCCCGGAGCTGATTTGATGGAGGCTCTGAACGAGGAAACAGACCTTTTGTTTCTGGCAAATCCCAACAACCCAACCGGGGCAGTAATGAGCGAGGCATATCTGGAGAAATTGCTGCGTCATTGCAGGGAAAAGGGAATTTATGTTGTATTGGATGAATGCTTTATTGAGTTTTGTACAGATAACACTTCCATACTTTCGAAGGTGAGTCGATTTGACAATCTGATTCTTGTCCGGGCATTTACCAAGATATTTGCGATTCCGGGCGTACGGCTGGGATATCTGGTTTGCAGCAATGCAGAGCTTCGGGCTGTAATCGGACGACAGTTGCCGGAATGGAATATTTCGGTATTGGCGCAGGCAGCGGGCTGTGCCTGTGCCAAGCAGCAAATGTTTGTGAAAGAGACTGCCGAATATGTGCGACAGGAGCGGAATTTTTTGACGGAACAACTACATGCAAGCGGGATAACCGTATTTGCGGGTGATGCAAACTTTCTATTATTAAGGAGTGACCAGCCGCTGTATGAACGACTGCTGGCGCAGGAAATCCTGATTCGGGACTGTGGAAATTTCCGTGGACTGGGAGAGGGATATTATCGGATTGCCGTGCGGACAAGAGAAGAAAACTTACAGCTGCTGGATGCGCTTACAAAATTGATAGGTGAGAACAGAAGCTGAAGCAGGATAGCGTTTTAGAATGAAAATACTTTGAAATGGAGAGGCATATGGAAAATTCATATCGTTTTTTTGAAAACCGGGCTTGTCAATACTTTCCTTGTCATAAAGGGCTGGAGAATTTTAATTGCTTGTTCTGTTATTGTCCGTTATATAACCGGGAAAAATGTCTTGGTAATCCAAGCTACATAGAAAAGAATGGGCGCAGGATTAAGGTTTGTTCGAATTGTACCGTTCCGCATCGCCCGGAGAATTACGATAAGATTATTGAGCTTTTAAAGCAGGGATAACGGGAGAAAAGTATTTCTTGCGTTATTTACATGTTTCCAGTATAATAGGTCTGCCGTGTGGTGCTCTGTAAAAAGAGGTAAAAGGGAATGCGGTGCAAATCCGCAACAGCCCCCGCTACTGTAATTGGGGATGAAGCCTGTGCAAATCATTGAGAAACCGAGAAGATACAGGTGGTAAGACGATCCATAAGCCAGGAAACCTGCCATGCGAGTTTAATTTTACTGCACCTTTCGGAGGGAGAGGGAGCAAGGAGGAAACATGAAAGACACATCTTTCAAAACGCAGGCTGGCTGCAAAATGAGCCGGTCTGGAAAGTGCGCAAAAAGCAGCGCAAAACGATTTTGGGCAGTGCTCATGATGGCAATGATGCTGGCACTGACCGCATGTGGCAGTAAGGCAGAGGCAACCACGACACCGACGGCAGCACCGACGGAACCAGCTGCAGAGCCAACAGCAGAACCAACCACAGAGCCGACGCAGGCAGCTGTTGCAGAGGAATATCCGCTGACAGTTGAGCTACCGGATGGCACAAGTATTACGCTTGAGGAAGAAGTGCAGACGATTGTGTCGATGGGGCCGAACATGACTGAGATTCTGTATGCAATCGGCGCAGGTGACAAATTGGTCGGTCGTACCGATTATTGTGATTATCCGGCAGAAGCACTGGAGGTACAGTCGATTGGTTCGATTTATTCGCCGGATATCGAGAAGATTATTGAGTTAAATCCTGATATGGTTATCGGCTCGACACATTTTACTGAGGAATCAGCAAAACGTTTGAGTGAATTGGGAATTCAGGTAGTAACACTTTATGATGCAAGTAGTGTGGATGGTGTATACGATATCATCCGTACCATTGGTAAGCTGACCGGCTGTGAAGCAGCGGCAGAAGTGTTGGCATTAGACACGGAAGCTAAGATTGAAGCAATTAAGACTGAGGTTGCGGCTACAGAGAATCAACCAACGGTTTACTATGTAGTAGGCTATGGAGAATATGGTGATTACACAGCAGGCGGAGATACCTTTATTGGACAGATGATTACTGCTGCGGGCGGAATCAATATTGCCGAAGAGGTATCCGGCTGGAGCTATACATTAGAGGCGTTGATTGAAGCGGATCCGGACGTTATCGTACTTGGACTTGGAGAAGCGGCTGCATTCAAGGACGCGACCAATTATTGCGAATTGAGTGCGGTAAAGAACGATAGAGTATATGAGATTGACCGCAATCTGTTAGACCGTCAGGGCTATCGCAATGCAGAAGGTATGGCAGCATTGGCAGAGATTTTTAAGTCGGCAATGGAGTAGTGTGAAAGAACAGAGTACTCTTTTAATAATGGAGGAAGCATGAAAAAAGCAGGATACCGTAGCAGATGGCCATTCATCACAATACTGGTAATATTATTTCTTTTGCTGTTTTTTGTGATTGTGTTTGCAGTATGTACCGGTTCGGCGAATATCAAGGCAGAAGAGGCGATACGCCTGCTGCTTGCGAAGATTCCGTTGCTCGGACAGGGAATTGATTGTACGGAAAGTATTATAAATAATCATGCACTGATTGTATATCAGGTGCGTTTGCCGCGTATTTTGCTTGCAATGCTGGTCGGTATGGCATTGTCGATTACCGGAGCAGCCTTTCAGGGGCTGTTCCGGAATCCATTGGCAGACCCGCATATACTGGGAGTATCGTCAGGTGCAGCATTGGGAGCAACGTTTGCGATGCTTTCCGGTGCAGGAATACAGTTTCTCGGACTTGGAGCTGTGGGCATTGCAGCCTTTGCCGGTGCGTTGATTACGGTTTTTATAGTTTATCAGATTGCAGGCATTGGTGCAGGAAGAAAAACGGTACATTTATTATTGACCGGCACGGCAATCAGTTCGTTTTTATCAGCATTGATGTCCTTGCTTATGACGAGGCATCAGGAGACCTTGGAGAAGGTATATCTTTGGACGTTGGGGAGTTTTTCGTCGGCGACCTGGGATAAGGTTTTGTTTTTGATTTTATTTGTAATGGTAGGCGCATTATTACTGATGCTGTTGTCCAGAGAACTGAATTTGTTATCTGTTGGTGAGGATACTGCAGGTACCTTGGGCGTATCAATACAAAGGGTGCGTAAGCTGATTATTATATCCGGTTCACTGCTGGTAGCGGCGAGCGTAGCAGTCAGTGGAGTCATCGGATTTGTTGGTTTGATTGTTCCGCATTGTGTAAGACTATTGTTTGGAAGCAATCATGAAAGGCTGATGCCGGCGTCGATGCTTGTGGGCGCGATATTTATGATTTTATGTGATACCATTGCAAGAACGGTAACTGCACCGTCGGAGATCCCGGTAGGTGTGGTGACATCTCTGTTTGGAGCACCGTACTTTATTTATCTGCTTTACAGAGAAAAAGCAGGACAGGCCTAGTGGACGATTGCTATCTGAACATGGTATTTGATGGAGAAAATAAATTGAGAGAACAAGGAAAAACAATCTGCGTAAAGGATTTGAACTGGCAGCCGGAAAAAGAACGTCAGCCGGTATTGGATGGATTGGAATTTACGTTAGAAGCGGGTAATTTTTATGGCATCCTGGGAGCGAATGGCTCAGGGAAGACCTCGCTAATGCGGCATCTGCTCCGATTGTACGCTTCGAAAAACAGCATTTGTCTGGGCGAGAAGCCACTGGAAGAATGGAAGCAGAAGGCGTTGGCAAAGATGCTTTCCTATGTGCCGCAGAATACCGTGATCGAGGTAGATTTTACAGTTGAAGAGATTGTCATGATGGGACGGACGCCATATCGGAAGCGCTTTGAACCGGAAACGGAACAGGATAAGCAGGCGGTACTTAAGGCAATGCAGTGGACGAATTGCGAGCAGTTTAAGGATAAGAGCGTTACGGAATTGAGTGGTGGAGAGGTACAGCGAGTGGTCGCTGCGCGTGCGATTGCACAGGAAACAGAATGGATTTTTCTCGATGAACCGACATCACATCTGGATTTAAAGCATCAGATAGAATTGATGGATTTGATGCAGCGGCTTTGTCAGGAAAAAGGCGTGACGATTGTGGCAGTGTTGCATGATGTCAATCTGGCACTGCAATATTGTACACATTTGTTGCTGATGAAGAATGGAAAGCTATGTGCTGCCGGCAAGTCAGAGTGCGTCGGCACCAAAGAAGAACTGGCAACGATTTATGAGATGGAGTTTGAAGAACTGAAACTCGAAAATGGCGGCAGGTATCTGATACCGGTCAATTTTGTAAAATAAAAAGGGAGGGAACCGCCATGAAGGATTTTTTTGCATTTCCAACAACAAATAGCTGGGATGAAGATGTATTTCAATTAACTTCGACAGGGATTATTACTGTAGTGGTGCTGATTGTAGCGTTAATTGCGCTGGCTCTGTTGTTGCAGCCGAAAGAGGTACGTTCCAAACGTTATACGACAAAGCAGATTGTGTTTTCTGCGGTAGCGCTGGCGCTGGCAGTGGTAGCGTCAATGATTCGGCTGTGGAAAATGCCGATGGGTGGTTCTGTCACATTATTTTCAATGCTTTTTTTGGTGTTGATTGGTTACTGGTACGGACCGAAAGCAGGGCTGATGACCGGTTTTGCCTATGGCTTGCTGCAGTTTATCATGGAGCCGGTATTTTACAGCATTCCACAGATGCTTGTGGATTATCCGTTGGCATTTGGTGCGTTAGGCTTGTCAGGATTTTTCAGCGGGAAAAAGCATGGCTTACAAATCGGCTATGTAGTCGGTGTACTTGGTAGATTGGTGTTTGCCTTCCTGTCCGGCCTGCTATTTTTTGCAGATTATGCAAAAGGCTCCGGTATGAGTGCCCCGATTTACTCGCTTGCCTATAATGGCTCCTATCTCGGAACAGAAGGCGTAGTGACTCTGATATTGATTTCGATACCGGCAGTAGAGAACGGTCTGAAGCATATCAAGCGGATTACAAAAGAATAATGCAACGAAAAAAAGGAATAGTTCATTGCAGAAAAGTAGTGTGCCGGAGTACAATGAATATGATGGCATGGTTGCCGGAAGAGAGCAGCAGGGAATGCAGTGAGGCTGCGTAGGGAACGGAGGAGTATTATGCGATTATCTTCATTATTACAGGATGGACTGGTATTGCAGCGCGGAAAAGAGCTTACGATTTGGGGCGGTGCAGAAGCAGACAGTCTGCTTGAAATTGAATTTTTAGGAATCAAAAAAGAAACTACGGCAGCAGAGGATGGTACTTTTGTATTTTGTTTACCGCCACAGCCGGCGGGCGGACCGTATGAACTGGTATTAAGAGAGTATCTGCCGTTGGCAGAGTGTCCGTCCGGAGAGCGGGAGCCGGCAGACAGCCGAATTATACGGAATGTGTATCTGGGAGATGTATATGTGTTAGGCGGACAGTCCAATATGGAGCTGCCGCTGGCACGGACGATAGATTTATATGAAGCAGAGCTTTCACGCAGGGATGATTTGCTGCGGATGTTTGAGGTGCCGAAGGAGTTCGAGTTAATCGACGAACGAAAGGAGCTTGCCGGAGGCAGTTGGAAGGTAGTAGCTCCGGAGAATTCGCCATTATTCAGTACGATTGGATATTTCTTTGGCAAGGAGCTGCGCGAGGAAACCGGAGTAGCGATAGGTTTGATTCAGACAGCTATCGGCGGTACGCCATGCGAAGCGTGGATTTCCGAGCCGACACTGCGAGAGCTTGGTGGCTATGATAAGGAATTGGAATATTGGAAACAGCCGGGACTGGCAGCACAGGTACAGGAACAGGAAGCCAAAGCGCAGGGGGAATGGTATGGCAGCTTGTCTGCGCAGGATGCAAAAGGCACAGCAGAGGAGTGGAAGCCTTGGACACTTCCTGGATTTTTTGACGGAACGGAGCTGGCACGGTTTATCGGTTGTCTCTGGTTCAAAAAGAGTGTGACACTGACCGCAGAGGACATTGCTTCGGTAGGACAGCATGGAAATGCAGCAAGATTGATATTGGGTACAATGATAGATGCGGACGATGTATTTGTAAATGGTGTCCGAGTGGGTGGTACCGGTTATCTCTACCCGCCGCGGAAATATCCGTTTGACGGTACGTTGTTACGGGAGGGCGAAAATGAAATTCGTATTCGTCTGACGGTCAATGGCGGTGGTGGCGGTTTTACGCCGGATAAGAAGTATCAGCTGGAGCTGCCGGAGCGTATTATTCCGCTTTTTGGAGTGTGGGAATATCAGATTGGTGCCGAGATGTCAGAGCGCGCACCGGGGCAGACCTTCTTTACTTATAAGCCTGCAGCACCGTATCGTGCAATGATTGCACCGCTTCGTCATTTGCGGGTAAGTGGTGTGTGCTTCTATCAGGGGGAATCAAATTCCGGCAAGCCAAAGGGGTATCACAAGCTGGTGTCGGCACTGGCTAAGGATTGGCGGAAGGTATTTGCAGAGGAAACATTGCCGTTTTTTATTATGCAGCTGGCGAATTTCTCGGATTGTGGCAAGGATGCCGGAGTCAACTGGGCTGAGCTGCGTGAGGAGCAGCGGATAGCTGCAAAGGAGCCGGGCATCTATCTGGCAACGGCACATGATTTGGGCGAGTACAATGATTTGCATCCGTTACACAAGAAAGAAGCAGGGCAGCGGTTGGCAGCCTTGGCCAAAAAAGTGGTTTATGGTAAGGAGGTTGTGGCAGCAGGACCGGAGCCGGAAGAGATTTGCTTTGAGGCGGAAGGTGTGAGAATTTCATGGAAGGGAATCGGTACCGGACTTCGCATTGGCTGGGAGCATATCGAGCGGGAGCGTATTTGGGAAAATAAGGCGTCCGCAGAGGAGAAGGGTGTATTGCGCGGCTTCGAGTTAGCAGGAGCGGATGGAGTCTTTTATCCGGCGACAGCCAAGCTGTGTGACAATCAAGTGCTTGTGACACCAAAGCAGCCGATGGATAAGATTACGGCGGTACGCTATGCATGGAAGAATAATCCGGAGGAAGCCAATCTTTATAATGCAGAGAATTTTCCCGCATTTGGATTTTCGACAAAATATCCGGCATAAAACATTTTATTACGTTCATATGCTGTTGGTAAGAATGCATACAGAGCAATGGTGGATGAATGAATCCCGGATAGGAGTTAAGCGTGGATAATGTCGGAGAATCCGAAAATCAAATGGAAGCGTCAGATGGCAAAGCGGGCAATCAGCTCAATCTGGCAATGGAGCTTTCTGAGGAGGAACGAGGACAGTCGGAGTCGTTGCAGACGGGCTATGACGAGATAACAAAAGAATGGGAATTGATTGTGAAATATCACGGCAATCTGGAGGAACTGGCGGTACTGCTTGAAATGAAAGCAGTGCCGCTTTTAAATTCTTATGCAATTTTGACGATTGCAGAGGAAAAAATTCCGGCATTGCTTGCCAGAGAAGAAATTGAATATGTAGAAAAGCCAAACCGTCTCTATTTCGAATTGCAGGCGTCGTTGCCGGCGGCTTGCATCACTCCAGTAACCAAAGCACCGTATGCTTTGTCCGGGGCGGGTGTGTTGGTTGGCATCGTAGACTCCGGAATCGATTATGCGCATCCTGATTTTCGCAGAGCGGACGGAACGACCAGAATTGCATTGTTGTGGGATCAGACACTGGAAAACGGAATATTTACGGAGGAACAAATTAACGAAGCATTGCAGGCGGGAAGCGTATCGGAACGCTTGCGTCTGGTACCGAGTACGGATGCCTCCGGGCATGGCACGGCAGTGGCGGGGATTGCTGCCGGGAACGGAAGAGCCTCCGGAGGACGTTACCGTGGCGTGGCAGCAGAAAGTACGTTGTTGGTTGTCAAGCTTGGAAATTCCGGCCGCGCTTATTTTCCGAGGACGACGAACCTGCTGACGGCGATTGATTTTCTGGCAAAAGAGGCAGTACGACGTGGGATGCCGCTGGCAATCAATCTAAGCTTTGGCAACAATTACGGTTCTCACGACGGTACTTCACTGGTGGAGCAGTATTTAGATGATGCGGCGGATTATTATAAGCTCAGTATTGTTACTGGCACGGGAAACGAGGGAGGCGCGAGAGGGCACGCGGCAGGAAGGCTGACAGAGGGTGGAGCAGACGTAACACATGAATTTATGGTGGGACGCGGAGAACAGAATTTGAGTCTGCAGCTCTGGAAAGACTATGTGGACCGGTTTGGGATGGAATTGGTTGCGCCCTCCGGAGAGAGGATACGGATAGAGGAGCCGTCGCGTGGAGCAAGGCAGGAGCCGCTGCGACGCTTTGTATTAGGTAATACGAAGGTGTTAGCGTATCTTGGGGTGCCGAAGCCGTATTCTGCGCGGCAGGAGATTTTATTTGAATTGATACCGGAACAGGGAAATCGAATCGATTCCGGAATATGGCGGTTGGTGTTAACCCCGGAACGTATTGTGACCGGGGAGTATAACCTGTGGCTTCCTGCGACGGAAGCCTTGGGAGCGAATACCGGATTTTTGTTAGGTGAGCCGGATACGACCCTGACGATTCCTTCGACCTCTGCGAAGGTAATCTCGGTGGGAGCATATGACGCGCTGGAAAACAGCTATGCCTATTTTTCGGGTCGTGGCTATGTGGTTGGAAGTCGGAACAGCAAGCCGGATCTGGTGGCTCCGGGAGTAAATATTATGACAACATCGCCGGGCGGCGGGTATGCAGTACGTACGGGTACCTCGATGGCAGCTCCGTTTGTAACAGGAGCTGCGGCGCTTTTGATGCAATGGGGAATTGGAAACGGAAACGATGCGTATCTGTATGGGGAAAAGTTAAAGGCAGCCCTGTGGAGAGGTGCCAGACAGCTTCCGGGAGAGCCTACGCCTTCGCCGAAAACCGGTTACGGAGCTTTGTGTCTGTTTGAGAGCATCCCTTTCTGAAGCTTGTACCCTTGCGCAAAACCGGATTGTGTGCTAAGATAAAGTAGAATAAGTGTGACCTGACAGATAAGGCTGCACCGGAGTGCGGCGTGGAGGATAGAATTATGTTAGATGTATGTTTACTTGGAACAAGCGGAATGATGCCTTTGCCGGGACGCTGGCTGACAGCGCTGATGACCCGCCTGAATGGAAGCAGTCTGCTGATCGATTGTGGTGAGGGTACCCAGATTGCCATTCGTGAGCGTGGCTGGAGCTTTCACGATATTGATATTATTTGCTTTACACATTATCATGGCGACCATATCAGCGGTTTGCCGGGGCTGTTGCTTTCAATGGGTAATGCAGAGCGCAAGGAGCCGTTGACGCTAATCGGACCAAAGGGCTTGGAGCGAGTGGTTTCTGCATTGCGGGTCATTGCTCCGGAGCTGCCGTTTGAACTGAAGTTTATTGAAATTACAGAGCCGAAGCAGACGATTGAATGCGGACCATATATTATAGAAACATTTCGTGTAAACCATAATGTGGTTTGTTATGGTTACACCCTTTTGGTAAAGCGTGCCGGACGGTTTATGCCGGAAAAGGCGAATGAAAATCAGGTGCCTAGAGAGCTGTGGAGCCGTCTGCAGAAGGGAGCGGTATTGGAAAAGGATGGAATTACCTATACGCCGGATATGATTCTCGGACCGGAGCGTAAGGGGATTAAGCTGACTTATTGTACGGATACCCGGCCGGTGTCTGCGATTGTACAGGCGGCAGAGGAAGCGGATTTGTTTATCTGTGAAGGTATGTATGGTGAGAAGGGCAAGGAAAATAAAGCCGTAGAGCATAAGCATATGACTTTCTATGAAGCAGCAGAGTTAGCGAAAGCGGCGCGGGTAAAAGAAATGTGGCTGACACATTACAGTCCGTCTCTGACGCGGCCGGAGGAATTTATGTCGGATACGAGAAGCATCTTCAAAAATGCATTTCCGGGAAAGGACAAAAAGAGTATCACACTGGAATTTGAAAAGGATTGATAGTCTTTGGAATCAGGTGGAAGCCTGCAGTTGCAGGAGAAAGGAGCTGGGAGATGAAGAAAAAGAAGAGTACTGTGATTACTGTCATTATTATGATTTTGCTTGCAGTAGGAGTGGTAATAGGATATTTTTATGTTTCTGATCGGAGAAGCAAGGAGAGCGAGGAGAGAGAAAGTGTTCAGACAGAAATAGAAAAATTGCTGGAGAAGAATCTGAATACCTCCTATCCGGCAACTCCTCGTGAGGTGGTAAAGGTTTACAGCCGAATGATGAAATGTTTTTATAATGAAGAGATGACAGAGGATCAGGTAGAGCAGATGTTAGTAAAGCTGCGTTTGCTTTATGATGCGGAGCTGTTGCAGGAAAATACGTATAACGCACAGTTAGAGGAGCTTTGGGAGGAAATCAAGGAGTACAAGGCATGTAAGCGCACGATTATCAGTTATCAGATTGAAAAAGCGGGCGATATGATTACCTGGACCGATGAGGAGCGGGATTATGCGCGTCTGATTGCTTATTATACACAAAAGGAAGATACTGAGTATCTGAAGGTATATGAAGAATTCATCCTGCGAAAAGACACCGAAGGCAGATGGAAAATCTTAAGCTGGCGTCTGGCAGATGGAGAGGATATGGAGAAAGAGTAGGATAAAAAAGCATGGAAAAGGATGTTTTGATTTTGGCAATCGAATCTTCCTGTGATGAAACTGCAGCTGCGGTGGTCAGAAACGGAAGAGAGGTATTATCGAATGTGATTTCTTCGCAGATAGCGCTGCATACGTTGTATGGTGGTGTTGTGCCGGAAATCGCTTCGCGCAAGCATATCGAAAAGATAAATCAGGTAATTCAGGAGGCATTGGATGAAGCAGGCGTGACACTGCAGGATTTGGATGCCATCGGTGTTACTTACGGTCCGGGACTGGTTGGTGCATTGCTGGTCGGAGTAGCGGAGGCAAAGGCAATAGCTTATGCTGCCGGTTTGCCATTGGTCGGGGTGCATCATATCGAAGGGCATGTATCTGCCAATTACATCGAAAACAAAGAACTGGAGCCGCCGTTTTTGTGTCTGATTGTATCCGGCGGACATACGCATCTGGTATTGGTAAAGGAATATGGTGTGTACGAGATTATCGGAAGAACGCATGATGATGCCGCGGGAGAAGCATACGATAAGGTAGCGCGTGCCATTGGCTTGGGTTATCCCGGCGGTCCGAAGATTGATAAGCTTTCTAAGGAAGGAAATCCGAAAGCGATTGCATTTCCGCGTGCGCAGATTGAGGGAGCGCCGTTTGATTTCAGTTTTAGTGGCGTAAAGTCTGCTGTGCTGAATTATCTCAATGGCTGTGCGATGAAGAATGAAGAGATCAATCGCGCGGATGTGGCAGCATCCTTCCAGCAGGCAGTCGTAGATGTGCTGGTAGAGAAGACGATTGCGGCAGCAAAGGAATATAAAATGGAACGAATTGCCATTGCCGGTGGTGTGGCATCGAACAGTGCGCTTCGTGCAGCGATGGAAGCAGCCTGTGCGAAACATAATCTGCAGTTTTATCATCCGTCACCGGGACTTTGTACGGATAATGCGGCAATGATTGGTGCTGCGGCATATTATGAATATCAAAAGGGTGTACGAAGCGGTTTGGATTTGAATGCGGTTCCGAATCTGAAAATAGGAGAACGTTAATGAAGGAAAGTTATGCGATTGTACTGGCAGCAGGCAGCGGCAGGCGCATGGGTGGCAACGTACCGAAGCAGTACCGGATTCTTTGTGGGAAGCCGGTACTGTATTATTCTTTAAAGGCATTTGAGGAAAGTTCGGTTGCAGGGATTGTGCTGGTGGTTGCCGAAGATATGCAAAGCTATGTACAGGAAGAAATCATAGAGAAATATCATATAAAGAAAATAAAAGCAGTGATAGTCGGCGGTAAAGAGCGTCAGGATTCGGTAAAGGCAGGAGTAATGTGTTTGCCGAAGGACAGCTGTGTATTGGTGCATGACGGAGCGCGTCCGTTTGTGAGTGCAGAACTGATTGAGCGGATGATAGAGAATGCGCAGAAGAAAAAAGCGTGCATTCCGGCAGTGGCAGTAAAGGACACGATAAAGCTGGTGCATAACGGAGAAATTGCGGCGACACCAAATCGGGCAGAATTGTATGCGGCACAGACTCCGCAAGCCTTTTGGACGGAGCTGCTGCAGGAGGCATTTTATAAATTAGAGATATGTGAGCCAACGCTACAGGTAACAGATGATGCGATGCTGGTAGAAGAAGTGCTGGGTCAGCGCGTTGCTATCGTAGACGGTGAGTATCGAAACATCAAGCTTACAACCGAAGAAGACTTTGTGATCGCACAGGCGTTTTTACAGCAAAATGCAAATTGAATGAAAAAAATAAAAAATTCAATAAAAAGTGCTTGACAATCGCTTTTTTATGTGTTAATCTATGTAAGCACTGTTCGGAGAGTTGCCCGAGTGGTTTAAGGGGCCGGTCTTGAAAACCGGTGATTCCGAAAGGGACCGTGGGTTCGAATCCCACATTCTCCGCTTGAGTTCATCGGGACAATGCATGAATTCAATATTGTAATTGGATTGCATCGATAGGCAGATGCAATAAAGTATGGAGAAATACCCAAGCGGCTGAAGGGGCTCCCCTGGAAAGGGAGTAGGTCGTTAATAGCGGCGCGAGGGTTCAAATCCCTCTTTCTCCGTTTCTACTTTTTGAAAATGAAAAAGTTTTTAAAAAGTGGTTGACAGATTGAAAGCAATGTGTTATAATCTGAAGGCTGTCGAAAATGAATTGAGTCAAGTGAATATACAATTTCGAAAGAATAAAAATTTTGAAAAAGTAGTTGACAAAAGCAAAACGGTATGATATACTGTATAAGCTGACTCGCTAAGAGACAGTACAGAGTTCGAAAGAACAAAGCAAGAACCTTGATAACTGAACAATGAAACAACCTTGAAATTCTTAAATAAAGTTTCAAAGAACGTGTGA
>JAFTQM010000087.1 GCA_017462755.1 Lachnospiraceae bacterium | reverse complement strand
TTGAAGCACAGGAAACAGAGACTGGAGTTACGATACATCGAGTAAGTGCAGAATACGACAGTGGAGAGATTGTTGCACAGACGAAAGTGCCGGTGTTAGCTGGTGATACAGCAGAGGTACTGGCTGCACGGGTGCTTGAAAAGGAACATGAGTTTTTGGTGGAAGTAATTTCGGATATTGCAGGAGGAAAGATTCTACTAGGAAGATAGAGAACACTCAAAATAAAGCTGTCTTGTTGGGAAGGCGGTAAATGCGTGGGAAATTGGAGTTGCTTTTTACACAGGAAGGGGCTGTGTGAAAATAAAAAGCGATGCAGAAAAGAGGAAATAATGAGACATAAGACGATGCAATTTGACAGGAATATGCTTCCGGATAAAATAAAAGAGCTGACCGCAGGGCAGCAGTGCAATATGGATGAGGTTGGCTTGTCTACCTCTACAGTTATTGTGTTTGAAGATATGGTGTTGAAAATGGACAAGTACAGTCCGGAGGTAGAAGCGACGATTCGTATGATGCGCTGGCTGGAGGGGAAGCTTCCGGTGCCAAAGGTGATTTGTCATGAGATGAAGGAAGATATCAGCTATCTGTTGATGAGCAAGGTTGAGGGTGAGATGTCCTGTGCGGAATATTATCTAGAGCATCCGCATGAGCTGACTTCGTTGCTCGCAGAGGGGTTACATATGCTTTGGAGTGTGGATGTTTCGGATTGTCCCCGCGTGAGGGACTTAGATACGGAGCTTGCAAAGGCAAAGGAACGTTTAGAGCAGGGGCTAGTGGATACATTGGATGCGGAGCCAGACACCTATGGAGCGGAGGGCTTTGCAAATCCGGAGGAGTTGCTGACGTGGCTTCTGGAGCATAAACCGGACAGTGAGCCGGTGCTGTCCCACGGCGACTATTGCTTGCCGAATGTGTTGCTTGCAGATGGGCGCATCAGCGGCTTTATTGACTTGGGGGATGCCGGTATTGCGGATAAGTGGAAGGATATTTCCTTGTGTTACCGCAGCTTGAAGCATAATTTTGACGGCACCTATGGCGGTAAGGTTTATCCGGATTTCAACCCGGATATGCTGTTCGACAAGCTTGGGATGGAACCGGACTGGGAGAAATTAAGATATTATATTCTGTTGGATGAGATGTTTTAGAGGAGGAGAGTTATGCTGAGTATGATAAAGGGGGTACAGGTACCTCAGCCGGAAAAGTTGTATGAGGGATATGCGGTGTCTGAGAATACTATGCGTGCAAATGTTGATGCCGAAAAGATATTGGAGGTTATGCGACATTTTATTGTAATGCATAAGGAGCCGCTTTTCTTTATTCTGGAATTGCCGTGTGAGCTGGACGCAGAGAAGAAGAGAGGGCAGGGAACCGCGAATGGGCTGCACAAGAACATTTATTATATTGATGGCTTGAGTCAGGAGCAGGCGCTTAGCTTGCTGGAAAGTAAGGGGAATCTGCTGGTTCAGGATGGAATGTCTTCGTTTGGTTTCGGTGGACATGATTCACGAAATGAGATAATGAAGGGAAAATATAATGTGGTGAGTATCTACAGTCCAAACATTTCGGAATTTCATGAATTTTTTGCAGTACATCAGATTTCGGAATGCTTGGAGCTGATAACCGCATGGGATACGTTTACATTAGAACAGCCGGGGATAAGCTCATTGTATGTAGAGAATGGAGAGGATGTATATTCTTTGCCGGAGTATTTTAAAGAATGGGGAATTTATCTGGCAGAGGAGAGAGTGGAGGAGAGGTAATAGGGTATTTGATAAACATATGATACCATCAAAAAATAGGTTCAACACTAAGTTGAACTTATTTTTTCTTGCGCCTAAATACTTTCTGTGTTATGATGAAAAAGAAATATTTCAAAGTGGATTTTTAAATTCTATATTCTGAGTAATATTCTAACAATTATTTTCTAGTATTTTTAAATTTTTTCCGGAGAAATGATACTGCAAATTGTAAAATTGTTTTATTAAGAAAGGGGAATTGAATGACAGAAGATACGAATGATATTGTATATGCGCGTAAGTATAAAGATACGCTTTTTCGGATGATTTTTCGGGAAAAGGAAAACCTTTTAAGTTTGTACAATGCGATGAACGAAACAAATTATACCAATCCGGATGATTTGGAGATTGTTACATTAGAGAACGCTATTTATATGGAGATGAAAAATGATGTAGCGTTTTTGCTTTACGATGAACTATATTTGTATGAGCATCAATCTACGCCGAATCCGAATATGCCGCTAAGAGACTTATTTTATATTTCGAGAGAATATGAGAAACTGATAGGAATTCCGGACAAACCGGGAGATTTGGGGATGATGGGGATAAAAGGGAAGCTTCCGCCTTCGTTGTATTCCAGTAGAAAGATACGCATTCCGGAGCCTACGTTTGTCGTGTTTTATAATGGAACCAGAGAGGAACCGGAATGTAGTACGTTACGTTTGTCGGATCTTTACATAACAAAGAAGACGCAACCGAATTTGGAGCTTTGTGTACAAATGTTTAATATAAACTATGGTATGAATCGCGACATTATGGAGCGTTGCAAAATACTTTCTGACTATGCAAAATTTGTGGACAGAATACGAAAATATGCTATACTATTACCTATAGAAGATGCGATGGAATGCGCTGTGCAGGAGTGTATTAACGAAGGAATTTTGTCCGAACTCCTGACAAAATATCGACGGGAGGTAGTGCAGGTGAGTATATTCGAGTTTGATGCGGAAAAAGAATGGAAACTAATGCGCGCAGCCGAGCGTGAGGGGTGGTATGAGGAAGGATTAAAACAGGGGCAGGAGCTTGGAGCACTGAAACAGTTATTTGAATTAGTACAAAAAAATATACTTTCGGTATCAGTTGCGGCAAAAGAAGCAGGGATAGAGGAAGCGGGGTTTGTAGAGAGAATGAAACAAGAGGGGTATACCTTACCAAGCAAATGTTAATGCAATATAAAAAATGTGCATACAAAATTTAAGAAGCGCACCGAAGTGCGCTTCTTTTTATGGTCATTACAGCAGCTTCTTATACAGCTCGGTAATTTCTTCTACGCTGGTGTCGCGCGGGTTACCCGGACGGCAGGCATCATCGTAAGCGGACTGTGCGAGGAACGGTAAATCCTCTTCCTTTACAATTTCCTTCAAATCGGCAGGGATTCCGACATCCAAAGATAACTGCTTTACGGCATCAATTGCAGCCTTGCGGTATTCTTCAACACTCATGGACTCGGTGCCGGTTACGCCCATTGCCTGAGCAATGTATTTGTACTTGTCACCGGTAGCCTCTGCGTTGTATTCCATAACGGTAGGCAGGATGATAGCATTGGCTACACCATGTGGAGTGTCGTACAATGCGCCGAGTGGGTGAGCCATCGAATGTACGATACCAAGACCTACATTGGAGAAGCCCATACCTGCAACATACTGGCCAAGAGCCATACCTTCGCGACCCTCTGCAGTACCGGCTACAGCGTCACGCAGGGAACGAGCAATAATTTCGATTGCTTTTAAGTGGAACATATCGGACAATTCCCAAGCGCCCTTGGTAATATAGCCTTCAATTGCATGTGTCAGGGCATCCATACCGGTAGCAGCGGTCAGTCCCTTTGGCATGGAAGCCATCATATCAGGGTCAACAACTGCGATAATCGGGATGTCGTGCGGGTCAACGCAAACCATCTTGCGGTTTTTCTCCACATCGGTAATTACATAATTGATAGTAACCTCGGCAGCAGTACCGGCGGTCGTAGGAACTGCGATAATCGGTACACATTTATTCTTGGTATCAGCAACACCCTCTAAGCTGCGTACATCAGCAAACTCCGGATTGTTGATGATGATACCGATTGCCTTTGCGGTATCCATAGAGGAACCACCACCGACTGCAATCAAGTAATCTGCACCGGCAGCCTTAAATGCAGCTACACCGGACTGTACATTTTCAATCGTAGGATTTGGCTTAATGTTGGAATAAATTTCATAAGCCAGACCGGCATCATCTAATACCTTCAAAATCTTTCCGGTTACACCAAACTCCAAAAGAGAAGGGTCGCTGCAGACAAGTGCCTTTTTAAAGGCATGTCCCTTTACCTCGTCAGCAATGGACTGAATTGCACCATAACCGTGATAGGATACCTCATTCAAAATAAATCTGTTTGCCATAATGTAAACCTCCATTCTGAGAACGTATCGTTCTCTACCCTCGTAATCAGCACTGAGATACTCAGCAATGTAATATAATTATATCATAAATAAGAATAGAAAGCTATGAATAAAATGTGAATAATATAAAATAGACAAAATTATTTGACAACAAAACAGTAAAAAACGTGAAAACAGATAGAGTATTTGGGCAATTCGTGCTATGATGGAATGGTTAGAACGAAGCGTAGAAAGGAATCGTAAATACTATGTATATATTTATTTCGCATGCGTCAAAGGATGCAGAAATGGCAGAAAAAATTTGTGCATTTTTGGAGGGGAAGGGCAAGAACTGTTTTCTGGCACCGAGAGATATTCCGTCCGGCAGAGAATATGCGGAGGAAATTATCAATGGGATTGACCGCTCAACGGCAATGATACTGGTTATGTCGGAGCATGCCAACGAATCACCGCATGTGTTGCGGGAGGTGGAGCGCGCGGTCAGCAAGCGCATTCCGATTCTGGTATATAAGCTGGAGGAGGTAACATTGTCCAAATCCATGGAATATTTTCTGATGACGCATCAATGGCTGGTGGCGAAGCCGCAGGAGGATTTTGCAGAAATCTGGACCTTTCTTCAGGACAATGCGATGCAGAAAGATGCGGATGTTACCCAAAAAATGGGAGAGACGGAGGAAGCAATCGCCGAGGAGCAGGCAAAAGCGAGGGTGCCGATGGGCGGTCCATGGGGCAAAAAGAAGCTGACACTCAAAACGAAAATCCTGTTGCTGGCGCTTATTGTAGGCTTGTTAGCAGCAGCGGTCATCGCGGACCGGGTATTTCGGGAAAAGCATCCTGAGGATACCGGGACACAGACGGAGCAGGGCGCGGATGCTACACAGAAGGAAACGGATGAAACCGGAAAGGAAGCGACCGGAGAGGCAGGAACAGAGCCGGAAATTACACCGGAGGCATTTGTGTGTCCGTATGAGCTTGGCGATACGATAACCTTTGGTACATATAATGGGGAGCCGATTGAGTGGCGGGTATTGAAGCTGTCGGAGGACGAGACGCAGGCGGTGCTGGTGGCAAAGCAGATTTTGACCATGAAAGCCTATGATGCAGCGGAAAGCGGTGCCTACAATAAGGACGGCGATAAGGATTACTGGACGGACAGAGAAGCAGTCGAAGCCGATTTGGAGCTGCAGCTGCGGGTGCACGGCAACAATGACTGGAGTGTATCCAATATCCGAACCTGGCTGAATTCGGAAAAGGAGGTTGTGCAGTATGCAGACCAGCCGCCAATGAGTTCGGCAATGTGCGAAAAGCGCAATGGTTACCACAACGAGGCAGGATTTTTACATGACTTTACGGATGAGGAATTGGCAGCAATTGTCCTGACCACAAATGAAACAGCCGGAAATGCGCTTGCGGGTGGTACGATTACGACTGAGGATAAGGTATATCTGTTGTCGAGAGAGGAGCTTGTGTGGTTTGATGCGGCAGATATCAGTAAGCTGGCAATTCCGACGGAGCAGGCGGTAGAGAAGGATGAAAGCTACTGGTATCATATCGATTTGACGGAATTTAAGATTGAGGAATTCGCATGGTGGCTGCGCGACCCGGTAGAAGGTACGACCAGTGGCTGCTACATGGTGGGTAATGGCTATACAGCGGAGAATATTCTGAATGCCAATGTAGGATTGGAGGGATATGGTATCCGCCCGGCAGTGACAGTAGATTTGCAGGCAGAATGCTTTGCGACAGAGTAGTGAGGATTGGTATCGAGGGGAAGCAATGAAAAGGGCGGAAAAGGGAAGTAAGAAAATAAAAGAGGTTGTAAAGCGTTACAAAAAAGAGATTGCGGTTATTTTGGCACTGATATTTACAATTTGGATGCTGGTTACCAATCTTCGCGTAGAAGTGAATGAGACGCGGGTCTTTTATGAAAGCCTGCCTGCGGCATTTGATGGATTTCGTATGGTTCAGATATCGGATTTTCATAATGCGAAGTTTGGCAAGGGGAATCAGGGGCTGGTGCAGAAGGTAAAGAGTGCAGCCCCGGATATTATCGTAATTACCGGAGATTTTATTGATTCCAGACGAACGGATATAGCGGTGTCGCTGGCGTTCGCGAAAGAATTGACGGAGATTGCGCCGTGTTATTATGTGACGGGGAATCATGAGTCCCGCTTGAAGGAAGAAGAGCTTGGAAAGCTGGAGCAAGGCTTGTTGGCGGCAGGCGTTGTGGTCTTGCGGGATAAAAAAGTGCTCATTGAAAAAAATGGGGAACAGATGGCTTTGGTAGGAATAGAAGACCCGGATTTTTCGAAGGATTGGAACGAAATTACGGCGAACGTGATGCGGGAGAAAATAGATGCATTGACGGAGGAGGATTGTTTTACAATTGTATTGTCGCACCGACCGGAGTATTATGAAGCCTATAAGGACGCGAAGGTAAATTTGGTTTTGGCGGGACATGCACACGGAGGTCAAATTCGGTTGCCCTTTGTGGGTGGTGTGATCGCACCACATCAGGGCTTGTTCCCGAAGTATGATGCGGGACTTTACAGAGAAGACGAATTTGCGCTGATGGTTAGCCGGGGAATCGGGAACAGTCTTTGTCCGGTGCGGGTTAATAATCCACCGGAGATTGTAGTGTTGGAATTGCATAGGGAAGTGGCGGAATGATGAGATTGTGTGGTTGGAAGAATGACATTTTCATCAAATTCTAATCAAACACACAGCAAATGCTCATATGGTTATGCTACAATAGAAGCAGGAAACAAATTTAAACAGATGCAGGGGGTGGAAGGATGAAGGAGAAGAGGTTTAAGAGGATTTATTCTCAAGGTGTTATGGACTCAACAGAAATCTGGGTGGATCAGGTAACCGGCGTGAATTATTTGTATCATGCAGCAGGGTATAGCGGTGGTCTGACACCGTTGTTGGATGCAGAAGGCAAACCGGTGATTTCACCGGCTTCGGAGCGCTACGATAAATCGACCTGGGACGATTAGACAGGGAATAAAGTGGGAAAGAGTTAATGGTTAGAATGAGCAGAGGAACTGCTTGGAAAAGAGGGAATGATGGCAAAGTATGAATGTGAGCTTTATGGGGATTTTGCAAGAATCTATCGGGATATTGATGATGCTGTGGTAAACGGCAGTATGTCGGCGACACGTGAGGATTATTCGGATTTGAGTATCGGAGATTGCAAGTGTGTAGTAACGGTGTATGAGCGTTACAGCTGGATGGGTGGCAACCGTGTGAGCATGAATGTGACGCTTATGGAAGCGAACGGTCACATTAAGCTGAGTGCGATTACCTCCGGCGGAAGTCAGGCAATGTTTTTTAAAGTAAATACCTGGGGCGAAGAATCGTTTTTGGAAACGATATCTGAGGTGGTAGAACAATATCGAAGGAATTATTAGAGTGTCTTTGAATAGATAAAGAAAATGCCGCGGCAAGGGGAGCAAAACCATGGTAGGTTTGCTTGCTTGTCGCGGTATTTTTGTATCGCTTTATGCAAAATATTATTAAAAGTGCAGGTAAAGTCAGTAGCAAAAACGTCTTAACTTTGATATAATCGTTAGAGGAGAATTTATATCGATAAAATAAAGAGTATTGTCTGATACGTTATATTACGAAGGGAGAACGTTATGCTGCGAAAATTTTTAAGCTATTACAAGCCGCATAAAAGGCTGTTTTGCCTGGATATGCTGGCTTCTTTTTTGGTTTCGGTCATAGGAATTGTGTATCCGATGGTCACACGGTCTATGCTGAATGATTTGATACCGAATCAAAAGTACCGCATGATTGTATTTGCTGGTCTGACACTGCTTGTATTGTATCTGCTTCGCTTTTGGCTGCGGTATTTTATTCAGTATCAGGGACATATGATGGGTGTGCGGATGCAGGCGCAGATGCGCAGGGAGATGTTTGAGCATCTGGAGACACTGCCGTATCGGTTTTATGACAATCAGGAAACCGGTAAGATTATGTCGCGTATGACGAACGATTTGATGGATATCAGTGAGCTGGCACATCATGGTCCGGAAAATATCATCATCTGCTCGATTTCGGTTTTGGTATCGTTTATCTATTTGGGAACGATTAACTGGACACTGACGTTGTTTATCTTTGTTTGTATTCCATTCATGCTGCTGGTGGTTTGTGCGCTGCGGAAAAAGATGCGGGATGCGTTTATGAAGAGCCGCTTGTCGATTGCCGAGATTAACGCGTCGCTGGAGAGCAGTATTTCCGGTATTCGTGTGACGAAGGCATTTACCAATGCAGAGAAGGAAAAAGAGAAGTTTGAGGTAGGGAACAATGAATTTGTGGAGGCACGCCGGGATGCATATAAGGCAATGGGACAGTTTCATTCGTCCACCTCGTTTATCACGGATGTATTCAATGTGGTGATTCTGATTGGCGGAGGACTCTTTTTGTATGCCGGAAAGATTGATTTCGGCGACTATTCGGCATTTATTGTGTCGGTCAATCTGTTTTTGAATCCGGTGATGACGCTGATTAACTTTATGGAGCAGTATCAGAGTGGTGTGACCGGTTTTGAACGTTTTCTGGAGATTATGGCAGAGGAGCCGGAGAAGGATGCACCGGGCGCGGTGGATGCAGGGAAGCTTGCCGGAGAGATTGAGCTTCGGAATGTTTCTTATGGTTACGATGAGGATACGGATGTATTAAAGAATGTCAGCTTGAAAATCGGCAGGGGAAAGACCTTTGCGTTAGTGGGACCGAGCGGTGGCGGAAAAACGACGATTTGCCATCTGATACCGCATTTTTATGATGTGGTGTCGGGTGAAATTTTGCTGGACGGTAAGGAGCTTCACGACCTGACGATGGAGTCGGTGCGGCGTAATATCGGTATCGTGCAGCAGGATATTTATTTGTTTAATGCAAGCATCCGGGACAATATCCTCTATGGCAGACTCGATGCAACGGAGGAAGAGGTAATTGAGGCTGCGAAGCGGGCGAATATTCATGATTATATCATGACGTTGGAAAAGGGCTACGATACACAGATTGGCGAGCGCGGCGTGCGTTTGTCCGGCGGACAGAAGCAGCGGCTTTCGATTGCAAGAGTTTTCTTAAAAAATCCTTCGATTCTGATTTTGGATGAGGCGACGAGTGCGCTTGACAATACAACGGAGATTCTGATTCAGCAATCGCTGGATGAGCTTTGCAAGGGCAGAACGACTATCGTGGTAGCGCATCGGTTGTCTACGATAAAGAATGCGGACGAGATTGCGGTAATCGCAGACGGTCATATCATTGAGCAGGGCAATCACGAGGAACTGATGCGGCAGAAGGGCGTATATACGCAGCTGTATGAGCAGCAGTTTCGTGCCAATGCAGGATACTCCATGGAAAAAACAGAATAAAAAATTTTAGTGGAGAAAAAAGAAAAATTGTGATAAAATAAAATTTGTTTTTATTTTTGCGTTGAGACAAATTCTTTACAAAAAAGTGAGGCAAAGATGAGATACGGAGCGTTGGAGGCCGGTGGCACCAAGATGGTTTGTGCAATCGGCGATGAAAATGGAAACCTATTAGAGCAGTATACAATTCCGACGTTGACGCCGGAGAAAACCATGCCGGAGCTAATCCGATATTTTGCAGAACGCAGGATAGATGCACTGGGAATCGGAGCGTTCGGTCCGGTGGATGTGGTGCCGGGGTCGGAGAGCTTTGGGAAAATTCTGCATACACCGAAGGTTGCATGGAGAGATTATAATATCGTAGAGCCGTTTGTACAAGCGCTCTCGGTTCCGGTGGGGCTGGATACGGATGTAAATGCGGCGTGTCTTGGCGAGGTAATGTACGGTGCGGCAAAGGGGCTGACGGATGTGGTCTATCTGACCGTCGGTACCGGAATCGGTGCAGGAATCTATAGCGGCGGCAGGCTGGTGCATGGGATGTTGCATCCGGAAGGAGGGCATATTCTGATACAAAGGCATCCGAAGGATTCCGGAGAATGCATCTGTCCGTGTCATACACATTGTCTGGAGGGACTCGCAAGCGGACCTTCCATAGAAAAACGCTGGGGAAGAAAAGCGATTGCGTTGACGGATTGTGCAGAGGTATGGGAACTGGAGAGTGATTATCTGGCACAGGGCATTATGAATTTGCTCTTGATTTTATCTCCGCAGCGGATTATTCTTGGAGGTGGAGTGATGCAACAGAAGCAATTGTTTCCGTTGGTGCGTCAGAAGCTTGCCAAGAAGCTGAACGGATATTATGATACGCCTGAGTTACGTCGGCTGGAGACCTATGTGGTTCCGGCAGGCTTAGATGGGGCGCAGGGCATCATGGGCTGTTTGTATCTGGCACAAAATGCAAAGCTGTTAGAAACGATAGAGTGAGATTAAAATACTTATCAGAGTAAGATGGAGGCAATATGAAAATCGGATTTGACAATCAAAAGTATTTGAAAATGCAGTCGGAGCATATCAGGGAAAGAGTAGGAAAATTTGATAATAAGCTGTATCTGGAGTTCGGAGGCAAGCTGTTTGACGATTATCATGCCTCGCGCGTATTGCCGGGCTTTCAGCCGGACAGCAAGCTCAAGCTTTTGCTGGAGTTGAAGGAGCAGGCAGAGTTAGTTATTGTCATCAGTGCTGCGGATATAGAGAAGAATAAGGTGCGTTCGGATTTGGGTATTACCTACGATTTGGACGTGCTGCGATTGATAGATTTGTTTACCGGTGTGGGCTTGTATGTGGGCAGTGTAGTAGTAACACAGTATACCGGTCAGGCAGCAGCGGATACCTTCCGGGCAAAGCTTGAAAAGCTGGGAATCAAGGTATATCGCCATTATGTGATTCCGGGTTACCCGAACAATATTCCATTGATTCTGAGCGAGGATGGCTATGGCAAGAACGATTATATCGAAACCACCCGTCCGCTTGTGGTGATTACGGCGCCGGGACCGGGCAGCGGTAAAATGGCAACCTGTCTGTCGCAGCTGTATCATGAGCATAAGCGTGGAATCAATGCGGGTTATGCAAAATTTGAGACCTTCCCAATCTGGAATCTGCCGCTGCGTCATCCGGTCAATCAGGCATACGAAGCAGCGACGGCGGATTTGAAGGACGTGAATATGATTGACCCGTTCCATTTGGAGGCATATGGGGTATCGACGGTAAATTACAACCGCGATGTGGAGATTTTCCCTGTGCTGCAGACAATTTTTAATAAAATTTTTGGCGAGAGTCCGTATAAGTCACCAACGGATATGGGCGTAAATATGGTGGGCAACTGTATTTGTGACGATGCGGTGTGTCAGGAGGCATCAAAGCAGGAAATTATCCGCAGATATTATGCAGGCTTGCAGGATGCATTGCTTGGAAATATCGGCAGTGAGGCAGTCTACAAGCTGGAGCTTCTGATGAATCAGGCAGGAGTGGCAAGCTCAGACCGTAAGGTGGTTGCAGCAGCCAATGAGCTTGCTGAGGAACGCCAGTCTCCGGCAGCAGCGATTGAGCTGGAGGACGGCCGTATTGTGACAGGTAAGACGAGCAAGCTGCTCGGAGCGTCGGCAGCGGTCTTGTTGAATGCAGTAAAGGAGCTGGCAGGCATCGACCATGAGGTGGATTTGATTTCACCACAGGCAATTGAGCCGATTCAGACCTTAAAGACTGAGTATCTGGGAGGCAAAAATCCGCGCCTGCATACCGATGAGGTGTTGATTGCACTGGCAATCAGCGCAAAGGATAACGAGAATGCGGCGAAAGCCTTGGCGCAGCTTCCGGCGTTGCGCGGATTGCAGTTCCATGCGTCGGTCATGCTTTCCAGTGTGGATGTAAATTCGTTGAAGCGACTGGGAATCCAGATGACCTGCGAAGCAAAATACGAAACGCAGAAGTTTTATCATTAGCATGAAGCTTGGCAGGATGCAGAGAATGCAGTAAGAGAAAGGCAGGCGTAGCAGGCAATGCTATGTTCTGATGTGGAAAACAAAATGAAATTTCGTAATGTGGATAAGAAAACTCTGGTTTTGGTAATATGTGCAGTAATTGTTATGGGGTTTTCGCTGTCGTTTCTGCAGCTGTGTGATTTTGGCGCAGACCCGTTTACCTGCATGAATGTGGCAATCTCTGACCGTCTGGGTTGGAGCTTCGGTAACTGGCAGGCGGTGTTGAATTGTCTGATGTTTGCGCTGGTGGTTTTGTTTGCCAGAGAGCAGCTCGGTTGGGGAACGTTGGCGAATATGTTTTTGGTCGGTTACAGCAGAGACTTTTTCTGCTGGGTCAATTCCTGCTGGATGGAGCAGTTCGGCTTGGAGAATTTGTTTGATTCGATGGCAGTCAGAGTCGGTGTTATGATTCCGGCGCTGATTGTGTTTGTAGCGGCGGCTTCGGTGTATATGGCAGCACAGCTTGGTACGGCACCGTATGATGCGATTGCGTTTTTGTTGTCCAAATGCATGAAAAAGATACCGTTTCGTGTGATTCGAATTTCGTGTGATTTGATCGTGTGTCTGATAGGTGTGCTATTTGGCGCAAAGCTGGGTGTGGTAACGGTGCTGATGGCATTTATGCTGGGACCGGTGATTACATGGATGAAGGTGCATGTGATTGACCATTTCTTTCAACCGGTGCAGCGGGAAGAATAAGAGAAGTGGTTGTTGGTTTGTGAGAATGAGGTAAGATTATGACGAAAGTAGTTAAAAGTGCAATTGACTTGATTGGACAGACTCCGATGCTGGAGCCGGAGCGTCTTTCCGGCAAGCTGGGAGTGACGGCGGCTAAGGTGCTGGCGAAGCTGGAATATCTGAATCCGGCAGGCTCTACCAAGGACCGGGCGGCATATTTTATGATACAGGATGCAGAGGAACGGGGTATCCTAAAGCCGGGGGCAACGATTATCGAGCCGACATCGGGGAATACCGGAATCGGTCTGGCGATGGTAGCAGCTGCCAGAGGGTATCGGGCAATTCTGACGTTGCCGGATACGATGAGTGAGGAACGGAGAAATTTGCTTCGTGCCTATGGTGCAGAGCTGGTGCTGACCGAGGGTGCCAAGGGAATGGCAGGAGCCATTGAAAAGGCAGAAGAGCTTCATCGGGAAACGCCGGGTTCTATGATATTGGGACAGTTTGAAAATCCGGCAAATGCGGCGGCGCATCGTGCAACCACCGGACCGGAAATTTGGGAAGCGACGGAAGGAAAGGTGGATATCTTTGTGGCGGGAGTCGGTACCGGTGGTACGATTACCGGAGTCGGAGAGTATCTGAAGGAAAAAAATCCGGCGGTGCAGATTGTGGCGGTAGAGCCTGCGGACAGTCCGTTGCTGTCCGGCGGCGAGGCGGGACCACATCCGCTGCAGGGAATCGGAGCGAATTTTATACCGGAGCTTTTGAACCGCGAAATTGTGGACGAGGTCATTACAGTATGCGGCGAGGATGCATTCCGCGTGGGTCGTGCGTTCGCACATACGGAGGGACTGCTGGTAGGAATCTCGTCCGGTGCAACGCTGTGGGCGGCGTATGAATTGGCAAAGCGTCCGGAGAATGCCGGAAAGGTAATCGTGGCATTGCTGCCGGATTCGGGAGACCGTTATTTATCAACGAAATTGTTTGTGGATTAAAGCATAGGCTGTTGCGAAATTGGGTGCAATTTTGCAACAGCTTTTGTTGTGTATCGGCTTAAATTTTGCGTGCTTCAAAATGGATACAAAGAAGTGAAATATTCCTAAAAAAGTTATGGAAATATATCAGTGTCTATGGTATAATATGAATAGATTTGTGGAACTGAGTACCAAAAAAGTACGGTAGGAGGAACGGGACATGAAGATTAAGACAAAAGTGTTAGCTCCGGTAAGTTTGCTTGCATTTATTGCATTGGTAGTTTGTGTGCTTTCGATTATCGCAAACACGATTATGAGCAACAATACGCGTGAGCTGAAAGAGACATCCATGGCGAAGCTGGATGCAGCGGTAACGGTAAATGAAAACCTGCAGACGATACATAAGGTGGTATTATCCCATTGTATCAATACGAATGAGCTGATGATGGAAGGCTATGAGGAGCAGCTGGCAGAGCTTTGTGCAGAATCGGTAGCAGCGATGGAGGTGTTATCGAATTTGGCCAAGGGAAATGTGGAAGCAGAAAAGCAGATGACTTCCCTGACGAAGCTGCAGAATGATTTCTTTACAGTAGTTAATAACGTAATTGATATTAGCGGACAGGCGTTGGAGGCAGAGCTGGCAGAGGCAGCTGCGGCAGCAGAGACCACAGATACCACCACCGGCACGACTACAACGACTACCACAACGACCGATGCGACGACGGACGGAACAGCGGTAACGAGTGAGACACTGAGAACGGAAGCAACTACTTTGGCGAACGGACAGCTGGCGCAGAAAGCAACGTTGGTAAATTCGGGCTTGAAGCGTTTGGAAGAAGAGGCAGAGCTTGAGATTGCAGGCAAGGCGGATTCGGTAGCTGCTCTGTGTGAGAAGCTTGGCGGAATCATGATTATTGTAATCGTAGTGGTTATTGTAGCTGCTTTAGGCTCGGTAGTTGTATGTGTTACCAAGATTACAAATCCGATTGCAAAGCTGAATAAGAAACTGGTAGCAATCGTAGAAGAAGTAGCTGCAGACCGTGGTGATTTGACTGACCGTGTACCGGTAGTATCCAAGGACGAGATTGGTACGGTAGCGAAGAATATCAACCATTTCATCGAGACCCTGCAGGGTATCATGAGTCAGGTTATCGGTGGCGCGCAGGATTTGGAGCGTGTAACCGTAGATGTAAACAACAGTCTTGAGGCAGCAAATGACTCGGTAAATGATACGTCGGCAGTTATGGAAGAGCTGGCAGCTTCGATGGAAGAGATTGCAGCGACGATTGCAGACGTAAACAGCAACATGACAGACGTAGACGAGAGCGTTGTAGGCATTTCGGACAATGCGAACAGCATTAAAGTATATGCAGGCGATATGAAGCAGCGCGCACAGCAGCTGGAGGAGAATGCACAGGGTAACAGAGAGCGTATCCAGCAGATGACGGAAGAGATTACCGAGCGTCTGAAGATTTCGATTCAGAACAGTAAGAGTGTAGACAGAGTCAATGACTTGACCAATGAGATTTTGAATATTTCCAGTCAGACCAATTTGCTGGCATTGAATGCTTCGATTGAGGCGGCGCGTGCAGGTGAAGCAGGTCGTGGTTTTGCGGTAGTTGCAGATGAGATTCGTCAGCTGGCAGACAGCAGCCGTGAGACCGCCAACAACATTCAGCAGATTAATGCTGCGGTAGTAAAGGCAGTGCGTGATTTGGGTGCTGAGTCGCAATCGCTGGTAGAATATCTGGAAAAGACGATTCTTCCGGATTACGATGGCTTCGTAGAAGCAGGTCAGAAGTACAGTGGCGATGCTGTATATCTGGATGGTGAAATGAAGAGCTTCTATGAGATGACAGAAGAGATGAAGCAGCTGATTCAGAGCATTACCGCTTCGATTGCAGGTATCACTGCTGCAATCGATGATAGTGCAAACGGTGTCGGAACTGCAGCGGAGAGCGCAACAAAGCTGGCAGAAGAGATGAAGACCGTAAATGACCAGATGGAAATCAGTAATCAGGTAGCAGACAATTTGAAACAGCAGGCAGACCGCTTCGTAGCAGTATAAGATAAAACAATTGTACCCCTTGACTCGTATGAGTCAGGGGGTATTTTGTAGAGGGAAGTAGGAGAGTGTCTTTCGTTTTTTGACTGATTTTTAAGGCTTGTGTATAAGGGCTATTTGTCATAGCGTTTCGAATCATACATGCGTTTCGTCGCCATGCCGCCCCGGATATGGCGCTCGGACTTGTTTCGGTCGAGCACTTCTCTTGCCTGTTCTGCCAACGAAGGGTTGAGGTGAAGCAGGCGGTCGGTAATGTCCTTATGTACGGTGCTCTTGCTGATTTCAAACTGTTTTGCTGCCTGACGCACGGTGGCATTGTTTTCAACGATATATTGGGCAATCATTACGGCACGTTCTTCGATTTGCTGATGTCTGGCGGAAAGCAGGTAATTCACAGCATATTTGGATGCTTTTGCATTTGATGGTTTCATAAAAATACCCTGTCATACTTGTTTATACAGTGTATGACAGGGGAAGAAGAAAAATGCGTGATTTCTTCATCCAAGCTTGCATTCGGACGCCGAAAAAAGCATCTTGATACTCGAAAACGAATATTGGTATTCGGCATACGCATTTTCTTGGGCATACCATAAGAGGTTGGCTTGCCTCCGGTCGGAGCTCCGCAAATGGTTGCAATACCATTGTCCTTTAAAGTGACTGCAAATGGAGTAGTTCTTTTTGACACCAAACAATCTCTTTAAGTTCATTGCACTAAACAAATGATAGTTTTGATATGGATACTGTATCATCCGACTTTTTACCAAATAGATATTTTCATGAGGGATTTGTTTCGTGAGGGTCGTGATTAGTTCTTCTATGGAATTACCTTCTACGCTTGTAATGCGTGCATATTCGGGAATATCTTCATATGCTTCTTTCAAAATCAGCTCGTTAAAATGCATTTCATCCCAGTAACATTTCAGCTTACAACATAAATCCTGAGATGTGTAAGGAAGTTCAATATTGGTATGTCCATCCTCGAAAAAGCAGGTTAGTTCGGTTGCTGCATCAATAAAATGGTCAAAGTCGCATACTACATTACATTTATCGAAGTACAGGGCATCCAGTTCTGATTTTTTCTTTTCAGCGGTTATTATGGACGGATGGTTTAATAATGCCGAATATAAATATTTCAAGTCATCTTTATAATGGTTGGTTCCCATACATACACCTACTTATTTCTTGAATCTTTTTTTTATTATACCAAAAACACTTCCGGATTTCTATCCGGAAGTGTTTGCAATCATTTTATACTACAACACCTTTTTGCAGCATGATATTTGCATACAGAGCTCCTTCGCCGGTGGCGATGATGGCGTATGCTTTCTTTGCTTCTTCGTAGAATGCGAAGCGTTCAATCTGGCCGATGGCGGCACTGCCGCGCTCATCGACAGCGGCTACTGCGCGCTCATATTCCTTCCAAATCGGTGTCTCGACGTTGTCGCCCGGTACGACCTGCATTAAGGATACAGGCTTCTCAACGTAGGTATCAAGAGGGAAGAGGGTGAGAATGGCATTTAACACCTCGACGGCACCATGACCGTCCATACGGATAACGATGGCATCCTTACCCATGGACTCTGCCGGGAAATTGCCGTCTGCAATGACGATACGGTCACTGTGACCCATCTCGCAAAGTACCTTTAACAATTCGGGAGATAAAATTTTTGGAATTCCCTTTAACATAATTTGCCTCCGTATCGCTTCCGATCGGAAGCGTTTTTTTAGATTATTGTGGCAGAAAGGTCTTGACTGCAAAGGAGTCGAAGATATTCTTTCTGGCAGCCTCTAAGCTGTCATATTCTTTTGCGTGAATCATCTGTGCAACCAAATTGCCGATGGCAGTCGCTTCGGTCGGACCGGCATAGACGGTCTTTTTGGTGCTGTTTGCGGTCAGCTGACTCAGATAATCCGCATTGGCACCGCCGCCGACGATATTGATTGCGTCGTAGGATTTGCCGGTAATTGCCTCGATTTCGCGAACAGTTGCACCGTAGCAGTCTGCAAGACTCTGGTAAACGACGGTAGCGATTTCGCCCGGAGTTTCCGGTATCGGCTGGTTGGAAGCCTTGCAATATGCTTTGATTGCCTGAATCATGCTTTCCGGTGCAAAGAAGCTGTCGTCATCTACGTTCACGCGGGATGGGAAGGTTTTGGCTTCCTCTGCCTGACGGCAAAGCTCGCCAAAGGAATATTTATCGTCGTATTCGTGGCGCACGGACTGAATCATCCAAAGTCCCATGATATTTTTCAAGAAGCGGTAGCGATAATCGTAGCCGCCCTCGTTGGTAAAGTTGGCTGCGTGGCTTGCCGGAGAGCAATTTGCCGCCGGGCTTTCCACACCCATCAGGGACCAGGTGCCGGAGCTGATATAGACGGTTTCCATGCCCATGATTGGAACTGCCATAACTGCGGAGCCGGTATCATGGGAAGCAGGAAGCACTACCTGACAATCAAAGCCTACCTCTGCCTGAATTGCTTCGGTCAGATTGCCGAGTACAGTGCCGGGCTTTTTGATAGCAGGGAAAATATGCTTTGGATAACCGAGCTCTGCAAGCAGTTCGTAATCCCAATCCTTGGTGGTTGGATTGACCAGCTGACCGGTGGTCGCGATGGTGTATTCTGCTGCCATAACGCCACTCAGTAAATAGTGAAAATAGTCCGGCATAAACAGCAGGGTCTCGGCTTCGCAAAGAAGCTGCGGCTGCTGTTGTTTGACTGCCATCAGCTGATAAATGGTGTTATAAAGCTGCTTCTGGATGCCGGTACGGGAATACAACGCTTCTTCGTCGATGATGCGGTAAACCTCCTCGTCCATGCCCTTGGTACGGCTGTCGCGGTAGCCTACGGCATTGCCGATGCGATTGCCTGCCTTGTCCAGAAAAACATAATCCACTCCCCAGGTATCGATACCGACCGAAACCGGAAGCTTGCCGATTTCCTTGCACTTTTTCATACCTGCCTTGATGTCAGAAAACAGCTGGTCGGCATCCCAGCATTTGGTGCCGTTTATGTCCTTCATACCATTTTCAAAACGGTAGATTTCCTCAAGCTGCATTTTGCCATCAACCATAGAACCTAAAATGTGTCTTCCGCTGGAAGCGCCGATATCGATTGCAAGATAGTAATTTCCCATAATAACCTCTCCATCTTATATTACTTTACTCTTCGTTATATTTTTTGTAGCCCGGGTGCTTTCCGGTTACACCGTACTTGCTTCTCATGCTGATGAGCTTATCAATGTCCGGCTTGGAGATTTCCTTAGCACCGCCAAGCAGATGAGCGGTCAGCTGAATCTTTGCCCAAAGCTCCAGACTCTCCATACGGTAGTATGCGGTAATCAAATCAGCACCGACTGCCAGTGCGCCGTGATTTTCAAGAAGCATTACGTCATGCTCCGGCAGATATGGGCGGATGGCATTTGGTACCTCCTCGGTAGATGGGGTACCGTATGGTGTTACCGGTACACTGCCGATGGCAAGCACGTCCTCAATCATCACGTATTTGTCCATATGTACATGAGCTACCGCAAAACCGGTTGCTGTCGGCGGATGTGCGTGCAGAACGGCACCGACATCCTCACGCTCCTTGTAGCAGCAGAGATGCATCTTAATCTCACTGGAAGGGCGGTAACCGTTTTCAGCCTCCAAAATATTTCCGTCCATATCGATAAGTACCAGCTTATCCGGCGTGATAAAGCTTTTGCTGATACCGGTCGGAGTAGCAAGCAGCTCATTCTCGCTTACCTTTACGGTGATATTTCCGTCGTTGGCAGCTACCCAGCCGAGCTGCCACATCTTATTGCAGATATCACAAATCTGATCTCTAATCTCTTGATATTTCATGATTTCCTCCATATATACTATTTGTAGAGTGGTCCGTATGCTGCGCAGGCACGATAATCCTGACCTTCCTTATCCATACCGAATGCATTCCATGCTGCCGGACGGAAAATCTTCTCCTCCGGTACATTGTGCATACTTACCGGAATACGAAGCATGGAGCACAGGGTGATGAGGTCTGCACCGATGTGACCGTAGCTGATGGCACCGTGATTTGCGCCCCAGTTGTTCATGACATCATAAGCAGTCTTGAACGGACCCTCCTTGCCGTCGCATCTTGGTGCAAACCAAGTACAAGGCCAAGTGTAGTCGGTGCGCTTCCATAAGGTATCGGTTACTTCCTCCGGAAGCTTTACGGTCCAGCCCTCTGCAATCTGCAGCACCGGTCCGAGTCCCTTGACCAGATTCAGACGAATCATGGTTACCGGCATTTCTGCTTCGGTAACGAATCTGGAAGAGAAGCCGCCGCCGCGGAAATAGCCGTAGTCTGCTGCGTTCCATGTGGTTGCCTTCATGATGGCATCCATATCCTCCTCGGTGATGTCGTACCAAGGCTTCATTACGTTATTGCCGTTAACATCCTTTGCCTGACCGTTGGCATCTAAGCAAGCCGCACCGGAATTGATTAAGTGAATGAAACCGCCTGATTCCTTTGCAATACCCTCGATGTCGTAGCCGGTAGCATTCTTGACTGCCTCCGGACTCCAATAGGTACGAACGTCTGCAAAAATCTGAGCGCGGTTGGTAAGCAGCTTCATAAACAACATACCGAGACCGTTCAATACATCATTTTCGGTAGCGAGAATGTATGGTTCTCTGGCTCCATTCCAGTCGAAGGAGGTGTTTAACATAGCCTCCGGGAAATCACAGTTTGGATAGAAGTCGGTCCACTGACGCTGACCCTGGAAGCCGGCAGCAATCGCATTGTGACCAACCATTTCTTCCTCGCAACCCTCCGGCAGATTCTTGTTGCCGTTCATCAAATCCTTGATGATGCACATCATCTTGACTACAAACTTCAAATCTTCTTCAGTTTCCTCCGGAGTCTTTTGTACTGCCTCCGGATTCTTGTCAAATCCTATAATACACTTTTCTTTTGCCCATGTAAATGCTTTTTCGAATTCTGCTTCATCATAAATGCCCTTGTCCATACGGCGGATGATTTCTACTTCGTCTACGGACTCGACACGCATACCGAGATAGGACTCGATGAAATCAGGGTCAATGATGGAGCCGCCGATACCCATACAGATGGAACCAATCTGTAAGTAGGACTTGCCGCGCATGGAAGCAACAGCAACGGCCGCACGACCGAAGCGGAGCAGCTTTTCTACCACATCCTCCGGAATGTCGGTAGCATCTGCATCCTGTACGTCATGACCGTAAATACCGAACGCAGGAAGTCCCTTCTGTGCGTGGGTAGCCAAAACAGAAGCGAGATAAACTGCACCCGGACGCTCGGTACCGTTAAAGCCCCATACACCCTTGATGGTACGTGGGTCCATATCCATGGTCTCGGCACCGTAGCACCAGCATGGAGTAACGGTCAGTGTAATGTCAACGCCTTCCTTTGCAAAGTAATCGGCGCACTCTGCAGCCTCAGCGACACGTCCGATGGTGGTCGGGGAAATAACGACCTTTACCGGTTCGCCGTTGGAATAGCGTAAGTTTTCTTCAAACAGCTTCTTTGCGGAGCGTGCCATATTCATGGTCTGCTCCTCTAAGGATTCTCTTACCTTCAAATAGCCTCTTCTTCCGTCAATCGTCGGACGGATACCAATGACCGGATAGCTTCCGATTAATCTGTTCTCTGCCATAAAATTAAGCTCCTTTGCTAAATATAATGATATAATAATTTTACCATTGAAAAGGAAAGTTTTCTTGTGCTATAATCATGAAAAATAGGATTATATTCACTTTTTGTTGCTTGGTGCGGGAAAGGAGACGGGATGTATTCGTTAACCTCACATGAAAAAAGACAGCATGGTACGCTGGAATTTCCGGTGGCTTATTATTATGTAGATGCGGCAGACCCGCAATATCAGATGGCGCTGCACTGGCATAAGGAATGGGAAATTATTCGCATCTTGGAGGGAAGCTTCATTTTGCAGGCGGACGAGGAAGAGCTGGTGGCAAATGCCGGAGATTTTTTGCTGATACGGGACGGTATGCTGCATGGCGGAACGCCGCAGAATTGTGTATATGAATGTCTGGTGTTTGATTTGCATGGTCTGTTTCGAAGCATGGAGCTGATAAAAAAGCATCTGCGCCCGGTGTATCGGTTGAAGATTCTGCCGAAGCTGCATTATCGAAGCGGGGCGGATGAGAAACTGCATGCGCTTGTTGACGAGCTGATGCATGCCTTTGCAGGACGCAGGAATGTAGCAGGAAGGGAAGGGAAGCCGGACACAGACACAGCCGGAAAGTCACAGGGAGAACCAGTTCCAGAGCCGCAGGAGCTGTATGAGATGGTAACAGTCAGCTGTCTGGGAAACATCTTCGCATATATACTGCAAATGGAGCTGTATGGTATCAATTCGGCTGAGGCGGTAAGCTCACACCGCATCGGACAGATTAAGTCGGTGTTAGAGTATGTCGAGCTGCACTATCAGCAGCAGTTAACCTTGGAGGAGCTGGCCGCGGTAGCCAACATGAATCCGAAGTATTTTTGCCGGATTTTTAGGGAAATCACGCGCCAGACACCGATGGATTATGTGATTTCGTACCGGATTGAGCAGGCGGCAAAGCTGCTTTCGACCACGGAGCTTTCGATACTGGAAACTGCGATTGAGAGCGGCTTTAATGATTGCAGCTACTTTATCCGAACCTTTAAGCGGCTGAAGAACACGACACCGGGGCAGTATCGCAGAAGTAATCCGGAGCTGCGGACAGGGTAAAATGTGCCAGAATATCTTGACGGATAAAAAGAAAAACAGTAAAATATAAAATAGCACTTTAGATTTGCATAAATTATGTTTTTGAGGGTATCTTACAGGCAAGGAGATTTGCTTATGTATTATGAAAGAACGATAAAAGACACAATTAAAAATGTAAGTGAAACCTTTCCTGTTCTGTTGTTAACCGGACCTAGACAGGTTGGAAAAACAACGATACTGGAACGTATGCTGGAACCGGGAAGAAAAAAGGTTTCGTTAGATAGTCCGACGATTCGGGCGCTTGCAAAATCGGATCCGGAGTTGTTTCTTCAAAGATACGCACCTCCGGTTATGATTGATGAGGTGCAATATGCGCCAGAGCTTTTTCCGTATATCAAAATGCTGGTAGATGAACGAAAGAAGCCCGGAGATTTTTGGCTGACCGGTTCGCAGATGTTTCGTATGATGAAGAGTGTAACGGAGACGTTGGCAGGCAGAGCGGGAATTATTCCTATGCTTGGTTTGACCAACAGTGAAATCAACGGAAATCATTTTGCGCCGTTTGAGGTAGATATAAATCAGATGATGGAGCGTATCCAAAGGGCGAAAGCAATGTCTGTGACGGATATTTTTGAAAGAATTTACAAAGGCTCCATGCCAAGACTTTATGAGATAGAAAATGTGAATTATGAAACCTATTTTGAATCCTATCTTGACACATATCTGAGCCGGGACATACGGGATTTGGAACAGGTGGCAAATGAAACTGCTTTTATGAATTTTATTAAAATTGTTGCAGCAAGAACGGCATCCAATGTAAATTATGATGCTTTGGCACAGGAAACCGGAATTTCGGCTCCGACAGCCAAAAACTGGTTGTCTATTTTGGTTGCGTGCGGAATGGTAGCATTGATTCCGCCGTATTCAAATAACGCATTAAAGAGAGTGATTAAAGCACCGAGAATGTATTTTTTGGATACCGGGCTGTGTGCGCACCTAATGGGCTGGGGCAGTGCGGCAGTACTGGAGAACAGTTCTATGAGCGGAGAATTCTTTGAAACCTGGGTGGTCTCGGAGATATATAAAAGTTATCTGAATGCAGGAAAGCGGCCGCCATTATATTTTTATAGGGATAGCAACAAAAAGGAGATTGATGTTATTATCTATCAAAACGGAACCGTTTATCCGATTGAAATCAAGAAAGGAACCGCACCGAAAAATGCAATCAAAAATTTTTCGGTTTTGGCTCCGATTGAGAAGGAGCCATCCGAGGAGGATCGTTTTGCGGGGACGGCACATCTGAAAACGGAAATCGGAACAGGAGCAGTGGTTTGTTTGGCATCGGATTTATTGCCGATTGATAAAAAGAATTGGTATATACCTGCATGGCTGATATAAAGCTTAGTTGCAGTGAATTTATTGAAAACAGTTGGATTGGAGGATGGAATCAATGATTTGCAGAGCTTGTGGACGAATTATTATAAATGAACAGGCAAATTTTTGTGAGTATTGCGGAACACCGGTCGATGAGGCCAGAGGCGGCGCTTCTTTTACGCAGGGAAATGCTGCGTGGCAGGGGGCGGCAGGAGCACAGGGAAGCTACGGTGCCGGACAACAGGAGAATTATGCAGGAAACGGTTATGGGGAATACCGAGAGAATCATGGCGGCTATGGTGCTCCGCAGGAGGAAGCACCGCAGGGTGTTGTAGGAGCTCTTTTAGGAACCTCCGGCGGACCGGAGAAGGAAGGCTCTATGAGTATGCTGCAGTGGCTTGGTATTATGCTGCTGCCGTTTGTTCCGATGGTGGGCGCTTTTGCATACCTCATCGTGCTGCTTACCTGGGGCTTTGGAAAGACTGCGACTAAGACGCGCAAAAGCTGGGCGCGGGCAACTTTGATTATGCTGGTTATTGCATTTGTGATGATGTTTTATATGATTGGCGGAATGGCATCCGATGGTACATTGGCACAGCTGATGGGTACACTTCCTGCAGAATAAAGCAAAAAGACTAATAACCGCTATGTTTTTTCTCAAATTATCAAGATAGCTTTTAAAAATCAGGCATGATATACTAGAGCAAATTCGTATGGCAGGCAGAAAACTACATGGTTTGAAAAAGATTTCCCATTGTTTCTGGAAAAGAAAAAAGCTAGAATGCCGTTGAATGAAAAAAGTTAAATAGAAGGGAGAAAAAACAATGAAGTTTAGTAACGGATGCTGGTTGCAGAAAGAAGGAACTGAGTGCTTTTCACCGGCTCAGATTTATTTCACAAAGATTGAAGACAACATGGTAACGATGTGTGCACCAACCCATCACATCAATCATCGTGGTGATACATTAGGTGGCGTTAATTTAACAATTAAGGTGTCTGCTCCGATGCCGGAGGTACTGCGTGTACAGACCTATCATTATGCAGGTGTACAGAAGAAGGGACCTTCCTTTGAGTTGGATTTGGATGAGAACGCAAAGGTAGAGGTAGAGGAGAATGAATGGGTTATCAACATCAAGAGTGGTACCCTTCGTATGGAAGTAAATAAGGGCAACGGCTCGTTTGCATTCTTCCGTGGAGATGAGAAGCTGACCGGAAGCGGCTGGAGAGACCTTGCGTATATGAAGACCGACTGGAAGGGTCTGGCCTATGATGATGGCTTAGAGCATGATACATATATGAGAGAGCAGCTTTCCTTAGGTGTAGGCGAGTATGTATACGGTACCGGTGAGCGTTTTACTCCGTTCGTAAAGAATGGTCAGTCCATCGATATCTGGAATGCAGACGGTGGTACTTCTACCGAGCAGTCCTACAAGAACATTCCGTTCTACGTTTCGAACCGCGGATATGGTGTATTCGTAAACAATCCGGGTCCGGTAAGTTTTGAGATAGGTACCGAGATGGTAACGAAGGTAGAGTTCTCCGTACCGGGTGAGTCCTTGGATTACTTCTTCTTCAATGGTCCGACCATGAAGGAGGTTTTGAGCCGCTATACCGATTTGACCGGAAAGCCATCCTTACCGGCACCTTGGACCTTTGGTCTGTGGCTGTCTACTTCGTTTACGACCAACTATGACGAAGAAACTGTAAATACCTTCGTAGATGGTATGTTTGACCGTGATATTCCGTTGGCAGTATTCCACTTTGACTGCTTCTGGATGAAGGAGTTTTCTTGGTCTGATTTCCTTTGGGATTCCAGAGTATTCCCGGATCCGGAGGGCATGTTAAAGAGATTAAAGGCAAAGGGCTTAAAGATTTGTGTATGGATTAACAGCTATATCGGTCAGGAGTCCGCTCTGTTCGAAGAGGGTATGGAAAAGGGCTACTTCATTAAGCGCAAGAACGGCGATGTATGGCAGTGGGATATGTGGCAGCCGGGCATGGCTATCGTAGACTTTACCAATCCGGAGGCTTGCAAGTGGTTCCAGGATAAGTTAGAGGTTCTCCTTGACATGGGCGTTGACTGCTTCAAGACCGACTTTGGTGAGAGAATCCCGACCGAGGCTATGTACTATGACGGCTCCGACCCTGTGAAGATGCACAATTACTACACCTATCTCTACAATAAGACTGTATATGATTTGTTAGTGCGCAAGAGAGGCAAGGAGGAGGCTATCCTCTTCGCTCGTTCCGCGACTGCAGGTGGTCAGAAGTTCCCGGTACACTGGGGCGGTGACTGCTGGTCGGATTATGAGTCGATGGAAGAGAGCTTGCGCGGCGGTCTGTCCTTAACGATGTCCGGTTTCGGTTACTGGAGCCATGATATCGGTGGTTTCGAGAACACCTCCACCGCAGACGTATACAAGAGATGGTGTGCATTCGGTCTGTTATCTTCTCACTCCAGATTGCACGGAAGTACCTCTTATCGTGTGCCGTGGGCTTATGATGAGGAAGCAGTAGATGTAGTTCGTTTCTTTACGAAGTTAAAGGCTAGTTTGATGCCTTACCTGTATCGCAATGCGATTGAGACTTCTAAGACCGGTGTGCCGATGATGAGAAGTATGGTGCTTGAGTTTACGGAGGATCAGAACTGTGCATACTTAGACAAGCAGTATATGTATGGTGATTCCTTACTCGTAGCTCCGATTTTCAATGACCAGAGCATGGCAAATTACTATCTGCCGGAGGGTCGCTGGACGAATTTCTTCACCGGTGAAGTAAAGAACGGTGAGAAGTGGTACAAGGAGAAGCACGATTACTTAAGCATTCCGCTTATGGTACGAGAGAACAGCATCATTGCATTAGGCAAGGATTGCGGTCCGGTATATGATTATGCGGATGGTGTTACCTTCAAGGCTTACGAGCTGAAGGACGGCGCAGCAGCTTCGACGAAGGTGTTCAACGGCAATGCAGAGCAGGAAGCAGAGATTACGATTGTAAAGAATGGTAATGAGATTTCGGTAAAGGTGGATTCTGCAAAGGCTTGGAAGGTTGTACTGGTAAATGTGAAGGCAGCAGACCAGACCGTAGAGGGCAACGATACGGTAATCGAAGGCAATGGTAAGGCTGAATTTACCTGCAAGCTTGCATAAAGAATATTTGGCATGGTAAACAAATATAGATAAAAACAGACAGACCGCAGATTTGTTCTGCGGTCTGTTGCGTTATAAATCCGTTCTTTTTTTGGTTGCCTGAACGCTTAAGACATGGTAAAATAATGCATTGGGCGGGGGAAAACGGAGGAGAACATTGGCGAACTGGAAAAAACAATTGGAGCAATACGGAGCGGATGTATCGGCAGCCTTGGAACGGCTGGGCGGTGACGAGGAGCTGTATTGTATGTGTATAAAAATGTTTTTGGAGGATGCGTTGTATAATGTCCTGTGGGAGTGTAGGCAGAGGATAGAACGACAGCAGGAGTGCTTTTGTACTGAGCAGGCATTGGATGCGGCACATACCTTAAAGGGTGTGGCAGCGAATTTGGAATTGACACCGTTGTATCAGAGCTTGTCAGAACTTTGCACTGCACTGCGGCAGAAGGATGAAGTGGATGCAGCAGAGAAGTATCAGCGGTTTGTAAAGGAATGGGAACGGGCAGGTGCAGTTTGGCGAGGAGAGCAGTAGGTCGGCCGGTTGAAACGATGTAATGCCTTGGAATGGAGGAAATGATGAAAAGATATTTGATATGGATTATGACGGTACTGCTACTTTGCCTGACGAGCTGCGGCAAGGAGGTAGGACCTTCGGATATATCCGGTGTGGAGGAGCTTGCGGGTAAGAAAATCGGTGTACAGATAGGTACAACCGGAGATATTTATGCTTCGGACTATGAAAAGGACGGCTCCGGTACGGTGGTGGAGCGTTATAACAAAGGAAATGATGCGATTTCTTCGTTGAAAAACGGCAAGATTGATTGCGTAATTATCGACGAGGAACCGGCGAAGCAGTATATCAAGCGAAACAGCGATTTGAGTATTTTAGAGGAAGAATTTAAGCTGGAGGATTACGCTATCTGTGTGTCCAAGGAGCAATCGAAGCTGACGGAGGCAATCAATGGCGCGTTGAATGAGCTGATTGCGGATGGTACGTTGCAGACGATTATTGACCATTATATTACGGATGGCGAAGTGGAAGGAAAGGCATATACGAGTCCGGCAGGGCTGGATTATGCCAATGGTGAGCTGGTGATGGCGACCAATGCGGCGTTTCCGCCGTATGAGTATTACAGCAATAATGAGATTGTCGGTATTGACGCGGAGATGGCGCGTGCGGTAGCGGATAAGTTGAATATGCGGCTGGTCATTGAGGATATGGATTTTGACTCGATTATTACCGCGGTGCAGGGTGGTAAGGCGGACATCGGTGCGGCCGGTATGACAGTAACCGAGGACCGTTTGAAAAATATTGATTTTACGGTGTCCTATACGACAGCGAAGCAGGTTATCGTGGTGCGCAACGGTAACAGCGGTGCGATTACCTCGATTCGCGACAGCTTTTATCAGAATTTTGTCGAGGATGACCGGTATATGTATCTGGTCGAGGGTCTTGGAAACACGATAGTGATTTCGCTGGTAGCGGTACTGATTGGTATTGTGATTGGTTTTCTGGTGGCGATTGTACGGGCAACGCATGACAAGACCGGTTCGATGAAGCTGCTTAATGCGATTTGCCATGTGTATCTGACGGTAATCCGCGGTACGCCGACGATGATTCAGCTTTTGATTATTTATTATGTGGTATTTGCATCGGCGAATATCAGTAAGATTGCAGTAGCGGCATTGGCATTCGGTATCAATTCGGGCGCTTATGTGGCGGAGATTATCCGCGGCGGTATCATGTCGTTAGATCAGGGACAGTTTGAGGGAGCGCGCAGCCTTGGTCTGACACATGCGCAGACCATGCGGTATGTGATTTTGCCGCAGACCTTTAAGAATACGCTGCCGTCGCTGGCAAATGAGTTTATTGTGCTGATTAAGGAAACGGCGATTTCGGGCTACATCGGCTTGCAGGATTTGACGATGGCGGGAAATATCATCCGGAGCAATACCTATCAGGCGTTTTTCCCGCTGATTGCCGTGGCGATTGTTTATCTGGCAATGGTAATGCTGTTTTCTGCGGGAGTGCGCAAGCTTGAAAAAAATCTGAAAAAGAATGAGAGACAGGTATATGACTAAAGAATGTATTATCAGAGTGGAGAATATGACGAAGGCATTCGGAAAGACCATAGTGCTGCAGGGCATTCATACGGAAATCTGCAAGGGCGATATTGTTGCAATTATCGGTCCGTCCGGCTGCGGTAAGTCTACCTTTATCCGTACCCTGAATCTGCTGGAGCAGCCGACGGAGGGTGCAATTTATGTGGATGGCGAGAATATCATGGACAAAAAGACGGATATCAATCGGATTCGTCAAAAGATTGGAATGGTATTTCAGCATTTTAATTTGTTTCCGAATCTGACGATTTTGGAGAATATTATCCTGGCTCCGGTCAAGACGAAGACGATGACGCAGGCAGATGCGGAGAAAAAAGCACGTGAGCTTTTGGCGCGCGTGGGGCTGGAGGATAAAGCGGATGCCTATCCGGATACCCTGTCCGGCGGTCAGAAGCAGCGTATTGCGATTGTGCGGGCGCTGGCGATGAATCCGGAGGTGTTGTTGTTTGACGAGCCGACCTCGGCGCTGGATCCGGAGATGGTGGGCGAGGTGCTTTCTTTGATTCAGGAGTTAGCGGAGGATGGCATGACGATGGTAATCGTTACGCATGAGATGGGCTTCGCAAAGGAGGTAGCCAACCGCGTGATGTTCTTTGATGAAAGAATCATCAAGGAAGAGGGAACACCGGAGCAGATTTTTGAGGCACCGCAGAGCGAACGGTTAAAGAGCTTTTTGGCGTGTATAAAATAAGTAGCGGAAACTCAAACTACAAACTGCTTGACAATTTGCTTGCGGTAGTATAAAATGTAGAAAAATTTTAAGGAGCAAAGAAATGAATCAGACGGTAATGTATTCCAATTACATGCATAATCCGAGACGTATTTTCCGGTAGTTGCAGAGTGGCTTTCACGACGCACGGCAGCGACCGACAGATAGGTCTTATATGTCTGTGCATGAATGGGAGCCGGAATACGGAAGGATTCATTTTTATATATTTCCGATTGGTTCAGGAGAAGTAAGATGCATCAGACATAGATAAGTCTGGTGCATTTTTTGTTGTTCTGCGCGAGTTTGCTTTGCAAATTCTTTATGCTATTGCCAAAAAGGAGGAAAGAGAAGATGAGAATCAAGTATCCGGATTATGAAAACTGTATTAGCGGTCTGGCCGGCTCGATATTGAAGGAGTTCGGGGTGGAGACGACGAAGTCACTGGCATTGTGCGATAAGCTGCTGGAGAAGAAGTATAAGAATGTGGTTGTGCTTTTGTTGGATGGAATGGGGCAGAGTATTATTGAAAGAAATCTGGCACCGGACGGCTTTTTAAGAACGCATCTGACAGGGAATTACAGCTCGGTATTTCCGCCAACAACGGTAGCGGCGACGACTTCGATTGACAGCGGAAAGGAGCCGGTAGAGCATGCTTGGCTTGGGTGGGATTGCTATTACAAGGAAATTGATAAGAATGTGACGGTGTTCCGGAATACGGAGAGCGGAACGGAAAAGCCGGCAGCCGATTTTCCGGTGGCGTGGACGTATTGTCCGTATCAATCGACAATACAGCAGATTCAGAATGCGGGTGGGCAGGCGTACTATGCGACACCGTTTATGAAGCCATATCCTGCGGATTTTGCGGCGATTTGCAAGCGCATCCGGATGCTGTGTGCAACACCGGGGAAGAAATATATTTATGCATACTGGAATGAGCCGGATCATACGATGCACCGCACCGGCTGTTATTCGGAGCAGTCAAAGCAGGTACTGCGTGAATTGGAAGAGCAGGTGGAGGAATTGTGTGCAGAATTATCGGATACGCTGCTGCTGATCACGGCGGACCATGGTCATATGGACTCTGCAGGTGTAGCGATGGAGGATTATCCGGAGCTTACGGAATGTCTGGTAAGGATGCCGTCGATTGAACCGCGGGCATTGAATTTGTTTGTAAAGCCGGGCATGGAGGAGATATTTGCGGAACGCTTTCGGCGGGAATTCGGAGAGAAATTTTTGTTGCTTACAAAGCGGGAGGTAAAGGAGAGAAAGCTCTTTGGTACGGGGACGGAGCACGCACGCTTTGATGAGATGCTGGGAGATTATCTGGCAGTGGCGGTAGATGATTTGAGTATTTACAATACGAGAGAAGAGAGGGATACGTTTATCGGAGTGCATGCGGGGCTGACAGAGGAAGAGCTGATGATACCGTTGATTGCGGTTAGAAAGGGTGTTTGCGAAACTCGATAGTAGTTTCAGCCTAGCAATATGAACGAAAACATCACAGGCACGCTTTCGCTACTTCAGTCTCGCAACGGTACATAAGACGCTAAAATACAGCGTCTAAGTACCGGCGGACTTCAAGTGCCTGTTATGTTTTGTTCATTTGCTACGGCTTGAAATGTAAATTCTCGAGAGTTTCGCAATTATCCCAATAGCTGTATAAAAGGAAGAAGGGAGATTAGTATGGTACGTTTGGCGAGAAGAGAGGAGCTGGCGCGGGTCAATGAGCTGCGCAGACAAGTGAATGATGTGCATTGCGAGGGCAGACCGGATATTTTCCGACCGGGATTTGGTAGGGAGATGCAGGAGCTGATTGATGCAATGTGGGAGGGTGAAAACTCGGATGTGCTGGTGGCAGTGCGAGACGATGTGATTTGTGGTGTTGCGTGTGTAGATTATGTTGAACGGCCGATGACTCCGTATAGTCTGGAGAGAAGATTTTACCATGTGAACGAGTTTTGTGTAGATGAGAATTGCCGTAGACAGGGCGTGGGGACGGAGCTGATGACGTTTATCCGTGAGCATGCCAAGGAGAAGGGCTTTGAACGCATTGAGCTGGATATGTGGGAGTTCAATGAGGGCGCACGGAAGTTCTATGAGTCGCAGGGCTTTCGCACCTATCGCAGATACATGGAGCTGGCGAGCGGTTGATAAGAGTGGAAACGGATGGTTGATTTACAGGAAAGCGCGGCTTTGATATACTTATCCTAGGCTGTGGAAATGCCTTAATCAGCATTTTCCATACTTATATAAGTAAGAACAGGTAGGCGGATGAGTGTATGGATGGAGGAGAGCGCATGAATGAAAAGCAATTTGGTACGAGGATATCGCAGTGCAGGCAGAATAAGAATATGACGCAGGAGGAGCTGGCGCGTAGACTTGGAGTTACACCGCAGGCGCTTTCGAAATGGGAGTGCGGACGGAGCCTGCCGGATCTTTCGATGCTGGCGGAGGTTTGTAATGTGCTGGAGGTTAGTGCAGATTATTTAATTGGCAGGCAGGCGGAGCAGAAGGCAGCAGAGGAGAATCGGGGCTGGGAAGAGATATGGAAGAATCTTAGGGGCGGTCTTGTGCCAATCGAAATTGTTTTTGGCGAGGAGCTGGTACAGGTCTTTTTGAATGCGCCGTATGTGGAACAGATAGAGATGTTGCGGGAACGATTGTCTACGGAGGGGATTTTGCTTCCGGTGGTACGCCTGCGCGACCAGCTGCAGTTAAGACCAAAGGAATTTATGATTTTGGCATATCAGAATGTTTTGTATTCGGAGGAGCTGAAAGATGTGGGAGAAACAACACTTTCACATATGATATCCTGTCTGGGAGATGCGGTGCGCAGACGGTATGCAGAGCTTCTGCATCCGGATTTGGTAAAGAGTTTGGTGGATAATCTGGGAATCTGGTGCCCGGCGCTGATTCAGGGAGTTGTACCGGAGAAAATAAGCTACAGTTTACTGACCGAGGTGTTACGAGGTTTTTTGGAACGTGGCAACTCAATGATTTATTTGGAGCGGGTGATTGAATATTTGGAAAGCGCGCTGCGGCAGAAGCCGGATGCAGTTGTGACAGAGCTGGTGGAAGCGGTAGCGAAAAGATTGGAACGAGAGGACAATTTCTGGGTGGTATTGGGAAAAAGAAAATGAAATAAAAAAAGGTACATTTTTGAAAAAAAGAATGGCATATATCTGAAAAATGTGATATAATCAGAATATATTATATCGTGAATAATTTTAGAAAGGACTGAAGATATATGCAGAATTACGACGAAGGTTACTTTAGGGCAAAGGCGAATCGAAGAGCAGGTACGACCTGGGTTTGTTTGATGTTTATCGTTACGATATTCTATGCAGCGAAGATGGCGAAGGGCGAAGTAGGTCAAAATTGGTTTATCATGTTTTCTGTAATCGGATGGATCGAATATATTGCTGCAGGTATTATGTTAAAGGTCAAAGGAACGGCATGGAACGGATACCAATGGATGCTAGGTCTCGGATATCTTACCTTCTTTGCGGTAATTGCATGGACTTCCATGGATACGGTATCCTATGTATTTATTCTGCCACTGGTATCGATTCTGATTCTTTATAAGGATTTGAAGCTGATTAAGATTATGATGTGGGCGACGATGTTCGTGCTCTTTTCGAGTAACATATACAAGGGTCGTGTCAAGGGTATGATGGATTTTGTTACCAGTGAGGATTGCGCACTTCAGTTTGCGATTGTTTTGTGCTGTTATGCGTGTACCTTGATGGCGATTCGTCATTTGATAGAGTCGGATGGTGCTCTGACGGCTTCGATTACCGGCAATTTGGAGCGCGTGGTACAGACGGTAGAGAAGGTTAAGACTGCAAGTAATGCGGTAGTAGACGGTGTTACGGTAGTAAGAGAGCTTGCTGATGAGAACAAAGAGGGCGCGAACAATGTCGTAAATGATATGCGTAAGCTTTCGAATAACAATGAGGTGCTTAGCGATAAGACGATGTCCTCAATGGATATGACGCAGGTTATTGATACACAGGTGAAGAATGTTGCAGATTTGATGGAACAGGTAGTGTCGCTTATCGGTGCATCGGTAGAGCATGCCAATACCAGCTCGAACGAGCTTGGTGAGGTAGTAGATACAACCAACAAGATGGCAGTGCTTTCGGCAGATGTTGAGAAGATTCTGCAGAACTTTAAGGAAGAGTTTGAAAATGTAAAGAAGGAAACCAGCACGATTGAGGGAATTACTTCAAAGACCAATCTTCTTGCGCTGAATGCTTCGATTGAGGCAGCAAGAGCAGGAGAAGCCGGACGTGGTTTTGCGGTTGTTGCAAATGAGATCCGTGAGCTGAGCAGCGGAACGCAGAATTCCTCCAACAGAATTATGGCGGCGTTGGCGAATCTTGAGGAAACCTCTGAAAAGATGATGGAATCCATCGGAGAAACGGTTCAGTTGATTCAGATAAATATCGACAAGGTATCCAATGTAAGCAAGAGTGTTACGGATATTACGAACGATGCGACCAGTCTTGGTGCAAATATTCGGGTAGTAGACAGTGCGGTTAAGGAAGTAGAGACTTCGAATCAGACACTGGTAGATAACATGAAGCAGGTATGCGAGATTATGGATGTCATGACGGAGAGCATTACCGAAGCGGAAGCTACCACGAAGACCATGCTCAGCAAGTACGAAGAGAGTGCAAAGAGTGCGGTTAATATCGAGACGGTTGTAGGTCACCTGATGGAAGAGCTTGGTGTAGGCGGTTTTATGGGTGTAAAGGATGTCAGAGTAGGCATGAAGATATCGGTTATGCTCAAGGGTGATGGTAACAAGAAGAACGAATACATCGGCGAGGTGGTTGATTGCGTAGAGGAGAATGTCTATGTGACGCTGAATGCTACGGATATCTTGGCAGATAGAGACAGGCTGCCGGGTTGCCAGCTTCGCATCGTGGTAGACAATGTATTGTATAGCTGGGAAGACCTTGAGATTTGCAAGACGAAGAAGGGTGAAAAAGGAGAATATTGCTTCCATATCAAGTCAAATCCGCAGGTATTCAATCGGAGAAAGTATCCGAGAATGCCGATTGCCAACACCTGTATGGTAAAGATTGCAGGAGCAATGGATCAGTATTTTGCGCAGATGGTAAATATCAGTGCGAATGGTTTTGCGTTTGCAGTACGTGAGGAGTTGTTTGAAAATGCCCAGGGCAAGGATGTGGTTGTTGAGGTAGATGACTTTGCTGTGCTTGCAGGCGAGCCGCTGACCGGTTGTATCATCCGCAGCTCGAACAATGAGGGCGAATATGTAGTTGGTTGCCGTATGCCGGAGGACAATGCAGCAATCAGAGAATATGTAAGCCAGAATTATGGTGAATAAATGATTACATAATTATAAGAAGAAAGGTCGGTTCGTAGGAATCGGCCTTTTTTTGTGTCAAAGGAAAATAGATGCTTCGTCGGTGTGAGAGTTTGCAAAGTAAACGATTTTTCTTGAGATTATTTAAAGGAATCATAAGAAAAGAATAGAAATTTGTTTAGAGGTATGGTAAAATATAAGAAAGCACCTAATTGTGCGTTTGAATTGAAGGACGAAGATTTTATAAGGGGAAATTTATGAAAGTGCTTACAAAATGAAGTGGTATATTATGGGAAAAATGTGATAAGGATGCTTTGAAGACGCGTAGAAATAATGCTTATATTTTTTTGCAGAATAAAATGAAAATTGGTCAAAATGTATCGAAAAACACAAAAGTACCAAAATGCATATTATGCGCTACATGCATTTATTTGTGCAAAATAGCAAAAAAGTGACCTTGATTTTTTAAGTGCATAGTTAGATTAACGATGAAATATCAAGAAAAATAAGATATTTAATAGTCGTTGTCAAAAAAGTAAAGGACAATTACGCGTTGGTGTTGTAGAATAATAAAGAAAGAAAAACTTGATTACGGATGGCAGTATGAATCAAATTACATTTAAACAATATCGAAACATAGACCTTACCATTTTGGTAGTGCTTACAATTATCTTCGAAGCGATTACTACAATGGCTACGGCAAGGTGGTTTGTTCTTCAGCCGATTGCGTTATCCATCAGTCTTGCACTGATTTGTGTCACGATGATGCGTTGGAGCGGCTGGGCGGCGATTACGGCAGTGATTGGCGGAATGACATTTTGTATCGCTTCCGGAGCGACGGCAGAACAGTATCTGATATATTGCATCGGAAATCTGTTTACACTGCTTGCCTTGATTCTTGTAAAGGTCTTTGGAAAAGAAAAAATAAGAACAAACACTTGGCGGCTTTTGCTGTTTGGTTTGGTCGGATACATAGGCATGGTGCTGGGAAGAGGAATCGTTTCCATGTTCTTCGGAGGAGACCCGATGACGTTGGTTGTATATGCCACGACGGATATTATGTCACTGGTGTTTGCAGAGGTTATTCTGTTATTGCTCAGAAAGCTGGACGGAATGATTGAAGACCAGAAGGCATATCTGTTCCGGCTTGACCGGGAGAGAAAGGCAGAGCAGGAAACTTACATGCCGGAGCAGGATTGAAAGTAAAAATTATTTTTACATATCACTTATTTAGCAAACGTTTAAAACGGAGGAATTTATTATGAAAATGAAAGCCGACGATTACCTCGTATATGATGCGGGTACGGGAAAATATAAGGAGGATGCTGAACAGGCAGTCAGAGATGATGTCGAAAAACATTATTGGCTGAATGTAGGACGTGCCGTGTTAAAGGACTGGCGCTTGTACCTGATGCTTATACCGATGATTTTGGTATTCCTGTTTTGGCGCTACTTCCCAATGTATGAGCTTTTGGGATGTTTTAAGGTAGATGATTCGACCTTGGACGTTGCCGACCAGCTGTATGCGGGCTTTTCCTATTTCAAGGATTTGTTTGTCGGTAACTCATCACTTTCCACTGAGTTCTGGGCAGCGTTCCGTAACACCTTCCTGTTGAGCTTCTACGGATTGTGCTTCGGTTTCCCGATGCCGATTATTGTAGCATTGTTCTTCAATGAGATTCGCTCCAATATTGTACGAAGCGTATTTCAGGTTATTACATACTTACCAAAGTTCATGTCTACCGTAGTTATGACCTCTTTGGTAACGATGCTGGTTCGTCAGGCATCCCCGATTGCGGGCATGGAAATGGGTGTTATCTCAAGATTCCTTGTAGAGCTTGGCTTGATTAGTCAGGAAGTCGGAAATGCAGGTCTGTTGAATGACCCTGGTTTCTTCCGTGCGATATACCAGATCAGTGGTATCTGGGAGGGCGCAGGCTACGACAGTATCGTATTCTTTGCAGCGATTATCGCAATTTCGCCTACCAGCTATGAGGCGGCACAGATTGACGGTGCAGGTAAGATGGCTCAGATGAAGTACGTTGTGCTTCCTTCCATTCTTTCGACAATCGTAATCATGTTAATCAATCGTATCGGTTCGCTTTTGAATGTCGGTTACGAAAAGGTATTGTTACTTTATAATCCAAACACCTACGTGACAGCGGATGTAGTTTCCACATTTGCTCAGCGTTATGGTATTGCAGATGGACTTGTAGGTATTGCGTCCGCAGCAGAGATGTTAAACAACATTGTAGGTATGATGCTCGTTATTGCTGCCAACACAATTGCACGTAAAGCATCTGACGTTTCATTATATTAAGGAGGTACTTCGATAATGAAAAGAAAGCTTGAAGTATCTGAGTTAATTTTTAAAATTTTAAGTTATGTATTTTTGACAGTTTTTGCAATTTGTTGCTTATACCCATTTCTCTACGCTATCTCCGCTGCTATCAGCGGAAGAGAAGCCGTAGAGTACGGACAGCTGGTATTGTTCCCGAAGGATCTTCAGTTTGAGGCCTTTGCGAATATGTTCAATAACAACATGTTCTGGAACTCCTATACCAATACCCTGTTTATTACCTTTTACGGTACACTTTGGGCAATGGGTGTTGCCATCCTTGGTGCTTATGCTCTTTCAAAGAAGAGACTGTTGTTCCGTAAGGGCTTTAACTTCTTCCTCGTATTTACGATGTGGTTCTCGGCAGGTTTGGTACCTCAGTACTTGAACTACTTGAATACAAAGGAAGTATTCAATGCAGTCGGTATTACCGACGACAAGTGGCTGGTCGTTATTGCCATGGGTATGGCTGCCATGAACATCATCCTTTTGCGTAACGCATTCGAGGGTGTTCCTTCCGAAATCGAAGAGGCAGCGATTGTAGACGGTGCAACAGAGTTCCAGGTTCTGAGCCGTGTCTACATCCCAATGAGTAAGTCTACGATTGCTACGGTAGCACTGTTCTTTGCAATTTCCAGATGGAATGGTTACTTCTGGGCAAGACAGATGATTAGTAACCTGAATGAGCATCCGCTGCAGGTATTTATCCGACTGAAGCTCGAGGAGTTCCAGGATCCGGAGGCTATGACAGGTTGGAACGAAGCATATGCTTCCGATTCCGTTATTTACGCGTTAATCGTTTGCTCGATTATCCCGGTACTCATTATTTATCCTTTCATTCAGAAGTATTTCGCGAAGGGTGTAAATATGGGTGGTGTAAAAGAATAATCAATTGTGGTTATTATTGTGTTGAACATTAATAATAAATTTAAAATGGAGGGTACAAGAAAATGAAAAAGAAGAAATTACTTTCTTTAGCTCTTACACTGGCAATGTCCGCAAGTATGCTGGCTGGATGTGGAGCAGATGCTAATGATTTACCAGATGATAGCGGAAATACCGGAAATACCGGCTCCAACACTGGTAGCGAGAACACCGGTTCTAACACCGGCTCCAACACCGGTTCTAATACCGGAAGCGAGAACACCGGCTCCAACACCGGTTCTGAGGTTACTCCAGAGCCTGCAAAGGAGTTAGTGTATGCAAATGGTACCGTACTTCGTATGGCTACCGGTTACAACAGTGCAAAGACTGGTTTGTTCTTTGACGCAGAGGTTGCAGGCGAGGGTATTACCTTAGCAGATGGCAAGACCTATCAGGCTGGCGACTTAAAGCCTACCTGGGTTGAGGTACAGAACCTTCTGAATGTAGCATTCGAGAACAAGTATCAGGGTAACAGCGCTACGAAGGAGTTCCAGTATTGGCAGGAGCAGTTAGATCAGGTAGATATCGTAAGTGGTAATACCACCGGTCTGTCTGAGGCAGGTGTAGCTGGCCAGTTAATCAACCTTGCTGATTATCTTGATTATATGCCAAACTTCAAGGCATATCTTGATGATAACACAATCGTTCGTCTTTCTATCACTGGTGATACAAAGACCGGTGCGATTTATGTAGCTCCTTACTTCGATGGTGTAAACGATATCGAGCGTATGCCATTGATGAGAACTGACTGGGTAGAGAAGCTTCTGAATGGTGCAGGCGACTTTACCGCTGACGCTTCCAACAACTTAAAGGCTGCAGTTTACAACCCATATATGCCTACCAGCGGTAAGGTAGAGGTAGATGTTGTTAAGGCTGACGGCTCTGCAGTTGAGAAGGTAACCAAGGATTATGATGCAGCAGGCAACATCGTTAAGAAGATGAATGATGCACTTGCAGCTGGTACCGTTACCGGTGTAGATGCAGTTAACATGCTTCGTGATTACATCGATACCGCATACAACGGATACTATGGTGAGAACCGTGCAAACCTCTTCATCGGTCAGAACGCTGCTTGGGATGCAGATGAATTAGTAGCACTTCTTCGTTGTGTTGTAGCAAACCCACAGACCCTCAATGGTACAGACGAGGTTCAGGGTCTTTTCTCCAGAGAGGATGCTAACAACCAGAGACGTGTTGATATGTTCCGTTTCGCAGGAACTCTCTTCGGTGTTCGTGGTCTTGAGTCCAGACAGGATTATCTGTACTTAGGTTCCGACGGTAAGCTTCATGACGCTCGTCAGGAAGAGGCTACATACGAGGCACTTGAGAGAATGAACGCTTTAGTTCAGGAAGGTCTTGTTTCTACTTCCTTCGTAAACATGGAAGAGGTTAAGACTGACACAATGCTTGCAAATGATGCAGGTTTCATGCACTACGATTACAACCAGACTCAGACTGTATACAACGCTACCAAGCTTCAGGAAGGTGAGAAGTACATGGCAGTTATGGTGCCGGTAGCTCGTTGGTATGATGGTACCGATGCAAACGGTGTATACATGAGATTTACCGAGTCCTGGAGATCCGTTAAGACTGACGCTTGGGCTATTTCCAAGGCAGGTGTAGAGGGCAATCAGGATAAGTTAAATGCAGCTCTGAAGTTACTCGATTTCGCATACAGCGAGAGAGGACAGATTCTTATGTCCTATGGTCCTGATGCATTCATCAAGACCAATGCTGATGGTTCTTATGTAACCTTCAACTTCAATGGTAAGCAGATGCCTGTTATCGCAGACGCTACTTATGCAGAGCTTTGGGATAAGGCTTCCGGTAACTACACCAACTATGCTCGTCAGTACCTTGGTTCTACCTTAGCATTCGCTAAGAGCCAGGCATTCGAGTATCAGTGTACACATGAGGTAGGTAAGGAAGGTGCTGGTTATATCTCTACCGCTATCGGTTTAGGTACCATTAAGCATCCTGAGCTTGCAGTTACTGACAATGCATGGTATACTTCCATCCCTACTGTTCTTCCGAACACAAAGGCTGAGAACGACTTGATTGCAGGTTACACTGAGCTTTCCGCTAGTGGTAAGTTCTCTTCCGCTAAGGGTGGTGTAAACATGTTGGTTGATATCATTGCTTCCGGTTACGCAGGTGATGGTACTTCCTCCAGAGCAGAGACTGTAAATACGCTTACCAACACATGGAATGGTAGCGCATACCTTCAGTTAAAGCAGATCGCTTGGGATAAGTTAGTAGCTTACTACGAGTCGATTACAAAATAATTAAGTCAATATTGAATTGGCAGTCAAGTGATGATTTTGTGGCAGGGGAGCCTATGCTCCTCTGCCAATAAAGAAAAAATTAATGCCTTGTTGCCGAGCGAAAGGCAACAGTGAAATTAACTTTGCCGGCTTTGGGCGAAGAATGGAGATAGCTATGTACAAAAAACAAATGACTCTCCAGCGTATTGTATGCTATGCTCTTTTGATAGCAGCTGCGCTTGTATTTGTGTATTCTTTAGGTCTTATGACAGACCTGTATGATAGTGGATTAAACTATTTTGCGGAAGATTATTATCGTTATCAGGAAGATCCGGCAAATTTGATGGTTTTGGGTTCGGAAGTGTATTATGATATGCAGGGCTTCAATCGGTCCTTAACCTTAGTAGGTATTGCCCTTATTCTTCTTGCGGTTGCACAGTTCATGTTCCAGAATCACAACCGTAGAAAATATTACATTGCAAATTACATAACTGTTGGTGCCAGCACAATTGGAGCAGTGACTGCATCCGTTTGGGCACTCAGCAATATATTTAAATATAAAGCTCAGTATCTGAAGTTGACTTTGAGACTCTGAAGCTGTATGCGGAGTTATTTAAGTTCGAGTATACTGACTCTACATTTTGGTTTGATGCCAGTGTTGTTGTTTTTGCACTGCTTCTGATAGTTGCTGTGGTCAATGTTATCAATATGTTCTGGAAGATATCGTTGATGAAGGCAGAGAAGAAGCTGATCAAGGCTGGTAAGGAGGGGAAGGCGGCATGACAAGAGATATTAAAACAATAAAGAAAGACCGCTTGCGTTATACAAAGAATAAACTCTCCGCAAATTTGGCGTATTTAGGAATTTTATTTGATGTATTGTACTTCGTAAGCATCTATAGTTCCGACGTAAACAATTATTATTATACGATTACCATCGGTTTTTCCGTTCTTTATAATCTTGTCTTTCTGTTGGCAGCGTTCCTGTCCTCCGAAGGTGTCAAGAATTATAAAAAGGGTTATGCTTACCTGATTATCGGCGTGGGTGCGTTGCAGTTTGTACGAATGTTAGGTATTCCGCGTATGGCACATAAGGCTGTTACCGTGATGGATGGTGTAGAAATGACCGTTATGGGAAATAAGCAGTTTACTTATGTAGTAGCTTGTCTTGCAATTTCCGGTATCGCATGCATCATTTCCGGCGTAGTCGGTGCATACAAGGCACATGTGCTGACAAAGTACATGAAGGAGAACGGAATCGCATAAACGAACCTCAAAGTTCCGAAAGAAAGGCGTGGCTTATAAATATGGCTTCATTAAGTTTGAAAAACATTAACAAAATATATGACAACAAGGTTCAGGCTGTCTTTGATTTCAACATAGACATTAAGGACGGCGAGTTTATCGTACTTGTTGGTCCGTCCGGCTGTGGTAAGTCTACGACACTTCGTATGATTGCAGGTCTGGAGGATATTACATCTGGAAGCTTGGTTATCGACGGAAAGGATGTAACCAAGAAGCCGCCGAAGGATAGAGATATCGCGATGGTATTCCAGAACTACGCATTGTATGCTCATATGACAGTATATGAAAACATGGCGTTTTCGCTGACACTGGCACATGAGGATCCGAATGTAATTCACGAGAAGGTTTTGGCTGCAGCGGAAATTTTGGGTCTGACCGACCAGTTAAACAAAAAACCAAAGCAGTTATCGGGTGGTCAGAGACAGAGAGTAGCGATGGGACGTGCAATTGTTCGTAAGCCGAAGGTATTCCTGTTCGATGAGCCATTATCAAACCTCGATGCAAAGCTTCGTGGTGCAACCAGACGAGAGATTCTTCTGTTACATAAGCGCCTTGGTGCAACCATGTTGTATGTAACACATGACCAGACAGAGGCATTGACCCTGGCAGACAGAATCGTATGTATGTCCATGGGTTATGTGCAGCAGATTGGAACTCCGCTGGAGCTTTACGATACTCCTGCAAATCTGTTCGTAGCCTCCTTTATCGGACTTCCGCCGATGAATTTCTTTGATTGTACGGTGGAGAAGGATGTATTGGTTGGCAATGGTTTTAGCGTGAATTTGGATGAGAAGGACAAAGCACTGTTAAAGGATTATAACGGCAAGAAGATTACTTTGGGTGTACGTCCGGAAAATATCATCAAGGGAAACGACGTTACACTTTCTGTTACCGGAAACGAAAACCTTGGTCAGACGACTTTGGTACATGGTACGATCGGCGGACATAAGGCTACTGCAAAGTTCCGCGAGTGGTCCAACTACAAGCCGGGAGACAAGGTAGAAGTATCCTTCAATCGGAAGCATTTCTTCGACAAGGAAACTACTAACGCTATAAGATAAGGATTGGATAATATTATGAAAGAAATGATTAGAAAATTCCTGGTTGCCTTAAAGAAGAATCCGCAGGTGATTCCGCTTCTGGCACATACGATTGCATTTTGTATCTTTTCGCTGAATTTAACTTCGATTTCCAATACGACAGCAAAGGTATACGGTAGTCACATGGGCTTATGTGCATTCATCGCCATGTTGTTTTCTATGCTGGTATATGTATGTCTGTTTAGTGCATATCCAAAGCGTAAAAAGCCGAATGTGATAATGATTGCGCTCATTCTTGTGATGTATGCAGTAATTGTTTTTGCAGATTTGCATTATTACAGCCGCATCATCGCTGCAACGACAAGAGAAGCAAGCCCGATTCAGATTACAAAGTCTACCTTCTATATTCTGCAGGCAAAGTATGTTATGATTGAGCATGTAATTGCCGTAGCTGTAACAGCTGTGCTGGTAGTATTGGAGCCGGTATATGCGAAGCTGTTAAAGAAGATTAATACCTCCATTGAAGTAGAAGACAATGGTAATCTTGGCGCGATTGATTTAAGTGACGAGGACTAAGATATAAAATGGCAAGAAAAAAAAAAAATCAGAACCAGACCGATTCCGTGAAGCAGACCGATCAGAACTACTATGAGCTGAAAACCGATGCGATAGACCGATTGGTAAATGCCGAAAAGAAAGCAGCGGAGAAAAAAGCCGCAGAGCAGGCAATCACGGGAAGAAAGAATATAAAGAAGGATCCGGCAAAAAATTATCGAAGTGGATTTCTGCACAAGATACCGGATTGGATAAAGGCACTCTTTATTAAGTTTTGGTTCAACGGTGCAGTCTGTTTCTTCATTTTCTGGGGACTCGGCTTGTATGTAACACATATGTTGGATATGTTGTTCGTTATGGCAGTCGTCCTTGGTATGGTAACAGACATATTGGTAAACAATGCATTTCGTTTTTTGGCAACGGTAGAAGGACAGAACGATAAGTGGATGATGTTCCCGAAAAAAAGATTTTGGACCTTCTTCGCAAATATCCTGTATGCATTGATTATACTGATAGGTGTTATGTGGTTTTACAATGTAATTAATGTAGTATTCAATGATATGAAGGGTACGGAAGGAAAGATGTATGTCGGTGTAGAACCGATTCTCTTCGGATTATCCTACATGGTAATTGATATGTGCTTTATCGGTATGAGAAACACCATGAAGAAAATCATAACCGAGGCAAAAGAAAAAGCAAGACAATAATTACAATAAAAAGAGTTAACAGAAATTTGTGCTTATACCCGGAGTACGGGCTTTAGCAAGAATGGAGATTATTATGGCATACCTCACATTAAAAGGCATAAACAAGATTTATCCAAATGGTTTTCATGCCGTTCATGATTTTAATTTAGAGATTGAACGAGGAGAGTTTATCGTATTCGTTGGTCCGTCCGGCTGCGGTAAGTCTACGACACTTCGTATGATAGCAGGCTTGGAGAACATCAGTAATGGTGAATTTTTTATCAACGGTAAGCGTGCCAATGAGATGGGACCTCGTGAACGAGAGGTTGCCATGGTATTCCAGAGCTACGCTCTGTATCCTCATATGTCGGTATATGACAATATGGCATTTGGACTTTCCCTTCAGGGTGTTGATGATGATGTAATTGAGGAAAAGGTACAGGAGACTGCAAGAATCTTAGGTCTGACCGATTACCTTGACCGCAAGCCGAGAGCACTTTCCGGTGGACAGAGACAGAGAGTTGCAGTAGGTCGTGCAATCATCCGTAAGGTAGGTATCTTCCTGATGGATGAGCCGCTTTCTAACCTCGATGCAAAGCAGCGTGTAACCATGCGTTCTGAGATTACCGACATCCATAGAAAAGTTGGCGCTACTACCATCTATGTAACACACGATCAGACTGAGGCTATGACGATGGCTGACCGTATCGTAGTTATGAGAGATGGATATATTCAGCAGATTGGTACTCCTTATGATTTATATTTCAAGCCGGTCAATATGTTCGTAGCAGGCTTTATCGGAGAGCCGCCGATGAACTTTATTACCTCTACCGTTCAGAACGGTAAGATTATGGTTGGAAGCAAGGAGCTTGCACTGAATGCAGTTCTTGCCGCAGATAAGCTGGCATCTTATGAGGGAAAGAAGATTGTGCTTGGATTCCGTCCGGAAGCAACACTTTTGGGTAAGCAGGAAGATAGCTACGTGCTGAATGCAGAAGTAGAGCTTACCGAGCTTTTAGGTGACAATACAAACGTATACATTGATATGGAAGGTGTGAAGTCAATCTTGAAGGTTGACCCGCATACAACACCGGCAATGGATACTCAGGTTGAATTTTCCATCCCATATAAGAACGTATATCTTTTCGACGGTGAAACCGAAGAAGTTATTGATATGGGTAGATAATAATGATTTTTTGAACCAAAAGCCAAGATTTTTTATATTTTTATATAAAAAATCTTGGCTTTTTTGATATCTCATGGTACGATAAAAGAAAAGAATTTGGAGATGATGTGATTGAAAGGAAATATGACGAAGTATACACCGGATTATTATTATAATAAAGTAACAGATGTAATAGACTATGAATCGACCAATCATTATCATCAGGCATTTGAGATTTATTATATGCAAGAAGGAAGCGGTCATTACTCGATAGATAACCATGCGTATAAATTGATGCCGGGAGATGTGATTTTAGTGCCGGGCGGAGCGATACATCGAACCAATTACGGAGGTGTTTCGCATACCCGTCAGCTGATAAATTGTTCCTATGAATATGTACCTGCCTCGGTTGCAGAGCACTTGGAAAGCATTGGACATCTGTACCGTAACAGCAAGGTAGTGGGGCAGTTGGAAGAAATCTTTGCGAAGATTGCGTATGAGTACAGCCATGCGGATGAGTTGTCGCAGGATGCGCTCAAATGCTATACGACGGAGCTGCTGTTGCTGATGCTGCGCAATAAGAACGAGCTGGAAAGTGTGCAGGAGGAGAGCAATCTGGTAACGAAGGTGCTCGAATATATTCAGCACAACTATATGAATGAGGTAAAGCTTTCTTCGGTTGCAAAGCTGTTTTCGGTAAGTCAGGAGCATTTGTCGAGAGTATTTAAGCAGGAAACCGGGTTTGGCTTTAAGGTGTACCTGATTAGTCTCCGTCTGCAAAAAGCAGAGGAAATGTTAAAAAACGAGCCCGGCAGAGCGGTTAGTGAGGTAGCTTATGCCTGTGGCTTCAATGACGGAAATTATTTTTCCTACAAATTTAAAAAAGCCTTTGGTGTTTCACCGACGCAAGTAAAAAAAACCTGACCTGCGTATAAAACCATAGTTTTTCCACATACTAACTCCATAACAATGGTTTGGAAATTCAAATCCTGAAAATAAATGGCTATGGGGGAAGTTCCCTTTAGGAAAGGAGTTCGTATGAAAGCAACAGGAATCGTTCGTCGTATCGATGATTTAGGAAGAGTCGTGGTACCAAAGGAAATCAGGAGAACACTTCGCATCCGCGAGGGGGACCCGCTGGAAATATTTACTGACCGCGAAGGAGAAATTATTCTCAAAAAATACTCTCCCATTGGAGAGCTTTCGCAATTTGCCAGAGATTATGCAGATGCACTCGGACAGGCAACCGGACATACCGTAGCAATCGCAGATAAGGACCAGTTTATTGCAGTCTCAGGCGGAAACCGCAAGGAGCTTTTAGCAAAATCCATCAGCAAGGAGTTAGAGCAGGCAATTGAAAAGCGGGAAAACATCAATGCATCGAAGGAAGAGCGCACCTTTATTCCGGTGACCGAGGAAATGGAGGAGCTGGATTCGGAGGTAGTAGCGCCGATATTGTCAGAGGGAGATGCCATTGGAGCAGTGCTGGTGCTTTCCAAGGACCCGAAGAATAAGACCGGAGAGACCGAATTAAAGCTGGCAATCAGCGCGGCATCCTTTTTGGGCAGACAGATGGAGAGCTGACAAAGAGCAATTGATAAAGGAATAATTGATAGGCAGAACCTGCCGGGAAACTTCCGGACAGGTTCTGCTTTTTTGTATGACAGGAAAGTAGTCCTTTTGATAAAAGAAGCTCCAAGAGTACATATTCCTTGAATTCTCCAAACATATATTCTATAATAAATTACAGAGCAGATGCAATGAGAAAGCATATGAAAAGGTAACAAGAAAGGGTTCTGGCGCGATGGCACAGGAGCAAGGGAAAAAGGTAAAAATATCGGTGCGGAATTTGGTGGAATTCATTCTGCGCCATGGCGATTTAGATAATACACAGGGCTATAGTGACCCGGATGCGATGCAGGAGGGAACCAGACTGCATAAGAAAATTCAGAAGTCCATGGGTATCAATTATGCTGCCGAGGTGGCTATGTCCATGATGACACCGGTAGAATATGACGGAGAAATATTCGAGATTACGGTGGAGGGCAGAGCTGACGGTGTGATGATGGTGGATTCCGAGATTATCATTGACGAAATCAAATGCGTGTATCTGGAGCTGAGCCGTATCAAGGAGATGCAGCCGTTGCACCGTGCGCAGGCAATGTGTTACGCCGCGCAATATGCAATAAAGCACGAAATGGAGCAGATTGGCATTCAGCTGACGTATTGCAATATCGAAACGGAGAACATCAAACGGTTCGAGGAGGAGTTTACGAGACAGGAGTTGACGGACTGGTATCAGGCGTTGCTTACGGAATACGCGAAATGGGTGTCGTGGCAGTATCACTGGGGAATGCTGCGGAACGAGACCATGAAGCAGCTTACGTTTCCGTTTGAATACCGTCCGGGGCAGAAGGAGCTCGCAGCGGGAGTATATCGGACGATTTTGCGTGAAAAGAATGTTTTTATCGAGGCTCCAACCGGAGTTGGCAAGACAATATCCACGCTGTTTCCGGCGATAAAAGCCTTTGGCGAAGGGATTATTCACAAAATCTTTTATTTGACGGCAAAGACGATTACCCGCACCGTAGCGGAGGAAACCTTTCGTATCCTGACCGCGCAGGGACTGCGCATGAAGCTGGTGACACTGACCTCCAAAGAAAAGAGCTGTATTTTGGAAAAGCCGGACTGCAATCCGGGACATTGCGAACGTGCGAGAGGGCATTTTGACCGGGTCAATGATGCAGTCTATGATTTGTTGACGCATGAGGAGGGTATTACCAGAGAGCTGATACTAAGCTATGCCGAAAAGCATCAGGTCTGTCCGTTTGAAATGTGTCTGGACGTAACGACTTGGGCGGATGGAGTCATTTGTGATTATAACTATGTATTTGACCCAAATGTATATCTGCGCCGTTTTTTCTCCGGCGACAAAAAGCAGGATTATGCATTTTTGATTGATGAGGCGCACAATCTGGTAGAGCGCGCCAGAGAGATGTACAGTGCGATGCTTTGCAAGGAGGACTTTCTGGAGGTAAAGCGTCTGGTTAAGGACAAATCTCCGCGCATAGCAAAGCGTTTGGATGCGTGTAACAGTGCCCTGCTGCAGATGAAAAGAGAATGTGATGAGATAGAGGTTTGGGAAAATGCAGGTGAGTTTCCGTTGCATGTGATGCGGCTGATTGCAGAATACGAGGAATTTTTGCAGGAGCATCGGAGCTTTGACGGCAGGGAGACGGTGTTAAACCTGTATTTTGAGTTGCGCCATTTTATGTACATTCACGATGTGATGGACGAAAATTATCTGGTGTATTCCGATTATGCGGAGAATGGGAATTTTCGATTGTTTTTGAAATGTATGGACCCGTCCCACAATCTGGCAGAGGTATTAAAAAAAGGACGGAGTGCGGTATTCTTTTCGGCAACGCTTTTGCCGGTACGGTATTATAAGGAGCAGCTGGGCGGCAGAGAAGACGATTATGCCATTTATGCACCGACACCGTTCCGTCAGGAAAAAAGATTGCTGATGATTGGTACGGATGTCAGTACGAAGTATTCGAGGCGCACAGATGCAGAGTATGAAAAAATCATTGCATACATTGAAGCGGTCACAAAAGCAAAGCACGGAAATTATATGGTTTTCTTCCCATCCTATCAGATGATGCTAAAGATTTATGAGCTTTCGGAGGGAAGGATTGACGGGATTCTGATGCAGAAAAATTCGATGACGGAGGCAGAGCGGGAGGAATATCTGGATGCCTTTTTGCCGGGAGCCGGAGTCGTGGGCTATTGCGTGATGGGAGGCATTTTTAGTGAAGGCATTGATTTGAAGCAGGAACGCCTGATAGGAACGATTATCGTAGGAACCGGACTGCCGATGGTCTGCAATGAAAGAGAGCTGTTCCGCGGCTTCTTTGACCGCAAAAACGGCAATGGCTTCAATTACGCGTACCTGTATAGCGGCATGAATAAGGTGCAGCAGTCTGCCGGACGCGTCATCCGTACCGTAGAGGACGAGGGCGTGATATTACTGTTGGATGAGCGGTTTTTAAACCAGCAATATCAGGAGCTGTTTCCTCGAGAATGGTTTCCGTACGAAACGGTGCAATTAAAAAACGTCCAAGCAGCGCTTGAACGTTTTTGGAATCGGGAAAAATAATCAGCAAATGACCTGAATCTGTTCCGGAGTACAGGTGAATTTGACATGAGCATGAGTTCCGCCGTACTCACCGTCGGTATGCAGGATGGTAGGTGTGTCACATTGAATTTCAAACGAGGCGCAATCATAAACGGTAACCTCCTTGAATTTGACATGCTTGCCAAACAGCAAAGATGGGAGCAGATAAAAGAACTTCCATTTTGCAAATGCCTCTATCACACAGACCGAAAGCAGGCGGTCATCCAGACAAGCCTGCGGAGCCATTTTGAGTCCGCCGCCCTCATATTTGCCGAGCATTGCAGCAGCGAACAGCAGCTTAATGTGCTTTTCCGTGCCATCGACAGTAATCTTGGCATTGACCGGTTTGTAGGAAAAGAAATTCTTTACTGCAATGATAATATAAGTCAGCTTTCCTAAACGCAGACGATTCAGCTTCTTTTTGAGCGGCGAATGCTGGACATCGTAGCAAACGGCGGCATCATAACCGAGACCGGCGCTGACATCAAAGCGATGAGCCGCGGTACCGTCAAAATAATGCAGCAGACCGTGGTCAACTGATCTAAGCTTCTTGCGGGCAAGGACAATCTCCAATGCCTGAAACGGATCGGAGGGCAGACCGAGCGAATGCGCCAAATCATTGCCGGAGCCGGATGGGATAATGCCGAGAATCAGATTCTGGTACGAAACCAAACCATTGATTACTTCATTGGCAGTACCGTCACCACCGACAATAACTATCATTAACGGGTCAGAGCTGCCACTGCTCCGATATTCTGCTTCTATGCTGCGGGCATACTCGGTTGCATGACCGGCATACTCCGTGAGATAAGCGCGATATATGATATTCCGGCTCTTTAGTATATCTTCCAGAGATGACCAGAGATTGGTGGAATACTTTGAGCGGGATCCTGGATTTACAATAAAATGATACATAAAGTGTCATCCTTTGCTTTGTGATTGTGTTTATTGTACCTATTTCAGTATAGCATAATCGGGATACATTCACAAGGCAGAAAATTATTTCTTTTCATCCGAGGACAGATGTGCTATGATAACAATAGATTACAAGAAAGGCAGGAAAATAAATGAAGGGGATTATTCTTGCCGGAGGTTCCGGCACCAGACTTTATCCGTTAACTATGGTAACATCAAAGCAGTTATTGCCGGTTTATGATAAGCCGATGATTTACTATCCGTTATCGACTTTGATGCTGGCGGGAATCAAGGATATTTTGATTATTTCTACACCGCAGGATTTGCCGAATTTTGAGCGCTTGCTCGGAGATGGCAGCCAGTACGGCATTTCGCTGTCTTATAAGGTGCAGCCGAGTCCGGATGGACTGGCACAGGCATTTTTGCTTGGAGAGGAATTTATCGGTGACGATTCCTGTGCAATGGTGCTTGGAGACAATATTTTTTACGGAAACGGCTTCGGCAGACTGTTGCGTGAGGCTGTGACCAATGCCGAGCAGGGGATTGCGACGATTTTCGGTTACTATGTAAATGACCCGGAACGCTTCGGTATTGTAGAGTTTGATGAAAACGGCAAGGTAATTTCGGTTGAGGAAAAGCCGAAGCAGCCAAAGTCCAATTACTGTATTACCGGTCTGTATTTTTATGATAAAAGAGTAGTGGATTATGCAAAGCAGGTAAAGCCTTCGGCGAGAGGAGAGCTTGAGATTACCGATTTGAACCGGATGTATCTGGAGGATGGTACCTTGAATGTCAAGCTGTTGGGACGTGGCTTTGCATGGTTAGATACCGGTACGATGGACAGTCTGGCAGAGGCAACGGATTTTGTGCGGATGCTGCAGACTCGTCAGGGCATCGAGATATCGGCACCGGAGGAAATTGCCTATATCAATCATTGGATTACCAAGGAAAAGCTGCAGGAATCCGCAGAGCGTTACGGCAAATCTCCGTATGGCGAGCATTTGCGGAAGGTAGCGGAAGGAAAGATTCGTTATTAATCAAAGAGAAAAGAGGAACGTTATGAATATTATAGTAACCGGAGGAGCCGGCTTTATCGGTTCGAATTTTATCTTTTATATGCTAAAGAAGCATCCGGATGACAGGATTATCTGTCTGGACAAGCTGACCTATGCGGGCAATCTGTCCACGTTAGAGCCGGTCATGAGCAATCCGAATTTTCGGTTTGTCAAGGCAGACATCTGTGACAGAGAAGCCGTCTATCAGCTGTTCGAGGAAGAGGAACCGGATATTGTGGTAAACTTTGCAGCAGAGAGTCATGTGGACCGTTCGATTGAGGATCCGGGCATCTTTTTGCAGACCAATATTATGGGTACGGCGGTGCTGATGGATGCCTGCAGAAAATACGGTATCGTCAGATATCATCAGGTGTCCACCGATGAGGTATACGGAGATTTGCCGTTGGACCGTCCGGACTTATTCTTTACAGAAACGACACCGATTCATACCAGCTCGCCTTACAGTAGCTCGAAGGCATCTGCCGATTTGCTGGTGCTGGCATATCACAGAACCTATGGACTCCCGGTAACCATCAGTCGTTGTTCGAACAATTACGGACCGTATCATTTTCCGGAGAAGCTGATTCCGCTGATGATTGCCAATGCGCTCAATGACAAGCCGCTGCCGGTATACGGAGAGGGCTTAAATGTGCGTGACTGGCTGTATGTGGAGGATCATTGCAAGGCGATTGATTTGATTTTGCAGAAGGGCAGAGTCGGAGAGGTTTACAACATCGGCGGTCACAATGAGATGCGCAATATTGACATCGTGCGCTTGATTTGCAAGGAACTCGGTAAGCCGGAGAGCCTGATTACTTATGTAACTGACCGTAAGGGACATGATATGCGTTATGCCATCGACCCGACGAAGATTCATAATGAACTTGGTTGGCTGCCGGAGACAATGTTTGCAGATGGTATCAAGAAAACGATTCAGTGGTATCTGGACAACCGTGAATGGTGGGAGACGATTATCAGCGGAGAATATCAGGCATACTACGATAAGATGTATAAGAATCGCTAGGAGGTTGCGGGCTGACCGGAGAATATCCTGTGATGCTGTAATAAAGCGATAGAAGTGAGGTAAGCAATGGGTAAGATAACAGTAACAAAGGATTGCAATGGCATCAAGGGCTTGTGCGTCATTGAGCCGACCGTATTTGGTGATGCCAGAGGCTATTTTATGGAAACCTACAATTACAATGATTTTGCAGAGGCAGGCATCGATTGTCAGTTTGTGCAGGACAATCAGTCCGCATCCAAGAAGGGTGTACTGCGTGGTCTGCATTTTCAGAAGAATTTTCCGCAGGATAAGCTGGTTCGTGTCGTGCGCGGTACGGTATTTGACGTAGCAGTGGATTTGCGCGAGGGCTCGGAAACCTTTGGAAAATGGTACGGTGTGGTGCTTTCTGAGGAGAATAAGAAGCAGTTTTTCGTACCAAAGAATTTTGCGCATGGTTATCTGGTGCTTTCGGACTATGCAGAATTTTGTTATAAGGTAACGGATTTTTATCATCCGAACGATGAGGGTGGTATCCGTTGGAATGACCCGGAAATCGGCATTGAATGGCCGATGCCGGAGGGCATGACCGAGGCGGATTTGCTTCTGTTGGAGCGGGATGCAAACTGGGGCGGAATCGCAGAGTATGTTGCGGCAAAGCAGAGATAAGGAAAGGTTGAAAATATGAAGGTACTGGTAACCGGAATCAAGGGACAATTAGGTCACGATGTAGTGAAATGTCTGCAGGCACGAGGAATCGAATGCCTTGGTGCGGGCAGGGAAGAGTTTGACATTACGGATATGGCTCAAACGGAGCGATTTATCAAAGCATATCAGCCGGATGCAGTAATTCATTGCTCGGCATACACCAATGTCAACAAGGCCGAGGAGGAGCAGGAACTGTGCTATCAGGTAAATGCCAAGGGACCGGAGAATATTGCGAGGGTTTGTCGTGCGCTGGATGCAAAGCTGCTTCATGTCAGCACTGATTATGTATTTCCGGGAACCGGGGAGCAGTTTTATGAGACCGATGACCCGACCGGACCGGTGAGCGTGTACGGCAAATCAAAGTGCGAAGGGGAAGAGGCGGTTCGTGCGGCTTGGGACAAGCATTTTATTGTGCGTGTTTCCTGGATATACGGCAAGAATGGCAATAACTTCGTAAAGACCATGCTGAAGCTGGGTGCCGAGCGACCGGAGGTGCGGGTGGTTTGTGACCAGATTGGTTCGCCGACCTATACAGTGGATTTGGCAGAGCTGTTATGCGATATGATAGAAACAGAGCAGTATGGTACTTACCATGCAAGTAATGAAGGTGTTTGTAGCTGGGCAGAGTTTACCGAGGAAATTTTTAAGCTGGCAGGATATTCTGCCAAGGTAACGCCGATTCCGACGTCAGAGTATCCGACGCCTGCGGCGAGACCGCTCAACTCCAGAATGTCCAAGGCATGTTTGGACCGGGCAGGACTAAAGCGCCTGCCGGATTGGAAGGATGCGCTTAAGCGTTATCTGAAGGAATTGGAAGTAATTAAATAAAAATTCAAAAGCCGCTACAAATGAGCGAAAACCAATCGGTTATTCATTCGTAGCGGCTTTGTTGTATTAAAGGAAAGTAGTTGCTTTGTAAAATCTTTGTTCGTATTACGCGATTAGTGCATTGTTTGCAAAATAAGTGCGAAGGAGTTCTTCGGTCACTGTATAAGGACAGTTTGCAAGCTTTGCCTGATTGGACAGCATGGAGGTAATGTAGCGGCTGCGATCCTCATCGGTGACGGTAACGGTACCAATCAGAGCGAGCAGGAGAGCTTCCAGCTCATCTAGCGTGTCGATACCTAACAGAGTCAGGAAGTAAGCTACCTCATCCTGATTTGGATAAGCACGAAGATATGGAACTAAGAAGGTGCCGACTGCCTTGCCGTGTGCAATACCATGCTCATAGGTCAGGAAATAGCTCAAGCCGTGAGGGATTGAGGTACCGGTGTGAGAAATTGCCATACCCGCCATAGTCGAAGCATTGCTGAGCAGGACATAGGTCGTGCCGGACAGTGCGATATTTTCCTTTGCTGCGGCAACCAGTGCCGGAGCAGCATCGCCCCAGAGCTTTAAGGCGTATTCGCAGAGCATCTGGTTGTAAAGGGTAGTACCCCGGTTAAAATAGCTTTCTACAAGATGACCAAAGGCATCCACTGCAGTATTGTGTAGTACCGGCTGTGGTGCAATGGTAAGATAAGTCGGGTCTACCAGAGCAGCTACCGGGAAAATCCGGTGTGCAATGCCGCGCTTGGTCTTGGCATCGTGGAGCGTCAAAATGGCATATGGAGTAGCCTCCGAGCCGGTACCGGCAGTGGTAGGCACTGCATAAACCGGCAGATGGGAAAGCGTTGCCTTCTTATATAAAATCTCGCGTCCGCAATCCGGATTTGCCATCAGCAGTGCAATCGCTTTGGAAGCATCCAGCGGAGAACCGCCGCCAATACCGATTACAAAGTCTGCGCCCTCTGCCTTTCCGAAATCGGCAGCAGCAACCACGGTTTCTACCGAAGGATTCTCTTCAATCTGGTCAAACAGACACCAAGTAATGCCTTGGGAAGTCAGGGCATCCGTCACATGAGTCAGAGCACCGGTCTTGACTGCAGAGCTGCGTCCGGTAATAAGCAGAGCCTTTTGACCTGCATTTGCAAAGATGGAAGCGTGTTTTGCTACGCAATCGGTTTCATTAAATATCTGAGTAGGAATAAAAAAGTTCATAGTATGCCTCATTTCATAAAAATCATTTTCTCCATTTTGCAACAGGATAGGACAACTGTCAAGTAGGAACGCAGGTAAAACTTATTTTTTGCTTGCAATTTGAAAGCGGTTATGGTAGTCTAAAGAACAGTCTGCGCAATGCGCGGCTTTTTGGTTTCATAGAAATAGAAAAGAGGGAAAACATGAGATTTGATGAGATAGAGTTACAGGCACCGATACTGCGTGCGGTAAAGGAAATGGGCTTTGAGGAAATGACACCGATTCAGGCACAGGCGATTCCGGTTGTTTTGGAGGGAAGAGATATTGTCGGACAGGCGCAGACCGGAACCGGAAAGACCGCGGCATTTGGTCTGCCGATTTTGCAGAGCATTGACCCAAAGAAAAAATGTCTGCAGGCAATCATCCTGTGTCAGACCAGAGAGTTGGCAATTCAGGTGTCGGACGAAATGCACAAGTTCGCGAAGTTCCTGCATGGTATCAAGGTATTGCCGATTTACGGCGGACAGGAAATCGTGCGCCAGATTAAGGCATTAAAGGCAGGAACACAGGTGGTTATCGGTACGCCGGGACGTGTCATGGATCATATGCGCCGTAAGACCGTAAAATTTGATCAGGTCAAGCTGGTGGCATTAGATGAAGCGGACGAAATGTTAAACATGGGCTTTCGCGAGGACATCGAAACGATATTAAAGGATGTGCCGGAAGAGCGCCAGACCCTGCTGTTTTCGGCAACGATGCCGCAACCGATTCGCGAGATTGCCCGCACCTATCAGAAGGATGCAGTAGAAATCAAGGTGGTTAAGAAGGAGCTGACGGTACCGAAAATCGAGCAGTATTATTATGAGGTACGTCCGAAGGCGAAGCTGGACGCGCTGACCAGATTGCTCGATATGTATTCCCCAAAGCTGTCGCTGGTATTTTGTAATACGAAGCGTCAGGTGGATGAGCTGGTATCCTCCTTGCAGGCGAGAGGCTATTTTGCGGAGGGACTGCACGGCGATTTGAAGCAGCAGCAGCGTGACCGCGTGATGAATTCCTTCCGAAACGGTGCAACCGAGATTCTGGTAGCTACGGATGTGGCAGCCAGGGGAATTGATGTGGATGATGTGGAGGCGGTATTCAATTATGATGTGCCGCAGGATGATGAATACTATGTGCATCGCATCGGCAGAACCGGTCGTGCGGGTAGGGAATGTCGTGCGTTTACGCTTGTAGTCGGCAAGGAAATCTATAAGCTGCGGGACATTATGCGGTATTGCAAGACCAAGATAAAGCTGCAGCCATTACCGTCTCTGAATGATGTGACCGCAGTAAAGGCAGAGAAGATTCTGGACAAGGTACATGATATCATTGAGAATGAGAATCTTGCAAAGATGATGGAATTGATTGAGAATCGTGTCAATGAACAGGAATATACCTCCATCGAGGTTGCCGCCGCATTTTTAAAGCTGGCGATGGGCGAGGGTGCGGATTCGGAGGAGTTGAAAAAACAGTATGACGAATTCGGAGATACCGGAGCAGAAGAAGGAATGGTACGCCTCTTTATTAATCTTGGTAAAAAGCAAAGAGTGCGTCCGGGAGATATCCTTGGAGCAATCGCCGGAGAGACCGGTATGCCGGGCAAGTTAATCGGAAGCATCGACCTGTATGACAAATATACCTTTGTGGAAGTACCGAGAGAGTATGCGGCAGAGGTGTTAGAAAGCATGAAAAATGTAAAAATCAAAGGAAAGTCGGTAAGCATTGAGCCGGCAAACCGAAAAGGTTAAAACAAAGAAGCTCTGTCAGGAGAAAAAACTTGACAGAGCTTCTTTGTTGAATTATACTGATAATAGTTACTAATATTGATACATAGGATTGCTTAAAAGCTAGAAATGAGGAAGCGTATGGCAGCAGTAAAATATAGTAGGCAGCGAGAGTCGATTAAGCGTTATCTGATGGGAACAAAAGCGCATCCGACTGCAGATATGGTATATCAGGGAGTGCGCGAGGAGTATCCGAACATCAGTCTGGGTACGGTTTACCGGAATTTGAATTTTCTGGTGGAGCAGGGAGAGGCGTTACGTCTGACCTGTGGAGACGGCAGCGAGCATTACGACGGCAATGTAGAGCCGCATTATCATTTGATGTGTCGGTGCTGTCACCGGGTCTTGGATTTGGAAATGGCATCGTTAGAGCATATCAATACATTGGCAGCGGCAAATTTTGGCGGTACGATTGAAGCACACAGCGTACTATTCTTCGGAAGATGCCCGGAATGTAAGGAAGTATAACGATAAAAACATCCAAGAGCAAAAGAAGTTGTATAGATTAAAAAAAATATAGAAATACTATTGACAAGGAGAATAAAATCGGTTATTATATAAACATAGTAACGATTACTATTATTAAAATTCATATATCGAAAGGAGAAAAGTATTATGGCAAAGTATGTCTGTTCAGTATGTGGTTATGTTCATGAGGGAGAGGAAGCACCGGAGAAGTGCCCACAGTGTAATGCACCGGCTTCCAAGTTTACGGAGATGAAGGGGGAGAGAACCTGGGCTGCAGAGCATGTAGTAGGTGTAGCACAGGGCGTGAGTGAGGATATCCTGATGGATTTGAGAGCGAACTTCACCGGCGAGTGTACCGAGGTAGGTATGTATCTGGCAATGGCAAGAGTAGCTCACAGAGAGGGCTATCCGGAGATTGGTATGTACTATGAGAAGGCAGCTTACGAAGAGGCAGAGCATGCTGCAAAGTTTGCAGAGCTGTTAGGTGAAGTAGTAACAAACAGCACCAAGAAGAATCTGGAGCTTCGTGTAGAGGCTGAGAACGGTGCTACCGCAGGTAAGTTTGACCTTGCAAAGAGAGCAAAGGCAGCAGACCTTGACGCTATCCACGATACCGTGCATGAGATGGCGAAGGACGAGGCTAGACATGGAAAAGCTTTCGAGGGATTGTTAAACAGATACTTCGGCTAATCCTTAAACCATTGATTTATAAGATTTTTTTGGAGATAGTTCCTGTATTGGGGGCTATCTCTTTCTATGGTCTGAAATAGCATTTTAATCAACCTCATGTGGCACGATTGTGGCATGGCTTACTCATTTACTGGTTATTAATCATTCAATGTGGCATTCATCAATGTGGC
>JAFTQM010000086.1 GCA_017462755.1 Lachnospiraceae bacterium | reverse complement strand
TTGGTGTTGTGATTCTGGCAGGTGCATTTATTATTTATGGTACAGTGGCAAAGCCGATTCGTAACAGTAACCGAATGCTGACTGAGATTGTTGGGAAGATTGACCGGGGCGAGGGAGATTTGACCATTCGTATTCCGAGCAAGCAGAAGGATGAGATTGGTCAGATGATTGGCAGTATCAATCATTTTTTGGATACGTTGCAAAGAGTTATGATTTCGATTCAGTCCGGTTCGCACAAGATTAATCACTCGGTTGAAGAAATCAATGTACAGATTGCGGCATGTAAGGATGAAACAAACAGTGTTTCCGTGACAATGGAGGAGTTGTCGGCAAGCATGGAGGAAATCAGTGCAACGATGCAGTCAATTGGAGATGGTTCCGGACATGTATTGAATTCGGCGCAGGATATTGCCAGAGAGGTTGCTTCGACTGTAGAGATGGTGGACAATATCGCAAGACGTGCCGATGAAATCAGTGAAAATAGTGTACAGAACAAGAAAGAAACCGAGCAGATTGTAGATGATATCCAGAAACGTATGAAGGCTTCCATTGAGGAAAGCAAATCTGTGGCGCGTATCAATGAACTGACCGAGGATATTTTAAATATTGCAAGTCAGACGAATTTGTTAGCTTTGAATGCTTCGATTGAGGCGGCGCGCGCCGGAGATGCAGGTCGTGGCTTTGCTGTAGTTGCGGATGAAATTCGCCAGCTGGCAGACAGCAGTGAAAATACGGCAAACAGCATTAAAGAGATTAGTGTCACGGTTACAGAGGCAGTAGAAGATCTGGTAAGTAATGCGGACGAGATTTTAAAGTACATTACCGAGAATGTAATCAGTGCTTATGGTAGCTTTGTAAATGTAGCAGATGATTATAAAGAGGATGCAGCACGCATGAAGGCAGTGCTGGATATTTTTGAAGAAAAGTCGGCAGACCTGGAGCGGATTGTTACGGATATGAATGTCAGCATGAATGAAATCAACAGCGCAGTGTCTGAAAGTGTAAATGGTGTGGTCCAGGCGACGGACAATGCGGCTTCGATGTTTGATGATGTAGAGCGGATTGCAGCGGAAGCAGATGAAAACCAGAGCATTGCAAACGAGCTGATTCAGGAGGTTGATCGGTTTAAGAAGGTTTCGGAAGAGGAATAAAGGTTAGAGCAGTGGGTTATGTATATTGAAAAAGTACCGTGCGGGAGTTCTTCGCACGGTACTTTTTTGAATAGCATAGGGATTCTGCGCTATTTGCGTTATTGATTCTAGTCAAAGACCAGACCGCTTACGGAAAGGTTATAAGTAACGGAAGTAAAAGGAACCTCTGCCCCGTCCACGATAAGAGCCATACGGTAACCAATCCAGCTGATGGTCGTTTCGGCAGCGACAATGCCGTTTTCGGCCGTACCGTAGATGACGGTACCGACTCCCTTGCCGCCCCAGCCATTTGCCAGACCATTGGCAGTATTGCTGGTCGGGTTGAGCTCGACCTCGACAGGAATTTCGACGATGCCGTTTTCCGTTTCAAAGCCGAGAGATTTTACAAATACTTTATATGTTGCCTCTTTATCCGTGTTGATAAAACCGAGATTGAGCATTTCACTTTCCGGTGCAAAGGCGGAGGAGGTTACGGAGTAATCACCATCCTTGGTCATTTCCAGAACCGAGGAAGGGCTTGGTCCCGGATTCTCTGCCTGCGCGGAAATTACCAGAGTTTCGTAAGGAGTTTCGGTAACGCTGATGGCTTCTTCCGGACGGAGTGACTCTTCGTTTTTGGTAAATTGCCACGAAGCCAGTTCGATATCGGTGGAAGAGAATACAAGATAAATATTATGATTTCTTCCGTCAAACGGCGCAAAGTCGGTGGAGCGGACTTTGGTATATTCACTGCAATCAAACTCAATAAATGCAACTGCTTCATTGGAAAGGTCATCAAGGCGGACTTCGATTCGTCCATTTCCTTTTACTTCTGCGGTAAATTCGGAAGCACCATATCCGAAATCAGCTCCCCTTACATAAATCCATGCACCGTTTGCTGCGCTTTTGGCTGCCACTCCTTCGTGAGCTGGGACGTTGGTATATCCGATGTCTGCCGAGGTAAACATGACTGCACCATTGTTTTCGAGGTAAGGGTCTAAAAGCTTAATTTGTGCAACGCCCTTTCTGGAGGCGGCGGTAATCGGAATTTCCTGTGTTTCAGGGTTCATAGGCAGATAGTCCACCATCAGACTGCGGAAGCCTGCGGTTCCGCCCATCAGCTCTTCCAAAAGAAGTGTGTGATGAAGGATGTAGTTGGTTCCCTGATATTCGCAGAAATGAGTGTGATTGTTGCCCCAGCGCATACCGGATTCGCCCGCTGCATTCTGGCCGGAGTTGTAGAAGTAGGCTCCCTTGTATTCCCAGCTGTCACTATCAAGCGGTGTCCGGGTGGTAAGATATGCCATACTACAGGTAGGCGGTGTAGACATTCCTTCGTAGTCCCAACCGGCGCCGCGGCTCTGCCAGTCGGTGCTGTAGGTATAGTAGTAGGTTCCGTCAATGTAATTCAGCTCACTTGCTTCAAAGAAGTACGGCGCATCAATAGAAACGAATTCGCTGTCAAAGGAGAGCATATCTGCACCAAGGCGCACTACCTTTGGTACCAAGGTGTGTACCTGGTTTCCGGCAGCTTCGACACCACCGCCAAAGGAGAGCCAGCCGACTCCGTTTTCATCGATGCATACGCCCGGGTCAAACGGTGCCGGACAATTTTCGAGTCCCGGCATGTTCTGGTAAACCAGCGGTTTGCCGAGTGGATCGCTCCACGGACCCAATGGATGGGTGGCGGTAATCACACCGACTCCGGCACCACTGTTGGAAAAGTACAGATAGAAGTGAGTCAGTCCGTCTGCTTCGACCCGGGAAGCAATGGATGGTGCCCACGAGTTGTAAATCCACGGTGCAATTTTGCCGGTTTCGATTCTGCCGTGGTATACCCAGTTGACCATATCGTCGGTAGAGAAAACAACAAGGGATTTGATTTGGTCGTAGTCATTTACGGTATCCTGCTCTGCCTGCTGTGTATCGTTGGTTCCGTAGACATAAAGGCGCCCCTCATATTCCACCGCGGTCGGGTCAGCGCAGAAAATATTTGAAGAAATTGGGTTTGCATTGCGCTCGGTTTTGTATACGTTTCCGCTGACTTCGTTGATGATGATTCCGGTATTCAGGCTTTCAATGATTTCAGCTTCGGTGATATCGCTGATTGCCGGAGTAGTAGGTTCCGGTGTAGTGCTGGTTTCCGGAGCAGCGGTAGCTGCCGGAGTAGTTGTAGCCTCCGGTGCAGCAGTAGGCTCTGTTTCGGAATTTTTATCCGAACAGCCTGTAACAAACAGCATGCTCGCTGCACAAAGGGTAACAAGAAGTTTTTTCATGGTATGTTTCATTTTGAGGTCTCCTTTCATTCTGCCTGCTATTTTTCAAGGCAGATATTCTTATCTGAGAAAACAAAATACAGGTTGTGAGTTGCAGTTATTTTTTGCTCCAATTCGGCAGTGATTGTGCTTGGTGCTTGTGAGGCGATTTTAATCACTGCGGCAGGAGCTGCGTCCTTGTTATCAAGAAACAGTTGAATTTCACCATTTCCCTTTGCAGTGAGAGTGATGCGGTTGGTACCGCTGCCAAAATCAACATTTTTGATAAAGATCCAGGCACCTGCGGAAAGAGATTTCACTGCCATCCTTCCATGCTCTGCGGTGGCTTCATACCACATATCGGCACAGGTACACATCTCTGTTCCGCTGTGTGTGGTGTAAGGGTAAAAGCTATGTGTCTGAGCCACACCTTTTCTGGTTGCTTTCGTAAGAGGGAGTTCCTCGGCACTATATGGGAGATAGTCTACACACATGCATCGGAACCCACCCTTGGTTGCCATTCGTTCCTGAATATGCATGGTATGATGGAGGATGTATTTCTCTCCCTGATATTCCATAAGGTGCGTGTGGTTGTTGCACCACTCCATACCCGAATCTCCGGCATTGAGAAAAAAGTCGCCTTGGAACTCCCAGCTGTCACTGATAAGAGGAGTCCGGGTGGTAAGATACCCCATACTGCAGATTGCCGGAGCTTTTTTATCAGTACGATCCCAGTTTTCACGCGATTGCCAATCGGTGCTGTAGGAATAGATGTAAGTACCTTCAATGAAGTTCAGTTCACTTGCTTCGAAAAAATATGGCGCATCGATGGAAACAAATTCACTGTCAAAGGAAAGCATATCCTTGCCAAGCTTTGCGATTTTAGGAACCTTTGTATGAATTACATTTCCTCGTGCGTCGACACCACCGCCGAAGGCCAGCCAGCCGGTGCCGTTTGCATCAATGCATACGCCCGGGTCAAAGGGAGCCGGACAGTTTTCGAGTCCCGGCATATTCTGATAAACCAGTGGTTTTCCGAGAGGGTCGCTCCACGGTCCGAGCGGATGTGTTGCGGTAAGTACACCGACGCCGCAACCATTGTTTGAAAAGTACAGGTAGAAATGGGTCAGTCCATCATCCTCGATGCGGGAAACGATGGACGGTGCCCAGGAATTTGTTATCCATGGAGCAATCTTAGCGGTATCTATTAGTCCGTGATATTCCCAGTTCACCATATCATCCGTAGAGAACATGACGAGAGATTTGATATGCTCATAGCTGTTGGTTCCGTCATCACCAACCGCTTCATACTGTTGATGGTCGTTGGTGCCGTAAATATACAATCTGCCATTGTACTCGACACCGGTTGGGTCGGCACAGAACACATTTGGCGAGATGGGATTTGCAGTATCTTCAGGCTTAAGCGGATGCCTGTAAGGTATCATCTTTGACATGTGAAATCACCTCAATTCGTTTGTTTGCCTCATTATACAAATGGTAATTATGGAAGTCAATATCAGATATTCGTTTTATCCACTATATCATCACAAACTGCACTTTTTTGATTGACGTGATTCAGAAAAGCAGATATACTGATAAGTAGGTGTAGTGTGAAAAAACATGCTGAACAGAAATGGAGATGAAAATGTCACGGAAAAAGATTGCAGTAATTACTGCCAGAGCAGATGATAACGAGCAAAAAGCAATTCTTGTAGGAATTGCAGAGGCGGCTTTTCGGAAGAATGCAGATGTAGCTGTGTTTTCGAACATATACAATCACTGGATGGTGGACGAGATTCTGAATTTTGAAAATGTAATTTATGATTTTTTTCGTCCGGAACTGTTTGACGGAGTAATCGTAACAGCAGAAGCTTTTATGGATTTGACTGTACTGGATACCGTGTTTGAACGAATAAAGGCTGCTGGGATTCCGGCAGTGATTATCGACGGAGAGGTCGAGGGATTTTGTTGTATCCGAACAGATGATGAGGCAGATTTGGAGCAGCTTGCAGAACATCTGATATCCATTCACGGCTTGACGGACATCGCGATATTGACAGGCTCCCCGGACAATCAGGTATCGCATCGGCGAGTTTTAGGCTGTAGGAAAGCGTTTGAAAAGCATGGGATACCCCTCGATGAGAGCAAGATTTATTTCGGAGATTTCTGGAGTGATTCGGGAGAGCAGCTTGCAAAAAGATATATCAGTGGAGAGCTTCCGATGCCACAGGCGGTAATCTGTACAAACGACCATATGGCGTATGGTTTGTGTGATGCGTTGACGGCGGCAGGGATTGAGATTCCGGATAAAATAACGGTAACAGGCTATGATCATATTGGCGAACGGCTGTATCACTATCCGATTTTGACTACCTATCAACGGAATCGGTGGCAGATGGGGATGAATGCCGTTTATCGGCTGTTTTCTGCGGAGGAAGCAGAGGAGGCGAAGCAGGACAGGCTGATTTGTGGAAACACCTGTACCTGCGGAGTGAAAAGTTCGCAGCTGAATGAGGAAATCAGAGCAGTGCGTGTCGGACAATATCATAATGTGATGAATTCGGTTGCCCAGTTTGCAAGCCGTCTTACTCTGTGTCGGACGTTGGCAGAGTACACCGCTGTCCTTGGAGAGTTCTTTTATTTGCTGCACGATGTGTCCGGTATGTACCTTTGTCTTGACAGGGAATGGAACAGCGCAGGTTATGCAGGGGAAGAATTTTTGTGTTGTGCGATAGGTAAGGATGATGTTTCGGAAGCGCCGGTAAGATTTGAAAAAAATATTCTTTTTCCTGAGCTGATGGCGGAACGCAGCAAGCCGATGGTGTATTATTTTAGTCCGCTGTGCTTTCAGACCAGATTGTTTGGATATACGGTGCTTGCATACGAGTATCCGCAGGGCTATGATTTCAGCTTTCGTGACTGGAACAAGACAGTAGCGAATACCTTGGAGTTTTTGCGGATGAAAAACGATATTCATTATCTGAAGCAATGTCAGCGAATATCCACGCTGTATGACTCACTGACGGGCTTTTATAATCTGCATGAATTCCGGCAGATTGTAGAAAGTGTAGGTACCGAGCGTCCGGGGAATTGCATTATACAGGCGGTAAAGATGAATTTCTTTTCGGATGGAGAGTATCTGTACGGTGAAAATTACCGGAGTGATATTATTTCGGCAGTGGCACAGGCGATAAAGCAGTCGTGCAAAAACAAGGAAATCTGTTGTCGGGCAGGCGAGGATATGTTTTTGATTTTGGGCAGAGCGGAGACGGAAGATCTGTTTGCGAAAAAGCGAAAGGCAATGATACATCATGCACTTTGCGGCAGATACGACGAAAATCAGGTGTTGATTGCTTATGAGTTTTATCGTGGCAGGGCGGATGGCTTGGCAGTGGATAGGCTGTGTGAACAGGCAAGGCAGACTGCCAAGGAACTATGGGATGAGCTTCTGCAAAGAAAAGAGCTGCCTCATTACAAGGTCTTGTTGGAAATCCGCAGCAGTGTTCAGGCTTCGCCCCACAATGCTCCGAGCATTGAAGAATTGAGCAGAAGATTGTGCGTTAGCGATGGGTATTTTAGAGCAATCTACAAGAAATGCTTCGGCATCAGCTATGTGCAGGATTGCATCAATGCCCGGATTTTGCTGGCAGAGTATTTGCTTTGTACCACTGCAATGAGTATCTATGCGATTGCAATGCGGTGCGGCTATACCGATGAAAAGTATTTTGCAAGGCAATTTCGGCAGTGCATTGGGTGCTCGCCGGTGCAGTACAGGCAGGAAACGCATGCAGACTTGAGAACGAAAGAAAAAACAGCAAAGATTTTATAAAATATACCATTTCCAAGGAAACGGATATTTCGTATGCTATGATTGTTTGTATGTTTTGAAAAATGATCAGAGTGTAATATAAAAAATGGAGGTAAGGTCTGGAGTACGCGGGTTATTTGTTTGTGCATTTTACAGGAGAGCACAAGGATGGAGAGCAGGTTTATTTTTCGGTGAGCCGGGATGGCTTGCATTGGCAGGATTTGAATGATGGGCAGCCGGTGCTGCGTTCAAATCTGGGAGAGTTAGGAGCCAGAGACCCATTTCTCATTCGTTCGCCTTGGAGTGCGGACGGAACACAGAAGTATTATCTGATTGCGACCGATTTGCGTATTGAGGCAGGCAAGGGCTGGCATGTGGCACAGTATGAGGCGAGCCGCGATATTATTGTCTGGGAATCGGAAAATCTGGTGGATTGGAGCGAGCCGTGGGCATGTACGATTGGTGTGCCGGGAGCGGGCTGTGTTTGGGCTCCGGAGGCGGTATATGACGAGGAAGAGGATGCGATTTTGGTATTTTGGGCATCGATGACGCGGATGGCACCGGAGGAGGAGCCAAAGCAGCGAATCTTTGCTTCCTATACGAAGGATTTTCGGACATTTACCGAGCCGCAGGTATATATTGAGCGGGACAATCATGTGATTGATACGACGATTTTGCGGACAGCAGAGGGCTATTACCGCTATTCGAAAGATGAAACGACCAAGAATATCCGTGTGGATTTTGGTAAGGATTTGCGGGCAGAAAGCTTTAAGGAGATGCATTCGGAGACTCTGGCACCATTGTTTGGTGTGGAAGGACCGGAAATTTTTAAATTCAATGACCGCGAAGAATGGTGTCTGATTGTAGACCGGTTTGCGGAAGGGAAAGGTTATCTGCCGCTGATTACGGACAATCCGGCATCCGGCAGCTTCCGGATTCTTGGTGATGACGAATTCGATATGGGTAAGGCGAAGAAGCGCCATGGCGGTGTGATTAATATCACAGAAACAGAATATCAGGTGCTAGTAGAGCGGTTTGGAACGAACTAGGAGGAAAAAGCGTATGAAATATCAGAATCCGATTGTCCGCGGTTTTTACCCGGACCCAAGTGTGTGTGAAGCAAATGGAGCGTATTATATGGTAAACAGCACGTTTCAGTATTTTCCGGGCGTGACGTTGTTTGAAAGTGAGGATTTGGTCAACTGGAAGCAGATTGGTCATGTGCTGACGAGAAAAAATCAGGTTATGCTGGAGAAAATCAATAGCTCCGGTGGTGTGTTTGCGCCGACCATCCGCTACAATGATGGCAGGTTCTATATGGTGACGACGAATGATACAACGCATCAGAATTTCTATGTGTATACCGATGATATTTACGGAGAGTGGTCCGACCCGATTTTTGTAGACCAAGGTGGTATCGACCCTTCGCTTTATTTTGAGGGCGGACATACCTATTTTATCAGCAACGGCAGCGACGATTACGGTAAGGGTGGTGTCGTGCAGTGTGAGATTGAGATAGAGACCGGCAAGAAGCTGTCGCACAGCAAGTGCATCTGGCAGGGCTCCGGCGGACGTTATCTGGAAAGCCCTCATATGTACAAGATAGGCGACTGGTATTATCTGATGGCAGCAGAGGGCGGTACGGAGTACGGTCATATGATTACCTGCGCCAGAGCGACTTCGGTTTGGGGCGAGTTTGAATCGAATCCGAACAATCCGGTCATCACGAACCGTAACAAGGCACCGGAAATTATTCAGGGTATCGGTCACGGCGATTTGATTCAGGACAAAAACGGTGCATGGCACATCCTGTGTCTGGGCTTCCGGCAGATGCATTTGTGGATGCCGTATCATACCCTGGGCCGTGAGGTATTCATGGTGCCGGTACAGTTTACGGCAGACGGCTGGTTTACGGCAGGTCTTGATGGTACGGCAGACAAGGAGTATGAAATCGAGGGTGATTTCGTACAGGTGAGAAAGCAGGTAGAGACCTTTGAAAATACCGGGTGGAATCTGGACTGGTGCTATTTGAGACATCCGCA
>JAFTQM010000085.1 GCA_017462755.1 Lachnospiraceae bacterium | reverse complement strand
GAGGGTAAGGCAATCAAGCTGCATCCGCTCGTTTGTACCGCATTCAACGCCGACTTCGACGGTGACCAGATGGCTGTCCATCTTCCATTGTCCGTAGAAGCACAGGCAGAGTGCCGTTTCTTACTGTTGTCGCCAAACAACCTGTTAAAGCCTTCCGATGGTGGTCCGGTAGCCGTTCCTTCTCAGGATATGGTACTTGGTATCTACTATCTGACGATGGGTAAGATGCCGGATGAGTCAAAGAACAAGGAATTGGCTGACAGCATTGAAAAGGTATACACCAGTCTGGATGAGGTAAAGGCAGCCCTGACCGAGAGCGGAATGCAGGCACAGGAAAAGAATATGACCTATGCAGATATGCAGGAAGCAGGTATGCTGACCGAAGAAACCTACATCAAGTATCTGATTGATGAGAAGACCGGACGTACGATTGTCTGCAAGCCAATCGACTTACTTGGTCATTACTATGAGGATACCAATACTGCGTTGCTCGCACATGTAAATGGTGCTATTACATTGCATCAGAAGATTCGTGTAAAGAGAAGCGGTGAGCTGGCAGACGGTACCTATGTAGAGAAGATTATAGAGACCACACTCGGTCGTCTGCTCTTCAACGAAATCATCCCACAGGATCTTGGCTTTGTAGACCGCAGCAAGCCGGAGAACTTCCTCGCCCTTGAGGTAGATTTCCATGTAGGTAAGAAGCAGTTGAAGAAGATTCTGGAGAAGTGTATCAACAATCATGGTGCAACCAAGACGGCTGAGACACTGGATGCAATCAAGGCAATGGGTGACAAGTACTCCACACTGGCAGCAATGACCGTATCCATTTCGGATATGACCGTACCGGCTGCAAAGCAGGAAATTATCAAGGATGCAGAAGCAACCGTAGACCGCATTGCAAAGAACTTCCGCCGTGGTCTTATGACGGAGGAAGAGCGTTACAAGGCAGTTATTGAGACATGGAAGGAAGCCGATGATGAAATTACCCATCAGCTGCTTTCCGGTTTGGATAAATACAACAACATTTACATGATGGCTGACTCCGGTGCCCGTGGTTCCGAGAAGCAGATTAAGCAGCTGGCAGGTATGCGTGGTCTTATGGCAGATACCTCCGGTAAGACCATCGAGCTCCCGATCAAGGCAAACTTCCGTGAGGGTCTTGACGTACTCGAGTACTTCATCTCCGCACATGGTGCTCGTAAGGGTCTGTCCGATACCGCACTTCGTACTGCTGACTCCGGTTATCTGACCCGTCGTCTGGTAGACGTATCTCAGGAATTGATTATTCGTGAGACCGACTGCTGCGAAGGCGCAGAAGCTCCGGGTATGTGGATTAAGGCATTCATGGATGGTAAGGAAGTTATCGAGAGTCTCGAAGAGAGAATTACCGGAAGATATTCCTGTGAGACGATTTATGACGACAATGGTGAAATGATTGTAAAGAGAAATCACATGATTACACCAAAGCGTGCGGCAAGAATCGTAGCAAAGAAGGAAATCGTTGAGGCCGGTGCAGATGCAAAGATTAAGATTCGTACCATTCTGACCTGTAAGTCCCATGTCGGTGTTTGTGCAAAGTGTTATGGTGCGAACATGGCGACAGGTGAGCCGGTACAGGCTGGTGAGGCAGTAGGTATTATCGCAGCACAGTCCATCGGTGAGCCGGGTACACAGCTGACCATGAGAACCTTCCATACCGGTGGTGTTGCCGGTGATGATATTACCCAGGGTCTTCCTAGTGTCGAAGAGCTTTTCGAGGCAAGAAAGCCGAAGGGACTTGCAATCATCGCTGAGTTTGGTGGTACCGTTACCATCAAGGATACCAAGAAGAAGCGTGAAGTAGTTGTTACCAATACAGAAACTGCAGAATCCAAGGCATATCTGATTCCTTACGGCTCCCGTATCAAGGTAGTTGACAATCAGGTAATTGAAGCCGGTGATGAGCTGACCGAAGGTAGTGTAAATCCACACGACATCTTAAAGATTAAGGGTGTACGTGCCGTACAGGATTACATGATTCAGGAAGTTCAGCGTGTATACCGTCTGCAGGGTGTAGATATCAACGATAAGCATATCGAGGTTATTGTGCGCCAGATGTTAAAGAAGGTGCGCATAGAGAGCAACGGAGATTCCGAATTCTTGCCGGGTGCAATGGTAGACCTGCTTGAGTATGAGGATGAAGTTGCAAGACTGACCGCAGAAGGCTTAGAGCCGCCGGAAGGAAAGCAGGTAATGCTCGGTATTACCAAGGCTTCTCTGGCTACCAACTCCTTCTTGTCGGCAGCATCCTTCCAGGAGACCACGAAGGTTCTTACCGAAGCAGCAATCAAGGGTAAAATTGACCCATTGATTGGTCTGAAGGAGAACGTAATCTTAGGTAAGCTGATTCCTGCCGGAACCGGTATGAAGCAGTACCGCGATATTAAGCTTTCGACCGATGGTGCGGAAGAAGTTGTGGCTTCGGACTATTATGAGGATGGAAACTACGAGGGTGGCTTCGATTCCATGGATTACGAGGTTGAGGCTGAGGAATTGCCGGAAGAGGAGAGCTTTGCGGAGGAATTCTAAAGAAGCACTGATTAATTCAGTTTCCCCAGAGCAGGCAACGGAAATAAAATAGTAATATAAACAGATGCTGCAGAAGACAAGGAAGAATACTCCGGACTTCTGCAGCATTTTGGCAATAGGGAGACATATGGACTTTTTACATGTATTACAGGAGCTTCGCACTCCGTTTGGCGAAGCATTCTTTCAGGCAATGACGTGGCTTGGAGAAGAGCTTGTGGCAATGGCAATATTGGGTATCCTATATTGGTGTGTGCATAAGGAATTTGCCTATCGACTTGCGTTCTCTTTCTTCTTGTCGGGAATTGCAACGCAGGTAGTAAAGCTTACCCTGCGTGTACCGCGTCCGTGGGTTCGGGATGCCTCGCTGGTGCCGGTGGGAACGGCGACGGAAACTGCCACCGGTTATTCCTTTCCGAGCGGGCATACGCAGACAGGAACCTCGCTTTACGGCACCTTTTTGTGGAAAGCGCCAAAGTGGTGGCAAAGGTTGCTTTGCGCAGCAGCAATCGTATTGCTTGGCTTTTCGAGAATGTATCTGGGCGTGCATACTCCTGCCGATGTGTTGGCGGCGCTCGGTATGGCAATGCTTTTGACGATTCTCATAAATACCCTTTATGACCGCGGGGTGTTTGAACGGCATCGACTTGCGGTCATGGTTGTGGTAACCGGGATTTCTTTTGCTACACTTATCTATGCATGGATATTAAGTTGCAACGGAACCGTACCGCAGGAGCTGGCGGCGGATGCTGTGAAGGCAGGTGCGGCAGGGCTTGCATTTGGAATCGGATGGTATCTGGAAACCACCAAAGTAAGCTTTACGACCAAAACCAGAACTCTTTGGCAACAGCTAGTCAAGCTTTTCGTAGGACTAATCGGCGTGTTGGTGTTGAAATCGGGTATCAAGGCAGTGTTCGGAGAAACGTTGTTGGTGGACGGAATCCGTTATTTTCTGGTGGTAATTTGGGTAACCTATCTGTATCCGCTGGTGATTAAAAAGTTTCATGGAGGAGAAAATGGACATCTATGAGTTTATGGAGGGCTATGACCGGGAGTTTGATGAGGATGAATTTGATGCCAGACTCTGGGAAGCCATGAATGAGCCGGATTTTGAATTAAATGATGAATTTGAAGCCTTTCTGCATGAGTACGGCATTGCCAATACGCATGAATTCTTAAAGCAGCTTCGAATAAAAAGGAATTTAGGAAGAATCTGATTGTTGTTCAAAAAAAACAGTTTCATTTTTGGACAACTTGTAGTATACTTGTATCGAGAATGTGTTTAACAGCTTGCGCAGATGCGTTGGTGTGTTGAATAGAGATTTATAAAGGAGGATTTTATCCATGTTAGTATCCGCAAAGGAAATGCTTACTAAGGCAAAGGCTGGTAAGTATGCAGTAGGACAGTTCAATATCAACAATCTTGAGTGGACAAAGGCAGCACTGTTAACCGCACAGGAGTGCAATTCCCCGATTATCCTTGGTGTATCCGAGGGTGCTGGTAAGTATATGACCGGCTTCAAGACCGTAGCTTCTATGGTAAAGGCTATGATTGAGGAGTTAAACATCACGGTTCCGGTTGCTTTACATTTGGATCATGGTACCTACGATGGCTGCTATAAGTGCATCGAGGCTGGTTTCTCTTCCATTATGTTCGACGGTTCTCATTACCCAATCGAAGAGAACATCGAGAAGACCAAGGAACTGGTAAAGGTTTGTGAGGAGAAGGGTATGTCCCTTGAGGCTGAGGTTGGTTCCATCGGTGGTGAGGAAGACGGCGTTATCGGTAAGGGCGAGTGCGCAGATCCAAACGAGTGCAAGATGATTTCTGACCTTGGTGTAACGATGCTTGCAGCAGGTATCGGTAATATTCATGGTAAGTATCCGGAGAACTGGGAAGGCTTAAGCTTCGAGACTTTGGATGCAATTCAGCAGCTGACCGGCGATATGCCATTGGTACTTCATGGCGGTACCGGTATCCCGGCTGATATGATTAAGAAGGCAATTTCCCTCGGTGTAGCAAAGATTAACGTAAATACCGAGTGCCAGCTTGCATTTGCAGAGGCTACCAGAAAGTACATCGAAGAGGGCAAGGATTTGTCCGGTAAGGGCTTTGATCCAAGAAAGCTTTTGAACCCTGGCTTCGAAGCAATCAAGGCTACGATTAAGGAAAAGATGGAGCTGTTCGGTTCTATCGGCAAGGCGTGAAAATAGCCGTTGCATAAGCATGGCTTATTGCAAAAATGTACAATTTTTTGAACAAAATTTATTAAAAATTGTCACACTGAGCGAAAAGTTCAGTGTGGCTTTTTTTTACTTTACATGAAAATATAGAAGTGCTATAATAAATTCGCAGGGTACTTTTTGCGAGTGTAATTATTTGGTGATGCGCAAAAAGTACCTAAAATATGAAACGAATCGAGAATGAGGCGACGTATGGGAAAACATAATAAGGGAGCGAGTACAAATTTAATACATATTATTGCAGACTGTGCATTTGCGATGCTGGCATTTTTGCTGGCAATTTTGATTTCCTGCATTTCAAATAATTCGCGAAACGGTGTGTTTGAGGTGCCGGCGCTTGCGAAGCAGCCGATGTTCGGCAATACTACGTTTATGTACTTTATGATTGTGGTAGTCTTTGTCTTTGTTTACTTGTTGTCGAACAAGGAATCCAGACTCTACAATGTGACGACCTTTTTTTACGGAGACCGAATCTTCCGGTTGATTACCAAGTCCTTCTTATTTGCTTTGGCAGTAGAGGTAATTCTGGTGTTCTATATTGGTGAGGTAAAGCTGGATACTGCTTTTTGTGTGTCCTTTTTGGTGCTTACCTATCTGTTTATGTTAATCAGTGCTTATGTGACATGGCGGTACATCAAGCATTCCAATCGTTTTGCACCGCGTACCTTGATGGTAGGCGAGATAGAACGGTATGAGACCTTTGAAAAGTTTTTGAGCAAGGGAAATACCGATATTAATTGTGTTGGTTATGTTTCCATCTGGCCGACGAGTGACAAGAGATATCTGGGTGCGCTGCAGGATTTTGAGAAAATCATTCACGAGCAGGGAATCGATCAGGTATATATGATGTCTCTGAAGGGAGACGGTGTGGATGTGCAGCACTATTTGGATCATTGTATTGAGATGGGTGTAACCTTCCGTCTAGTAATGGATGAGTATAAGGGGCAGTCTGCGCAGAGCTATGTATCGAGTGTGGGTACCTATCCGGTAATTACCTGGCATACGGTGTCGTTAAATTCCAGTGCGAAGGCTGCAAAGCGGGTAATGGATATTATCGGAAGTCTTGCAGGTATTATTTTATCCTCTCCGATTATGCTGATTACAGCGATTGCAATCAAGCTGGATTCGAAGGGACCGGTTATCTTTAAGCAGAAGCGAATCGGACAGAACGGCAGACATTTTTATATGTACAAGTTCCGAAGTATGTGCAACGATGCGGAAGCATTGAAGAAGCAGTTGGCAGCACAGAATGAGATGCAGGGCGGCTTTATGTTTAAGATTCACGATGACCCGCGTATTACCAAGGTGGGCAAATTCATTCGTAAGACAAGCATTGATGAATTGCCGCAGTTCTTTAATGTTTTACGCGGTGATATGAGCTTGGTAGGCACGAGACCGCCGACATTGGATGAAGTGGATCGTTATGCGAGAAATCATTGGAGAAGAATGAGTATCAAGCCGGGCATTACCGGAATGTGGCAGGTAAGCGGCAGAAGCTCGATTACGGATTTTAATGAAATCGTACAGCTGGATACCGAATACATTGATAAGTGGAATGTATTTATGGATATCCGGATTTTGTTCCTGACCGTATTGAAGGTATTCAAGCATGATGGAGCATGTTAAGACTTACATAGAGAAGCGGTAAGGGAGAAAAGAATGTATTATTATCGTCTGTATGGAATGAGAGTGTGTGCAGATTTGGATTTTGCGCAACTCGTACCGGAGAACGAGCCGGAATTGGCATTGGAGGAGATTCGGATTGAAGCAGGAGAGCTGGAGTCAAAGCTTACCGCGCTTAGCGAAGCTTCCGGGAGGGCGTATGTGTTTGGAGAGCAGTACAGCTGGCTGATTAACCGAACGCTTTGGATGGAAGTAACCGAGGGCAGGAAGATTACCTATCATGCCAAGGAGGGTGCGAATCCGATTTATCTGCGTACATATTTGCTGGGCTTTGGTATGGCGATGCTGGGGCTTCAACGGGGAATTTTGGCGATGCATTGCAGTGCGGTGGCGAATGAGAAGGGGGCAATTCTGATTGCCGGCGAGAGCGGTGCAGGTAAATCGACGATGACGACAGCGTTTTTATCGAAGGGCTATCGTTTGATGGCAGATGATATGGCATTTGTAGAAAAGACGGAGAATGAACTGGTAGCAAAGCCTGCGTTTCCGTTTCAGAAGCTGTGCAGGGATGCTGCGTTAGCGGAAGGCTATCGACTGGAGGAGTTAATTTATATTGACGAAACCAAGGATAAATTTATGGTACCGTACCGGGGAGAATTTCTGACGGATGAGGTACCGGTCCGCGGAATGCTGCTGCTTGGAAAAAAGGCAGAGGGAGAGCTGAGTGCGCAGCATTTAGAAGGCTTGGACAAGTTTCATGTATGTGCGAACAATCTGTTTTTGCGCAATCTGCTCGGAAAGGATAAATATGCACCTGTAATCGGTCAGAAGTGTCTGGAAATGGCAGCGGGGCTGCCGATATGCTATCTGAGCCGTCCGGTGCAGGGAAATACCGCGGATCAGACCGCGCAGGAAGCATTTCGTGCGATAGAAGAGTGGAAATAAAATATTAGATGAGCGGCAGCAAAATGCGGAAGCAGCAGCCTTTGCCGAGCGTGCTTTCGCAGCAGACCTCACCGCCGAAGCGTTCGATGATGGTACGAACGATGCAAAGTCCTAAGCCGCTGCCGGCAGTACTGCCCGGAGTGCGTGCCCGAGATACGGTATAGGTGCGGTCGAAGATGCGCGAGAGCGCTTCGGCGGGAATGCCGATGCCGTTGTCAATTACCTCGATAAGAAGCTGTTCGTGCTCCGGCAGGGAACGGACACGCAGGGTAATGGTGGTGTCATCGCCGGAATATTTGGCTGCGTTGGTAAACAGATTGTCCAGTACACGCAGCATTTTTTGCGGGTCGATGCAGATATGACCGCTGAGTGTTTCGGGCATATCCAGTGTCAGGTTGTGTGGTTCGTATAGGGTCTGCAGGCTGATATCGAAGAAGTATTCTTCTAAAAACGGTGCCGCCTCAATGGTTTCAAGCTGCATTTGACTGGTCGGATTTTCGACAGTAAACAAAAGATACATATCCTGAATCAGATTTTCCAGTGTGGCGGTACGGCGGTCAATCAACTGCAGGGTATCACGCAGTTCCGTAACAGTTGCGTCCGGACGGGAGGTCATAAGGTCTAAGGCACTGCGGATGGCAGTAATCGGCGCACGCAAATCGTGCGAGATATTAGAAAGCATCTCGCTGCGTTCCTTTTGAAATTGTTCCAGCTGCCGATTGGCGGTCATAAGCTGGGCAGTTGTATGTAACAGCTTCTCGGATAAGCTCTCCAGGGTATCGGTTTCAACCTCCGGAGTTATAAAATCAGAGCGATTCATAAAGAGTCCTTTCTATCATCGAATGGTGTGGTATCGTGCGAGGAACAGGCTTAGGTCAAAAAGCGGTATCCCTTGGACCACACGGTCTCTATCATATTTTCAAGCTCAAAAATTCCCTCGAATTTCTTGCGAAGGCGGCTGACATTTACCATAACCAGTCGGCGGTCGCTTTCCTGATAGGTGCCGAACAAGGCTGTACCAAGCTCAGCGAAGGTAATCTCCTGATTCGGATGAGTTGCCAAGTAGAGCAATACTTCATACTCGCGTTTGGCGAGCATCAAATCCTCACCCTTAAAAAATGCTTTGTGCGCCAGCTGGTCAATCGTCAGATTGCGAAAGGTAAGCACGGAGGACGGAGCCGGAGCTGCGGGTGCAGCCGGAGCAAAGCGGCGGAGCAAAAGGTCAATGCGTACCTTTAATTCACGCAGACTGTAAGGCTTAATCATATAGTCCTCTGCACCGGAGGTAAGACCGGTGATTTTTTCGTTTTCCCCGCTGCAGCCGGTCAGAAAAATGACCGGAGCCTGTGTAAAGGTACGCAGCTTGTGGCACAGAGTAAAGCCGTCCATCTCCGGCATCATAACATCCAGTACAATACAGTCCGGTTGGAGCTTTTTGACCAGTGAAAGGGCAGACGTAGGGTGGTCTGCGATATGCACCACAAAGCCCTCCTGTGTCAGATAGGATTGATTGATTTTTAATACCTCGGTGTCGTCATCTACCAATAAAATCGTTGCCATGCGTACCTCCTGTTTTTGAGAATACTTTTTCCGTTAGTTAAAGTATAAAACGAGGCTCAGACTTTGTCAATTGCAACGGTCATGTGCTTAAAACCAATCCTTCAGCCATTCCCAAAGGCGAAAACGCACTTTGGGCTTTTTGGACTTGGATTGGGTGAGAATGTCCTCTAAAGCGGCTGAGTCGTTCAAAACAGCAGAGTATTCCTCCTCGGTCAAAAGCTCCTTTAGTTCGTCCTTGGACGCTTCGGGGAGGGTACCGTAGGTAACATCGACAAAGCACAGCTTTGGAAAGACCAGACACCACCAGTTCTTGCCGGAAGCAGTACCGAGTGATATTTTGAGCGCATCGTACTCCCCGGCAGGCAGGGTAAGGTCGCCGTAGGTTTTAATCGGAAAGTAGCTACGTGTGATGGCAGCACCGGAACGATAAGAAAAGCCGTTTTTCTGCAAAATCGAATCCGCGATTGCTTCCAATTCGGGAAGCTGTGCGCGGATGCTTGCGGTTGCTTCCTCCTTGGTCGAGGCGGTCGCAAGCACAGGCTCGAGATATGTAATCACAGCTTCCTTGATTTGCAGCTTTACTTGCTGGTCGGCATCGGAATTGCTATCGGCAATGACATGCAGTCGGAGCACCTCATCGGCAATACCCTGCTGCAGGTTATCAGACCGGAGCGGTGTAACAGGCGTAAAAGACCGGACAAAGAAATAAATGCCGAGCAGAAGATAAAAGCTGATGCAGCCTGCCAACAGGACAGATAAGAGGAGCGGGAGACTGTTTTTTTTAAAAGAAACAGATAATTTCATACGATACTTCCTTTCGAGTGTTTTTTTGAACTTTGCAATCACTTGCAATGCTGATACCGAGAGCATTACCAAAAAGTGCCATGCTTATACAAGAAAATAAAGATAGAGACCGGGATATGTGGAAAATGCAGAAATTCGGAGACGAAAAGCAGTTGAATAATCGGAAGAAAAAGTGTAATATGAATAGTGTAGTTTACGTTACTGGAAAGAACAGTAGCAATATGGAGGATAGAGATGAAAAAGGTAGTCATTTTATTTGGTGGACAGTCTTCGGAGCATGAGGTGTCCTGTATGTCGGCACAGACGATTGTAAAGGCACTGGATCAGAAGAAATATGAGGTTATGTTGATTGGTATTACGAAGGCGGGAGAATGGCTTTATGTAGATAGTGTAGAACAGATTCGGGACGGCAGTTGGAGAAGAAGCAACAAGAGTGCGCTGATTTCGCCGGATGCGGGCATGAAGTCGGTATTGGTGTTCAAAAAGACAGAAGCCGGCGAGATGGCAAATGCGGCATTAATCGGAGTAGATGTTGTATTTCCGGCATTGCACGGTTTGTATGGCGAGGACGGTACGGTACAGGGGCTGTTAGAGTTGGCAGGAATTCCGTATGTAGGCTGCGGCGTGCTGGCATCGGCAGTTTCGATGGATAAGCTCTATACGAAGTTGATTGTAGATACACTGGGAATCCGTCAGGCAAAGTATGTGCCGGTTATGAAGCATGAGCTGGCAGACATGGAAGCAGCGGTAGCGAAGGTAGAGCAGAAGCTTTCTTATCCGATGTTTATCAAACCGTCCAACGCAGGCTCCTCCTGTGGTGTCACAAAGGCGCATGACAGAGCGGAATTGGAGAAGGGTCTGCAGATTGCCGCAGAGCATGACCGCAAGATTCTGGTAGAGGAGACGATTGTCGGCAGAGAGCTGGAATGTGCAGTGCTTGGCGGTATTGGTGCCAAGGCATCCGGTGTTGGTGAGGTACTGGCAGCAGCAGAGTTTTATGATTACGATGCGAAGTACAACAATGCCGAGTCCAAGACGGATATTTCGCCGGAGCTTCCGGAGGGTGTGTCAGAGAAGATTGCAGATGAGGCAGAGCGTATATTTGCAGCGGTAGACGGCTTTGGACTTTCCCGCGTGGATTTCTTCTTGGAAAAGGACACCAATGAGGTTGTATTTAACGAAATCAATACCTTGCCGGGCTTTACGGCAATCAGCATGTATCCAATGCTTTGGGCAGCCAAGGGAATCAGCAAGGAGACCTTGGTGGAGCAGCTGCTGGAGTTGGCATTTACAAGATAACGAGACAGGAAAGAGGAACGATGACAAAGGACGCAATTATTTCCATTACGGGACTGCAGTTTGAAACAGACGTGGATGAAGCGATTGAGGTAGTCAGCAGAGGAGAGTATCATTTTAAGAACGGAAAGCATTTTTTGACCTACGAGGAATTCATGGAAGAGGAAAATGCAAGCAGCCGTTGTATCATGAAAATTTCGCAGAATGTAGTGGAGCTGACCAAGAAGGGCGCCAGCAATGTGCATATGCTTTTTGAGAAGGGCAGCACGAACATGACCTACTATAATACCCCGTATGGGGAGCTGCTTCTGACGATTACAACGCAGGAGATTAAGCTGACCGAAGAAGAGCATCAGATTTCGCTGTTGCTTCGCTACAATCTGGATATGAACTATCAGCATGTTTCGGAGTGTGAGCTTCGTGTGCGGGTAGATGCCGTAGCGAAAGAAATATAAATGCAGATAAAAAAGAGTGACCGATATCACTGTAGCAGTGGTACCGGTCACTCTTTTGGTTTTGATATTATTTTTTCTTGGTTTTCTTTGCCGCTGCCTGTTCCTTCTCAAGCTCTGCCTGCTTCTTTAAGAGCTTGCTCTTGGTACGCTGCCAGAAGCCCTGCTTTTCCGGCTTGGAATCCAGACCGCCGCGCAGTCCTTTCACGTCGATGATGTAGATACCGTTCATAACTGCTTTGACTTCCTTCTTGACAGGAATCAGGTCGAATACCTTCTCATCGCACATCAGGTTGGTTACCTTTGGACCGATTTTGGCTTTTACGACAGGTACCTTGGCACCGCGCAGTGCCTTTGGTGTCTGTTCTACCACGATTTGTGGAAAACCGGCTTCCTTTAGCTTCATACGCTTCTTGTCAATGACCAGAATCGAATAGGTTTGTGCGTTGGCACGAATCTGTTCCTGAGAAGCGTCGGATTTCTTTTTCATTTTGTTTGCATAGATAGCTAATGCAATAAATGCTACAACTAATACGGCAAACACGATTAAAACAACTTTTGCCCAAGTCGGCATGATAATTTCCTCCTTTTTTGATATGTAGACTCTAGTGAGTTCCGTGTGTATAAAATTGTATCATATTTTGAAAAAATTGCAACTGTTTCGTTGGGCTTTTCCAAAGAAAGAATGGAAGATGGATATTTTTGTTGTATCCTTGTGTTATCTTGGTGAAATAGCGGTTGGTTTCTTGCTTTTTACGCATGAATTTGCTATCATAAAAGGGTGAGCAACTTAGGACGAAAACGTTTTCAGAATGGAGGATTCGAAATGAGTGATTTAAAGGCATATGCATTGCATATGGGCAAGGCGAAGTGTGCAGTAGATTTGGGAGATGGCTCGGAGCGTGGAGAATATGTAAATCAGGACTATATTTTACATACGCTTGGCAGACCGCATAGAAGTATCAGCTTGATGTATTGTTATTATCCGTTAGATGAGGGATGGCCGGGACGTGCGAGTGTGGTACACGCAAATCCAAACGTATCCTTCGCATGGGATTACCCATATGATGATTATTTTACCTACAAGGGTGGCTTGAACGGCAACACCGAGGGCGAGCCATTTAACTGTATGCGCGATGTGCGCCGTCATGGACAGGATGTTACTCTGACCCTGACGATTGACCCTCATGTATCGGATGAGCATCTGATTGCAATCGCAAAGGATTTGAAGCCATTCGGACGTCTGATGTTGAGAATCAACCATGAGTGTACCGGTAACTGGTTCAGCTTCACGAAGCGCAGTACCTACAAGGAAATCGGTGAGTTCTACAGCCATTTCTGCGCTATCTTAAAGGAGCATGCACCAAACGTACAGACGATTCTGTGTACCGGTGGTGTGGATGAGGGCAAGACCGAAATCGAGATGGAGGATTGCTTTGCGCAGGCAGTGCGCGACACGGATATGTGGTCGATTGACAAGTATTTTGCATTGCACTGGGGCTGGCCATACGACGTGGCAGAGCGTGGCGGCAATTCCCACAGCCGTGGTAATATCGCTGATATTTTCCAGTACACCAAGCGTACCTATGACCGCTTCAAGGAGCTGTGCGGCGGTGTAGCAAAGCCAATGATGATGAGTGAGTTAAATGCAGACGGTGATGTAACCGGACCATACGATCAGGCTGCTATGGTTAAGGAATTCTGCGATATGTTAAAGAAGGAGAATGCAACCTGGTTTACCAGCTTCTCCATGTATCAGTTCCGTGACCGCGGACGTCTGGGCCTTGAGATTGAGGACCCGAACAATGCAGAGGTAGGTATTGCACAGCCTCTGTTAAATACCTATAAGGAAATTATTCATGATGATTACTTTAGTCCGGAGATGACCCAGAAGGAAGAGGTACAGCTTCCGGTGACCTTACGCTGGGGTGGTGCAGAGGATGCAGATGGTTTAGCAATCCCGCTTCACTTTGAGGGCAACCCTCATTTCTGCGAGGTCGTATTCGAGGATGATTCGAACATCATGATGGAAATCAACGGCAAGTGGTTCTACAAGTCTCCAAAGGCAAAGACCATTGACCTGATGAGTGCGTTCTTCGAGAAGCCGCTCACCGGTCCATGCGATATGACCTTGAAGTTATTTGCACCACCTGCAAGCGGTGAGAACGATTTGAGCGTAGAGGATGGCCTGATGAATTCTTATACAACGATTCAGAAGCTGCCAAACGTAAGACTTCGTTTCGAGCCGGTAGAGGAAGCTAGATAAAAAGAAAATGAGATATGCGTGCGAAGCTTGTGGGCAATGGTCTGTAGGCTTCGCATGTTTTTTATTGTTTCAGAGCTTGGAAAAAGCTTTCCTTGTCTTGGATAGAATGGTATAATGAATACATCTATACAGTTGGCAGTAAAGGTATGATATGAAAATTGGGGGGAAGATGTGGTGGAATTCGGAACGTTGAGTCTTGTGATTGACAGAAACAATTTTGATGTGTTGTCAGCAGACACATCCTTTTATACTTATATGGGGCAAAGTAGATTATATTATACGTTTGATTGTCTTGTGGCGGAAGAAGACAGGGAAATGTTTGTACATCGGGCAAAGGCAGCGGATTTTGGAAACTTTTATATGCGGATGATTGCGACAGATGGAAGAATATTGCCTTTTTATGCAATGATGTCGGAAGGTACATGCTTGGAGCAGGCTCGACTGATGCTTATTGATGTGGAACAGGTGATTGTAGGACAGCAGGAGGTCAACGAACAGATGGCAGTCCGGGACAAGATTCTGGAGCTGTATGGGGATGATTTGTTCGTATGTGATTTGAAGAAGGGACAGATTCGGCTGTTGTCTAAATACAATATTGCAGCAGAGGAAAAACAGATATCTTTTGAGGAGATGGAGGCACTGTTGAAAGTTCATGTTCCGCAGAACAGAGAGGATGATGTCTGTGAGTTTCTTGCTGCCATCAAAACAGGAAAGAGGTATTTTGAAATCTGTGTGAATGGAAATCTTCTGAATCAGAAGCAAGAGGCGAAATATACGATTTTGCGTGGCGGAACGGTATATCGAAATGGAGAAATTGTTTGTGCAGCAGGCTATATTCAAAGAAGAATTGAGCAGACGAGCAGTAGTATTCGAAAAACAGAGCTTGATTTGCTGACCGGCGTATTGAGTAAAAGTGAAATTACAAATATTGCTATTCGCAATATTGATGTAGAGAAGAGGCAAAATATCAGTATTGCTATTGTGGATGTCGATTATTTCAAAAAGGTCAATGACACCTATGGACATCTGATGGGTGATGAAACACTCAAAAAGGTAGCTGCCATTATGGAAAAAGAGGTTGGCAACAGTGGAGTTGTAGGAAGAATCGGAGGAGATGAATTTCTGATTGTTTTTTATGATGCTTATGATTTGGAAGCCTCCAGAGAACGTTTGCGCAGCATCAAAAATACGATTCGGACTACGTTTTCACCGGAGGATGATAGTGTGCCTACGATTACTCTGTCCATGGGTTGTGCTGCATATCCTAAGGATGCGGATAATTATACCGATTTGTTTTCGTTGGCTGATTTTGCATTATATCGTGCGAAGGAAAAGGGAAGAAATCGATATATCATTTACGACAAGGAAAAGCATGGAACCTTGGCAGAGATACACAAGAGCATTAAACTGGTAGCGCGTATTAATAGCCGTGGTAATATGTCTAAGGGAGATATTCTTTGTACGATTATGGATAGGGTGTACAGTGATGAGCTTTATCCGTTAGACAAGCTGTTGGATGACTATGTAGAAAATTTTGAACCACAAAGAATTACTATTTATGATGCAGAGAATGCGAAAATTCTACATATGGCCGGAGCGAAGGTACTCTCGCAAACTCTTATGGAAGAAACGCAGGGATATATTCATAGCGACTTCTGGCAGAAGAAATATGTGTATGATGATGTAGTAATAAATGATATTGCTATCGTTCAAAACCGAGATGAAAAGGTTTATAATCAAATGAAGAAGCAGAAGATTTTGTCCTGTATTCATTTGAAATTCCGCGATAAGAATGGAGTGAATTGTATTCTGTCATTGGAAGCGGTAAATCGTAAAGTTACTTGGAATCATGATCATATGCATTATTACAGGTTGATGGCAAAGCTTCTTTCGCAATATGTGATAAAGTAAACACGGGAGGTTTGAATGCAACTGAAATTTTGAATAATAACAAAGTGACAGATGTGAGGGCAGTTACAAGGTGATGGTAAGAATGGTCATTTTGCAACTGCCCTTTGGTTTTTTGTACTGATTAGTTCATCCGTTCCAGCAGACTGTTTGGCGCGAATGGTTTGGCAACAAAGCCGTCAGCGCAGAGTTCTAATGCCTTGCGTACTGTTTCCTCGGTACTTTGTATGGATAACATAATTATCTTAAGATCTGGATGTTTTTTTCTTATGATTTCTAAGGCTTCGATGCCGTTCATTTCCGGCATGTTGATGTCCAAAATGCAGATATCGAGCTGCTCGGTTTCCAGTACATTGATTCCGCTTGCCGCGTCCGGGGCTTCAAAAACCGTATGACCGGCAGAGGATAAAATATCCTTTAGCATCTTGCGCATAAAAGGTGCATCGTCAATGGTAAGGATTCGTTTGCCGGTACCGGCGGTTTGCGGTACATAGTCAAAAATGGCATCGACCTGACTCTGGTTTAACACCTCTTTAGTCGTGTTATCGTGGGCGCTTTTGCACCCGAGCAGGGTATCGGTGGATACCATCAGATATTTTGAGATTTGTGGGAGCATAGCAATGTCAGGATAGGAGATTCCGGTCTCCCATCTGGAAATTGCCTGTGGTGTCACATGTAGCGCAGCAGCCATTTCCTCCTGCGTGATGTTTCGGTCGGTACGATGCTTTTTGATAATTTCTCCGATGTTTAACATAATTACCTCCATTTTTAAGAACCTTGCAAGCGGTTGTGAAAGCTTGTCGTGAGTTCGTTTGTTTGTTTTTGTATTTATAGTGTAACAGAGGTATTTGAAGTTGTCACTCAATTCATAATTGTGCAAATTGGAGGAGTGCTTATCAGAAATGCTTTCCATACGATCTTTGTTTATAGGTAATCGAGGAATTTATACAATCCCCATTGCGATTTCAACAAGCAGTGCCACGACAACCACCAGTGCAGAAATGATGAAGCCGTGTATCATTGGCCGGATGCCGGCTTTTTTCATGCTGGAGAAGGAGGTATTTAAACCGATGGCAGAAAGAGCGCATACCATTAGGAATTTGCTTACAGCTTTGCTTCCGGATACGACAGTGGCAGGGATGGAGAATATGCTAGTAATACAGGACATAGCGACAAAGCCAAGGATAAACCAAGGGAATATCTTTTGAATGCGAAAGCTTGCCTTGAGGTTGTCGCTGTTTTGACTGTTTGCAAGAGCTTCTTTGCGTTTTAAGCGAAGCTGTATGAATGCAAATGTAATAACGGTAGGGATGATGGCGAGGGTTCTGGTCAGCTTTACCATGGTTGCAAAATCACCTGCACCCTCGGAAAAAGCATATCCGGTAGCAACAACCGAAGAGGTATCATTAACAGCGGTTCCGGCCCAGATTCCAAAGGCTTCGTCCGTCATGCCAAGCGCACGCCCCATAATTGGGAAAAGTACAATCATTGCCATATCAAATAAAAAGGTGGCAGACATTGCGTAAGCAACATCGTTATCATCTGCGTCGATGGTTGGCGCAATGGCAGCAATGGCGGAGCCGCCGCAAATACCTGTACCTGCGGATATTAGATTAGACAGCTTCCAGTTTAAGCCCAATGCTTTTCCGATGAAATAACCACCGCCGAAGCAGGTGAGTAAGGTGAAAAGCATAACGGTCAGGGACATTTTTCCGACATGCAGAATCGTGGTAATGTTCAAGGAAAGTCCCAGTAATATGATGGCAAATTTCAGTATCTTTTTTGAGGTAAATTTTAAGCCGTCTGCAAACAGAGCGGTGCGCTTTAAAAAGTGGTTGAGCAACATGCCGATAAACATGGCGATGACGGCAGAGCCGATTAAATGAATTGGCAGTAAGCTTTCAAGCCGGCAGGCAAGTGCTGCGACTCCTACGGATAATAGGATTCCGGGAAAGAGTTTGATAATTTTCATGTGAGTCTCCTTTGGTTTTTGGGGCTAATAAAAATTGCGTTATTAAAAGTTCAATTCATACATCGAAAATACCGGAATCTCCGGAATATCGCGCTCCAAATCGACATCACCGACATAGCGGAAGCCGCATTTCTCATATAATTTTCGTGCAGGAACATTGTCCGGTACGACATCCAAGCGAATTGCCTGATAGCCATGTTCTTTGGCGTATCGGATGCAGTATTCTACCATTTGCATACCGATACCCCTGCCCTGCAACGATGGGTCGGAGGCTAAGGTATGACATACCATATATTCGCCTTGGGAGAGCGAGGTGCTCCAATCTGCATTGTCATATGCGCCCTGTGGGTCGTCGTTTAAAACGAATGCTCCAAGAATCTGCTCACCTTCGCAGCATACAAACTGGTGTCCGTTTGCAATGGTGCCGCGGGCAGACGCTTCCGACGGATATACCTTGTATACCCATTTCGGATAATTGATGTGCTCGTCCAAATAGCTGACGACCTTGTCATAGAATAAGCCGACCGAAGCAAGGTCGGCGGCAGTGCATTTTCTGATTTCCATGTTATAATCTCCGTTTCAATAGTTGATTGTGGGAACGCACTTTGGAAGAAAAGCTGCGCGCCCAAGGTTCAGTATAACACAGTTTGCTTATAAAAGCTCCATATTAATTGATTTTTCGATAAAACCGTAGCTTTTGTACATTTCGTATGCGGCGGTATTCTTGGCATTTACCTGCAGCTCGATACCGTCGTAGTGGTCTTGCTGTGCAAGCTTGCGGATAAAATCAAAGAATTGATGACCGATGCCGGTGCCGCGATGGGCTTTGTCTATTGCCATATTCTCGATATACAGCACATCTCTGGTAACCTGTTTGTCGGATGCAACATGACGGCGCAGGAAGGAAAGCAGTCCGACGACCTGATGGTCAAGCTCTGCCACGAGAAAGGCTTGGTCGGTAACAGCTTCGCAAAAATCCGAATATGACAATACCGGGTCGGCTTCCTTGTAGATGTCCGGACGCCAGAGAACATGCAGTGCCTGTACCTGCTTCATAATAGCTTCAACGGCTTCATAATCGTCTGCTTGCGCAAAACGGATGATACATGGGTTCATATAAGACCTCCTTGGTGGTTGTGATTTTAATATAGGAATGCATTCAGTATAATGCGGAGCGAAATATGCGTCAACGTACTTTGTAGTATAAAGTGTAAGAAAATCTTAGTTGACATCTGTGGAAAGAAACGGTACGATGTATCATAGAGTGGTTTACGAAAAATCATGCTGGTAGACCACGATAAAATTAAAAATTACTTGAAAGAATAAAAAGAGAATGGAAATCGGGTGGTTTTACGAAGAGCATTCTCGGAACGGAGGATAGAATGTGGATTGCGGATGGATGGAAGGATTATGAGGTGATTGACACTTCGGATGGAGAGAAGCTAGAGCGCTGGGGAGATTATCTGCTGGTGCGTCCGGACCCGCAGGTTATCTGGAAAACGGAGCGTAAGGAGCGCGGCTGGTTCAAGCCGAATGCGCATTATCACCGTAGTAACAAGGGCGGCGGCGAATGGGAGTTTTTTGATTTGCCGAAGCAGTGGCAGATTTCATATAAGGAGCTGACCTTCAATTTGCAGCCGTTTTCGTTTAAGCATACCGGTTTGTTCCCGGAGCAGGCAGCAAATTGGGATTGGTTTAGTGCATTGATAAAGAAGGCAAAGGCAGAGAATCCGGAGCGTCAGATTAAGGTGTTGAATCTGTTTGCTTATACCGGTGGTGCGACGGTGGCAGCAGCAAAGGCAGGAGCCGCGGTAACGCATGTGGATGCGTCGAAGGGTATGGTAACCTGGGCGAAGGAAAATGCGGCATCTTCGGGATTGGCAGAAGCGCCGATTCGTTATATTGTAGACGATTGTCAGAAGTTCGTGGAGCGCGAGATTCGTCGCGGCAATCACTACGATGCGGTTATTATGGACCCGCCATCCTATGGTCGCGGACCAAAGGGCGAGATTTGGAAAATCGAAGAGAGCATTCATGATTTCGTGAAGTTATGTACCGGAGTGCTCACGGAGCAGCCGTTGTTCTTTTTGATTAATTCATACACGACCGGTTTGCAGCCTGCGGTGCTGGCCTATCTGATGGGAACGGAGCTGAAGCGTTTTGGCGGCAAGATTCGTGCGGACGAAATCGGTCTGCCGGTAACGTCGAACGGGCTGGTGCTGCCGTGTGGTGCATCCGGACGCTGGGAAGCATAAAGAATAATGCTGTGATTAAAAATCTGATAGCGTGACAGGTATGAGGAAAGGTAAGCAATGAGAGAGAAGAAGATAGTGATATGTAATAATTGCGGTGCCAGAATGGATAAGGACGCAGAGCGTTGTCCGCATTGTCATGCAATGAATTATTTTGGCGCAGAGAAAAAGTACATGGAGGGTCTTGAGGATATCCGGGAAAACCTGCATGATTTGAAGGACGAAGCGGAAGAAAAACGAAAGAAAACGGTTAGGACAACAGTACTTGTTGCGATAGTCGTTATTCTCGTAATAGCAATACCTTGCGCAATGCTCAGTCTGAAGGGGGAGCAGGTGGCGGATGTTTCGACCAAATCCTACGAGGAAGAGTTTATCAAACGGTTGGAATGGGAAGATAACTATCTTCCTAAGATGGATGAGGCTTATGAGGAGGGAGATTTCGAGGGAGTCGCCCGGATATATAGTGAACATTCGAGTGAAGAGGGTTCAATGGCGTATTATCGTTGGGAGCATTCGAAGTTTATGGATTTTTATAATAAGTACGAGAAAGTTCTGCGATATGAAGAAGAAGGTAACAGTTCATATTATTGGCTGAGCTATGCAGTGGAGTTAGCGGGCTTTTGGACGGAGGAGCGGCTTAAGGAAGCGATAAATGCAAATTATGTTTCGGACCGCCTTTCGGAAAGGGATGTAGAATGGATTCGTGAGTTTCAGGTGAAGGCATGGGAGGTTTTAAAGAATCGGGGATTATCGGAGGCTGAGGTCATGGATATCGCGGAGCAGTCGACCGAGGACGATTATTTTTGGAGTTCGACGTGTGACAGGCTGTTAAGGGAACGGTTTGAAAAATAGTGAGGTGTCGGCAAGGAGGCAAATATGGTATGTAAGCATTGTGGCAGTCAGCTGTCGATTGCAGATAAGAAATGCCCGTTTTGCGGTATGGAGAATACGGCGGCGGCAGAGCATCATGAGGCGATGAGCGGCTACCAAAAAAGATTTGACAATACCAGAACAGAGGTATTGCAGGAGGTAAAAAAATCACGAAAAATGGTATCCATGCTGGTAGTGATTGCGCTATTGGCAGCGTTGAATGTGGTTTTGATTCTCGTGCGGGAGAATTCTTACGGAATCGAGGAGAGTCTGCGAAACAGGGATTTGGAGAAAAAACGTGAGGTGATTGAGGAACAGGTTGAGGAATATATCGTATCAGGAAATTATTCTGGTTTGTATGGTTTTTTTGCGGAAAATAAGATTCTGTATATAAGTGACGGCTGGGATGAGTATGATGTTATCGGAACGGCTGCAAATGTTTATCATGTGTTTATGGATCATTTTATGGAACTGCAGGGAGATTATGCAGGGTATCAGACTGAGGGAGAAAATCTTTCCCGCATTTGCACGGAGCTGGTAGAATTATACGAATTGGTAAATCGGGAATATCGTTCTTACCGACCGGAGCTTTATGATGAACGTGCGGTGAAGGTGGTAGCAGATGTGCAGGAGAAGTGTGAGACATTGCTGTGCGCTTACTGCGGACTCGGCGAAGAGGAGCTTGACAAGCTGCAGGGAATGGATCAGCAACAGATGGAATTTTTTATCGGAGGGAGAATAGGACTTTATGAGTAAGAAAGCGAAAAATCCGAAAAAGAAGAATCGTTTCTTCCTATTTATAATAGTTGTCTTGTCAATCGCACTGTTTTATAATGTGCTTGCATTGATTCATGAGATTGACTATCGTCATGGTTACGGTAACGAGCTGAGCGATTTTGACATGGCAATGCGAAACGGAGATTATGCCGGTCTGGAGGAAATGGCGGGAAGAAACTTAGGCATGGATTACCGGACGATTCATGATTGTAGCAGCTATGAGGCAATGGGTACCTATTATCGTGCCTGTGTGTTGGCAAAGGCATATGCGGATACCGGTAATAAGGAAAAGGCAGATGCTTATCGGGAGCTTGCAGAGCAGTGCTATGACAAGTTCGAGCATTATAGCCAGAAAAAGCATGCGGACAAGCTTGCAGAGAAATATTTGGAAGACTAATTGGTATTGTGCAACTTGCACAAAGAAATGCAAAAAACTTCGTGGAATTTTGTTTTGCAAAAAAGTCATTTTTAAAAGAAAATGCTTGCAAAGGCAGAAACCATGCGTTATAATAACAACTGTTGTGACGTTGATAGCGTAGAAGCGTGAGGTTGCTGCTCAATACGAGCAGGTTTTCCGTGGAGCGAATGTCAAGTTATATAAACTGGCGACAAGTCACTGTACAGATAAATATTCTGCTAGAGGCAGAGACCGTGTATTCTTGGGCTTTTCGGGATGAGCATGAGATACTGGGGGATAACTCCGGGCTTTTTTTCTTCCGACTGTCGCGAAACACACGGGTAAGTGTACAGTCACCGCTTGTCGTACTGCTATTAAGTGCGAAAAGGAGGCGACTTTTTTTATGGCAAGCCAAGTAATGAGAATTACGCTGAAGGCATATGATCATCAGTTAATTGATGCATCTGCTGCAAAAATCATTGAAACTGTAAAGAAGACCGGATCTAAGGTGAGCGGACCAGTTCCGATGCCTACGAAGAAGGAAGTAGTTACAATTCTTCGTGCTGTACACAAGTACAAGGATTCCAGAGAGCAGTTCGAGCAGAGAACACACAAGAGACTGATTGATATCATTGCTCCAACCCAGAAGACGGTTGATGCATTATCCAGATTGGAAATGCCAGCAGGTGTGTACATTGATATCAAAATGAAATAAATTTCATTTGCATGAAATAATTCATTGATTATCTAAAACACACAAAACGCCGCAAGGCAAATGAAAATGGAAAAATCCTTAGGGTTTATATATAGGAAGTCATCGCTCACGGTGATTTGTGTCGGGAGACACCCAAGTTCTTAAGTAATTAAGACCAAGCTCCGGTATAAGACCATCTAGGATGATCGGAGGAGGATACCGAGTCCGATCCGCTGTAGATTAAACAGGAGGTGCAAAGTTATGAAGAAGGCTATTTTAGCTACCAAGATCGGTATGACCCAGATCTTCGGTGAAAACGGAGTGCTTACTCCGGTAACAGTATTGCAGGCAGGTCCTTGTGCAGTAACTCAGGTTAAGACTGTTGAGACTGACGGCTACAATGCAGTACAGGTTGGCTTCGGTGAGATCAGAGATGTTCTGGTTAACAAGCCAAGAAAGGGACACTTTGCTAAGGCAGGTGTTGCAAACAAGAGATTTCTTAAGGAGTTCAAGTTTGAGAACGCAGCTGACTACACAGTAGGTCAGGAAATCAAGGCTGACATCTTCGCAGAGGGTGACAAGATTGATGTAACCGGTACCAGCAAGGGTAAGGGCTTCCAGGGCGCAATCAAGCGTTTTGGTCTGTCCAGAGGACCGATGGGACATGGTTCCGAGTATCACAGACATGCAGGTTCTAACGGACCGGCTACTACCCCGGGTCGTGTATTCAAGGGTAAGCACATGCCAGGTCAGATGGGTAACGTAAAGGTTACTGTACAGAACCTTGAAGTAGTCAGAATTGACACAGAAAACAACATCATCCTTGTAAAGGGTGCGGTACCGGGACCAAAGAAGTCCATGGTAATGTTGAAGGAAAGCGTTAAGAGCGCAAACTAAGAAGCTTAAGAAAGGAGGAACACTAGAATGGCAACTGTAAAGGTTTATAATATGGAAGGCGCTGAGGTTGGTTCTTTAGAACTGAACGATGCAGTTTTCGGTGTAGAAGTAAATGAGCATTTAATGCATATGGCAGTGGTTAGCCAGCTTGCTAACAAGCGTCAGGGCACTCAGAGTGCAAAGACTCGTGCAGAAGTAAGCGGTGGCGGAAGAAAGCCATGGAAGCAGAAGGGAACCGGTCATGCAAGACAGGGTTCAACCAGATCTCCACAGTGGACGGGCGGTGGCGTAGTATTCGCTCCGAAGCCAAGAGATTATTCCTTCAAGATGAACAAGAAGGAAAAGGCACTTGCAGTAAAGTCTGCATTAACATCCAGAGTTGCTGCTGATAAGATGTATGTTCTTGATTCCTTAAGCTTTGATGAGATCAAGACAAAGAAGATGGTAGCTGTACTTGACAGCTTAAAGGTAAATAAGGCACTGGTTGTTCTTGGTGAGAAGAATGAGAATGTAGTTCTTTCCGCTAGAAACCTGCCAAAGGTAAGAACTTCTCTTTACAATGCAATCAACGTATATGACATTGTAAAGTATGACAGCCTGGTAATTACCAAGGATGCTGTTGCTAAGATTGAGGAGGTGTACGCATAATGGCAGATTTAAAATATTATGATGTGATTCTCAAGCCTATCGTGACTGAGAAGTCCATGAACTCCATGAGCGAGAAGAAGTACACATTCTCCGTTCATCCGGCAGCAACAAAGAACCAGATTAAGGAAGCTGTAGAGAAGATGTTCGCTGGCACTAAGGTAGCAAGCGTAAACACAATGAATATGGACGGAAAGAGCCGCAGACGTGGCGCTACCGTTGGACAGACCGCAAAGAAGAAGAAGGCAATCGTTCAGCTGACTGCTGACAGTGCTGATATCGAGATTTTCTCTGGTCTGTAAGATTCCGCAGACAAAGGCATGGACCTGACTCCATAGGACCTGCCTGCTATTGCGTAACCAGTTAGTATGAAAGGAGTAACAATCATGGGAATTAAAACCTATAACCCATATACACCTTCCAGAAGAAACATGACAGGCTCTGATTTCGCTGAAATCACTGCTAAGAAGCCGGAGAAGTCTCTGGTAGTTTCTTTGAAGAAGAACTCTGGTCGTAACAACCAGGGTAAGATTACTGTAAGACATCAGGGCGGTGGCTCTAGAAGAAAGTACAGACTTGTAGATTTCAAGAGAAGAAAGGATGCTATCCCAGCAACCGTTCTTACCATTGAATATGATCCAAACAGAACAGCAAATATCGCATTGATCTGCTATGCAGACGGTGTGAAGTCTTACATCCTTGCACCAAACGGTTTGAAGGTTGGCGACGTTCTGATGAACGGCGAGACTGCTGAAGTTAAGGTTGGTAACTGCTTACCACTTCAGAACATTCCGGTTGGTTCCGAGATTCACAACATTGAGCTCTATCCTGGAAAGGGTGGTCAGCTGGTTCGTTCCGCTGGTAACTCTGCACAGCTGATGGCTAAGGAAGGCAAGTATGCAACTCTGCGTCTGCCATCCGGCGAGATGAGAATGGTTCCAATTGTTTGCCGTGCAACTATCGGTCAGGTTGGTAACATTGATCATGAGCTTATCAATATCGGTAAGGCAGGACGTAAGCGTCATATGGGTATCAGACCTACCGTTCGTGGTTCCGTAATGAACCCTAACGACCATCCACACGGTGGTGGTGAAGGTAAGACCGGAATCGGTCGTCCGGGCCCTGTAACACCTTGGGGTAAGCCAGCACTTGGACTTAAGACTCGTAAGAAGAATAAGCAGTCCAACAAGCTGATTATCAGAAGAAGAGACGGTAAGGCGTTAACAAAATAGTTTTGAAGGAGGTTAAACCCATATGGCACGTTCATTAAAGAAGGGACCTTTTGCTGATGAACATTTACTGAAGAAGGTAGATGCAGTAGTAAAGTCCGGTGACAAGCAGGTAATTAAGACCTGGTCCCGCCGTTCCACAATTTTCCCTCAGATGGTTGGTCTTACGATTGCCGTTCATGACGGAAGAAAGCACGTTCCGGTATACATTACCGAGGATATGGTTGGCCACAAGCTCGGCGAGTTCGTAGCTACCAGAACCTACCGTGGACATGGTAAGGACGAGAAGAAGGGAAAGCGCTAATAACTAAAAAACAGTAATTAGCGCTTCAGAGATAATAATCTCGTGGTATAGATTAAGCCTTTGACGGCGTGGGAAGACTTTGTGTCTTCCACACCGCCTGCAAAGAGCGAAGAGCAAAGCAGACAAAGATTCTGCTGGAAGAAAACTAACGGAGAGCCGTTACGGTTATATTTGAAAGGAGGTTTCATCCATGGCGAAAGGACATAGATCCCAGATAAAGAGAGAGAGAAACGCAAAGAAGGACACGAGACCATCTGCGAAGTTATCCTACGCAAGAGTATCTGTTCAGAAGGCATGTTTCGTTCTTGATGCTATCAGAGGCAAGGATGTACAGACAGCACTTGGTATTTTAGCTTATAATCCAAGATATGCTTCAACTTTAATAGAGAAGTTATTAAAATCAGCAATTGCGAATGCAGAGAACAATAATGGAATGGACGTTTCCAAGCTTTACATTCAGGAATGCTACGCAAACTGCGCACCGACAATGAAGAGAATTCATCCGAGAGCACAGGGCAGAGCTTACAGAATTTTAAAGAGAATGAGCCATATCACTATTGTGCTGAATGAAAGATAAGGAGGGCAATCATGGGACAAAAAGTTAATCCTCATGGCTTAAGAGTCGGTGTTATCAGCGACTGGAATTCCAGATGGTATGCAGAAGCTGATTTTGCAGATAACTTAGTAGAAGATTATAACATCAGAAAGTACCTGAAGAAGAAGTTATACAGCGCAGGCATCTCCAAGATTGAGATGGAGCGTGCTTCTGACAAGTTAAAGGTAATCGTATATACAGCAAAGCCTGGCGTAGTAATCGGTAAGGATGGCGCTGAAATCGAGAAGTTAAAGGCTGAGATTGCTCAGTTTACCAGCAAGAAGCTGAATATAGAAATTAAGGAAATCAAGAGACCGGATGCAAACGCTCAGTTAGTAGCAGAGAGCATTGCAGCGCAGCTTGAGAACCGTGTATCTTTCCGTAGAGCAATGAAGTCCACCATGTCCAGAACTATGAAGACTGGCGCAAAGGGTATCAAGACCAGCTGTTCCGGCCGTCTTGGCGGTGCAGATATGGCTCGTACCGAGTTCTATAGCGAGGGTACTATTCCGCTTCAGACTCTGCGTGCAGATATCGACTATGGTTTCGCAGAGGCAAACACCACCTATGGTAAGGTAGGCGTTAAGGTATGGATTTACAATGGTGAAGTACTTCCAACAAAGGCAGCTAAAAGGAAGGGAGCGATAAATAAT
>JAFTQM010000084.1 GCA_017462755.1 Lachnospiraceae bacterium | reverse complement strand
TCCGCGTTCATCCGAAGTCATGGAAGAAGTTCAAGTCGAAGCTGAAAGAACTATCTTCCCGTAGGTCTGTACAGAGTATCAAACCGAGCCTTGAGAAAATCAAGGTGTATGCAAGAGGGTGGCTGAACTATTACGGAATCGCAAGCATGAAGAATAACATTGAAGAAATCAATAAACGGCTCTATCACAGAATACGTATGTGTATCTGGAAGCAGTGGAAGAAACCAAAAACGAAGGTAAGAAATCTGATAAAGATGGGAGTACCGAGAGATTTGGCATGGCAGGCAGGAAACAGCCGCCGTGGGCACTGGTTTACGACACAGACAGTTGCCGTAAATATGGCAATGACAAGAGAAAGACTGATAAACAGTGGCTTTTACAATTTAGCCACAGCCTATCAGTCTGTGCACGTCAACTATTGAAAACGCCTAGTACCGAACGGTATGCTAGGTGGTGTGAGAGGACGGGAGTTAGTCACTCCCTCCTACTCGATTCTTGTAAAATAGATGCTTTTTGCAGAAAAATAGTTGAAAAAATGCGGAAATATGATATGATATTCTTAGAGATTTTGTAAGTACAAATATTGTATTCTACTTAGGAAAAGAGCCCTTAAATATTGTTTAAGAGTAGAAGAGAGAACAGGTGAAGGAATGAAGATTGATGCATTGGTTGCCGATACTGAGGTAACGGTAGAGGTTATTACACAGGGAAAAAATATAAATCTAAAGACGGCTGTCGTGGAGTCCGCGCCGGATACAAAGCTGTACAATGCAGCCGGACAAAGACTGCAGATTGATGCACCGCATTGCTTGGTAAAGCTGATAACGGTAAAGAATACGGCACTCAAGTTTGATAGCGGGCAGTATACGGTAAAGGTATATGCCAGCTATGAGAGTTCTTATTATCTGTGGAATATTGTGCGAATTGAGATTGTAACGCTGGCAAACGGTGAACGGTATCATGCGATTTATTCCGCGCAGGAGGGTGTGCGCATTAATCGGCGGGGAAGCTATCGTCTGTATGTCGGTAAGCGGATGCCGGTACAGTTTGGCGAAGGCAGGCCGAGAGAAGTTTTGGTAAAGGATGTCTCGGTAAACGGAGTTGGTCTTGTGGTACCGGAGGATATGCAGTGCCAGATTGGCATGAAGATACGCTTTACCTTTAAGGATACTTATTATGCGCTGAGTATTCCGATTGAAGGAACCGTTGTGCGAATCATGCCGATGGAAGAGAAGGGACAGCTGATAGGGTGTCAGTTGCCCGGTGTATCCGCAGGTCTGGAAAAGTATATTTATAATACGCAGCGGGCAAAGCTGCAGGGTCAGCGTCAGAGTACCAAGCCACTGACGAAAAAAGAGTAGATTTTTTAGGGTCAGAATGCGAGAAGCTTTTGACCCTTTTACTTTTTTGTGGTAAAATAGAAAAGCAACGATTTGCTATTGACAAATGGACAAGAAGTTGCTAGAATACTTAGTAACGTTAAATCATTAAAGTGTTAAAACAGAAATGAGGCGCTTATGAAAAAGATGGTATTATCAATTTTAGTAGACAATACTGCTGGTGTACTCAGCAGGGTGTCAGGTTTGTTTTCCCGCCGCGGTTACAACATTACCAGCCTTACGGTAGGTGAGACTGAGAATCCGGCATTCTCCCGTATGACCGTAGTGGTAAAGGGCGAGGATCAGACATTGGAGCAGATTCGCAAGCAGTTAGAGAAGCTTGAGGATGTAGTAGAGATTAAGGAATTGAAGTCGGACAATTCGGTTTGTCGTGAGTTGGTATTGGTAAAGGTAAGTGCAGATCCGGTACAGCGTCAGTCGATTATCGCAGTGGCAGATATTTTCCGTGCGAAGATTGTAGACGTGGCGAAGGAATCCCTGATGATTGAGCTGACCGGAAATCAGTCCAAGATTGATGCATTCCTGAATTTGTTAGAGGGATTTAAGATTCTGGAAATCGTGCGTACCGGTCTGACCGGCTTAACTCGTGGTTCCGGAGATATTGCAGATTTTATCGAAGAGTAGTATAATAGTAGAGGTTGTGGAAATATTTTGACGACCGCATGTATAACCACCTTTTTCGTATTATAATTCGATACGCGACAGGTTGAGTATAGAAAAAACTAGGAGGACAAGGAAAAATGGCTAAAATTTATTATCAGAACGACTGTAATCTTTCCTTACTGGATGGAAAGACAGTAGCTATCATCGGTTATGGTAGCCAGGGACATGCACATGCATTAAACTTAAAGGAGTCCGGTGTACGTGTAATCATCGGTCTGTACGAGGGCAGCAAGTCCTGGGCAAAGGCTGAGAAGCAGGGCTTTGAGGTATTTACCGCAGCTGAGGCAGCTAAGCAGGCTGATATTATCATGATTCTGATCAATGACGAGCTTCAGGCAGATATGTACAAGAAGGATATCGAGCCAAACTTAGAGGCAGGCAATATGTTAATGTTTGCACACGGCTTCAATATTCATTTCGGCTGCATCAAGCCACCGGCAGATGTAGACGTTACCATGATTGCACCAAAGGGACCTGGACATACCGTTCGTTCCGAATATCAGGCTGGCAAGGGTGTTCCTTGCTTAGTAGCTGTTGAGCAGGATGCTACCGGTAAGGCACTGGACAAGGCTTTGGCATATGCATTGGGAATTGGCGGTGCAAGAGCAGGTGTTCTTGAGACTACCTTCAGAACTGAGACTGAGACTGACCTTTTCGGTGAGCAGGCAGTTCTTTGCGGTGGTGTTTGCGCACTGATGCAGGCAGGCTTCGAGACCTTAGTAGAGGCTGGCTATGATGAGAGAAATGCATACTTCGAGTGTATTCATGAGATGAAGTTAATCGTTGACCTGATTTACCAGTCCGGTTTTGCAGGTATGAGATATTCCATCTCTAACACCGCAGAGTATGGTGATTATATTACCGGTCCGAAGATTATTACCGAGGATACCAAGAAGGCAATGAAGAAGGTTCTTTCCGATATTCAGGACGGAACATTCGCAAAGGAATTCTTGCTTGATATGTCTCCGGCAGGACGTCAGGTTCACTTCAAGGCAATGAGAAAGTTAGCAGCAGAGCATTGCTCTGAGAAGGTGGGCGAGGAGATTCGTTCCCTTTATAGCTGGAACAACGAAGAGGACAAGTTCATCAACAACTAATTGAGGGCTTGTACGGATATCGTTATTGAGAATATTTGAGAATGAGCAGCTGTGCGTGGCGTTTGTGTCGCGTACAGCTGTTTTTGGCATTATGGCTGGGTCAGGCAGACACTTTTTATGATATTTTTATGATTCTTATGATTTGTTTAATTGACATTTTGCGCTTCGGAAAGTAAGATTATTCTTGATAAATATGATAGAGGATGTTTCGGAGAATGCCTTTGGAGACGGCAGGAACATTCCGGGAATGGTGGTTAAGAATGAGAGCGAAGCTGCAACGGTTTATGATGGGAAGATACGGAGTGGATCAATTTTCCCGATTTTTAAATATACTTGTGATTGTCCTTTTGGTAGTTTCTTTGTTTGTGCGGAACAGTTTGGTCTATTATGTGGGAGTCGCATTGCTGATATATGCATATTTTCGTATGTTCTCGAGAAATCATGCAAAGCGTTATGCGGAAAATCAGCGCTATCTGCGGCTGACTGCGGGTTTTCGCGGCTGGTATGCCAAGCAGAAGAGTTATGCGCAGACGAGAAAGACGCATCATATCTATGCGTGTCCGTCCTGTAGGCAGAAAATCAGAATACCGAAGGGAAAAGGACGAATTGCGATTCGTTGTCCGAAGTGTTCGACAGAGTTCATAAAAAAGAGTTGACCGGAGGCTGAACATAGATGTTTGGGTATGTAACAATCAATAAAGACGGTCTGACGGAGGAAGAATATCAGCATTTTCAGAGCTATTACTGCGGCTTGTGCCGGGTACTGAAGGAAAAGTATCAGCGGCGCGGACAGGCAGTACTAAGCTATGATATGACCTTTTTGACCGTGCTTCTGACTTCCCTGTACGAATGTGAGAATCGCAAGGAGAGTATTCGCTGTGTTCCGCATCCGAGGAAGCGTCATGAGGTGCTGCGCAATGAAATGACAGAATACGCGGCAGATATGAATTTGGCGCTGGTATATCATAAATGTCTGGACAATTGGGCGGATGAAGGCTCCAAAAGTCAGTACATGGTAGCGAAGCTGTTGAAAAGCCGTTATCAGGAATTGCAAGTGAAGTATCCGCGGCAGTGCGGAGTGATAGAACGGGAGCTAAAGCTTTTGACGGCGTTGGAGAAGGGGCGGATACCGGAGCAGGAAGCAGAGAAGGCGAAGGATTGTCCGTGGAGTGAAAAAGCAAGAAATTTGCTTAAGACGGCACCGCAAAAGGGCGATGTAGATATTGACCGTGTGGCAAATTGCTTTGGCAGACTGACTGCAGAGATATTTGTGTATCGCGAGGATGAGTGGCGCGATGCGCTTTGGAATATGGGCTTTGCATTGGGAAAGTTTATTTATCTGATGGATGCCTATGATGATTTGGAAAAGGACCGGAAGAAGGGGAATTTTAATCCGCTGCTTCCGCTGGCAGACCGAGAGGATTTCGAGGAATTTTGCCGGCAGATGTTGACGATGACGATGGCGGACTGCTCCAGAAATTTTGAGCTGTTGCCGTTGCTAGAAGAGATAGGGATTTTGAGAAATATTATATATTCCGGTGTCTGGACGAAATATGAACAGCTGAAAAGCCGGAAAAAAAGTGTGAAAGAACCGTAAGGAGTGTAATAGGATGTATTTTGATCCATACCAGGTGCTCGGAGTTTCGCGTGATGCATCGGAGGAAGAAATAAAAAAAGCATACCGTGCGCTGAGCCGGAAGTATCATCCGGATGCGAATATCAATAATCCGAATCGGGCGCAGGCGGAGGAAAAATTTAAACAAATACAGCAGGCCTATGACCAGATTATGAAGGCGCGTGCCGGAGGCTATGATGCAGGCAGCGGTTATGGTCAGGGAGGCAGTCAGGGCGGTTATGGCAGCTATCGGTATGGCGGCGCTCAGAATGGCTATGGCGGTACACAGGGCGGCTATGGAGGTCAGAGATACGGCGGCTTTGGTGATTTTGGCGATTTTTATGGCTTCGGGGGCGGCAGACAGACGGTCAACGAGGACTTTGAAGAGGCGACGGTGCAGATGCAGGCAGCAAGAAATTATATCAATGCCGGACATTATGCAGAGGCACTGAATGTACTTGCAGGCATTCGGGAGAGAACGGCGCGTTGGTACTATTTTGCGGCGGTAGCGAATGCCGGAGCCGGAAATAAGGTCAATGCCTTGAATTATGCGAAGCAGGCAGTAGAGCTGGAGCCGGCGAATACCGAATATTGCAATTATCTAGATCAGCTGCAGTATGGAGGCAGCTGGTATCAGAGCTTTGGAGCGGGCTATGGCTATGGTTCGTCGTCCGGCGGTGTGGGAAATATCTGCTTGAAGCTATGGCTGGCGCAGCTGATTATGAATTGTCTGTGTCGTTGCGGATTTTAAGACAGAGAACGTAAAAGATTAATATAAGAGAGACATGAAGTAAATTGTTAGCACTCAAACGAAATGAGTGCTAATTTTTTGTTGACATTTTCCACTTGACGTATTATATTATTAAATATGAAAGCGCGGAAGGTCAGAGGATGACCGGAAAACGTAGAAAGAAATAAGCTGTCAGGGTAAGTAGGACAGCGAAAAGCGTGATAAGTACAGGCAGTGGGAAACTGTCTGCCAGATAGAAAGAAGGAGTGAATGATATGAGTACAATGGAACGTGGTAGTCTGTCAATTAATTCGGAGAATATATTTCCGATTATTAAGAAATGGTTGTATTCGGACCACGATATTTTTTATCGTGAGTTAATTTCGAATGGCTGTGATGCAGTGACCAAGTTAAAGAAGCTGGAGCTGATGGGCGAGTACAGCATTCCGGAGGGCGAGGAATTAAAGCTTCAGGTTCTCGTAAACCCGGAGGAGAAGACGATTAAGTTTATCGACAATGGTATCGGTATGACGATGGACGAGGTAAAGCAGTATATTAACCAGATTGCATTTTCGGGTGCGGCTGCATTCCTTGAGAAGTATAAGGACAAGACCAATGAAGACCAGATTATCGGTCATTTCGGACTTGGTTTCTATTCGGCATTCATGGTAGCGCACAAGGTTACGATTGACACCCTGTCCTGGCAGCCGGATGCCAAGCCGGTGCATTGGGAGTCGGAGGAGGGCATTGATTTTGAGATGTCCGAGGGCGAGCGCACCGAGCGCGGTACGGAGATTACGCTATATCTGAATGAGGACAGCTATGAGTTCTCCAATGAATACCGTGCGAAAGAGGTTATTGAGAAGTATTGCTCCTTCATGCCGGTAGCGATTTATTTCCGCAATGAGACCGTAGAGGAGAAAGTTGAGGAGGAGATCGAGGAGACTGCACCGGAGGTAGATGAGAACGGAAACGAAATCATTGATGCCGAGGTAGCTGAGGATGGTACTGCAAAGGCAAAAGAGAAGAAGGGACCGAAGCCGTTAAACGATACGACTCCGCTTTGGACGAAGCATCCGAACGAATGCACCGAAGAGGAGTACAAGGAGTTCTATCGCAAGGTATTCCGCGATTATAAGGAGCCGCTGTTTTGGATTCACCTGAACATGGATTATCCGTTTAACTTAAAGGGTATCCTCTATTTCCCGAAGATTAATACCGAGTATGACAGCATCGAGGGTACGATTAAGCTGTACAACAATCAGGTATTTATTGCGGACAATATCAAGGAGGTTATTCCGGAGTTCATGATGCTCTTAAAGGGAGTCATTGATTGTCCGGACCTGCCGCTCAATGTATCCAGAAGTGCACTGCAGAACGATGGTTTTGTAAAGAAGATTTCGGATTATATCACAAAGAAAATCGCAGACAAGCTCTCCGGTATGTACAAGGTAGAGCGTGAGAACTATGAGAAGTATTGGGATGACATCAGCCCATTCATCAAGTTTGGCTGCTTAAAGGATGAGAAGTTCCGCGATAAGATGAAGGATTTTATCCTTTATAAGAATTTGGAAAAGAAGTATGTAACTCTGCAGGAGTATCTGGATGCAGCGAAAAAGGACGATGCTGAGAGTACAGAAGGTGCAGCTGAGACCGTAGAGGCAGCAGAGAAGGCAGAGAATATCGATGGCGCAGCAGAGGAGAAGGAAGCGAAGAAGGATGTTGTATACTATGTAACGGACGAACAGCAGCAGAGCCAGTACATCCGTATGTTTACGGAGCAGGGCATTGATGCGGTACTGTTGACACACAACATTGACCAGCCGTTTATCAGCCAGTTAGAGCAGACGAACGACAAGATTCGTTTCCAGAGAATCGATGCCGACCTGACCGACACCTTTAAGGAAGAGGTAAGCGGTGATGCTGCCGAGACCTTAAAGAAGCAGACCGACGAGCTGACCGAGCTGTTCCGCAAGGTGCTTGGCAAGGAGAAGCTTGAGGTTAAGGTAGAGAAGTTAAAGAATGAGAAGGTTTCTTCGATGGTAACGCTTTCGGAGGAAAGCCGCAGAATGCAGGACATGATGAAGATGTACAATATGTACGGCATGGATCCGACGATGTTTGCAAACGAGGAGACCCTGGTTCTGAATGCAAACAATGCACTGGTGCAGTATGTGTTTGAGCATAAGGACGGTGAGAATGTACCGATGTTCTGCGAGCAGTTGTATGATTTGGCATTAATCAGCCACAAGCCGCTGGCACCGGAGGCAATGACGAAATTTATTGAGCGCAGCAACGAGATTATGCTGCTGTTGGCAAAATAAATTATCGAATCGATAAGACAATAGAAAATCTCCGGCTGCTGATGCGTCCCCAAAGTTAGACTTTTTGGGGTCACATCAGCAGCCGGAGATTTTTTGTGTTAAGGGTTCGTATAAAGGAAGGCACGAAACCCACGTTTGTTAGGCGCAAAGCTGTGCCATGGTACTTAGGCAGAAGGAATCTGCTTATCCATCTTGAGGATGTGATTAATCAGCCAGCTGAGAAGATAATTCAAAAATTCCTCCAAATAAGCATCCTGATGGTCGTCGATGTCTTCGTAATTCAGCTCGTTCAGCTTGTCAATAAAGCCGGTGTGCGCAAGCTTTTGTGCAGGCAGCCCGGCGTAGCCGATGCGCTCCATATAGGCTTCCTCGTCCTGAAAATGAAATATTGTGTAGTCCCGCAGCTTACGGATGATGACCATAATCGGGTCATATTTATCGTGCAGATGTTCCGCATGCAGGACATCGTTAATTTCAGAAATAATTGCAAAGAGCTGGCGATGCTCATTGTCAATGACTTCAATGCCGGTCAGATACTTATCGTCAAAGGTAAACGCAGAGGTCTCCGGCTTTTTGGAAAGCTTACCAATCAAAATATCGCTGCCTAAGATATGTGCAAACAGCCAGTGGGAGAGGAAAGCAAAAAGTTCCTTACCGATGGCGAAGAGATTGGCATCCGTCGTAGAGAGCGAATAGGAAGACAGCTTTTGGGTAAAAGCAGCGTGTTCCTTTTTTTGGCGGGGCAGCTCCGGGTCATGAATGGATTCCATATAAGCTTCTTCATGAGAAAAGTGCAGTGCCGCATAAGCCTTCAACTGCTCTAACAGTGTCATAAGCTGTTCCGTAGAAAAGGTCTGGTCATTGAGGGCGGTTCCCAAAGCCTGAATCATGGAAAATAAGGTTTCGTGTTCTTCATCAATCTGAGAAATACCGGTCAGACAATCCGAGGTAAAGGTAAGCATAATCAGTCCTCCTTGAAAATATAAAAATTAGCAAAAGATTCAGTAAATAGCGCAAAATATATCTATAATGTATCACAAGAGGATTGGAAATGCAATAGAAGTCGCAGAAAGCATAAAAAATGCATAAAAACGATTTGCTATATGCTTGTCCTTGTAAGTAAAAAATGGTACAATTAAGAAAAGGAATAAAGTACCGGAGATGCGCGAAAGAGGGGATACCTATGAAGTCAATTCAATCAAAGATTATTTCGGTGATTTTTGCAGCAATCGTGGTTTCTGCAATTACCATTGGAGGAATCGGAATTGTTAATTTTAAAAGAGCAAGCAATCAGAATTCGATTGAGATTATGAATCTGACCTGTCGGGAGCAGGCATTGGAGCTGAATAATGTCTTCGGACGAATCGAACAGTCGGTAGAGATTATGGCAGTTCATGCGGTGGATGCATTGGAAAGTGTTGAGAGACTTTCGACGGATGCTGCGTATCTGGAGGATTTCACGCGGCATATTGATGAGCTTGGTTTGACGATAGCGAGTGAAACCAGTGGTGCATACGCCATTTATATTCGATTTAATCCGGAAATCACATCTCCGCAGGCAGGATTTTTCAGGGTAAAGGATGGTGTGACCGGAAAATTCGAAAAGCATGCGCTTACGGATTTTACAAAATACAATGCAGATGATATCGGACATGTAGGCTGGTATTATGTTCCGGTACAGAAGAAGAAAGCAGTCTGGATGCCGCTGTATTACAACCAAAATGTCGATATCTCCATGATTTCCTATGTGGTACCGATTTATAAAGAGAATATGCTGATTGGTATTGTGGGAATGGATATTGATTTTGAATTTATTCAGAAGCAAGTGGATGATATTCATGTGTACGACACCGGACATGCGTTTCTGACGGATGAGAACTTTTGTATTGTCTACGGCAGACATTTTGAAAAAGGAATGCAGGTCGGAGAATTAAGCAAGGAGCTGGCACGAGCGGATGGGCTGGAGCTTACCGGCAAGGATACCCTGTATGATTACACACATGATAAAAAAGAGCAGAAGGTAGCATTTACGACTTTGGATAACGGGATGTGTCTGGCAGTTACTGTAGCGGCAGAAGAGATTAACAGTGCGCAGAATACGTATGTTTTGCAGATGATTGTGCTGACGATTGTTGTAGTCATTGCATTTGTTTTGATTGCAGGAGCAATCGCAAGAACCATCATTTATCCATTGCGAACCTTGAATACGGCGGCACAGGAGATTGCCAAAGGCAATCTGGAGGTTTCGATGGAATGCAATTCAAAGGACGAATTGGGTACTTTGGCGGGGAGCTTCCGTGAGACGGTAAAACAGCTGAAGCTGCGCATTGACTATATCAATAGTTTGGCGTTTATTGACAAGCTGACCGGAGTAAAAAACAATACTTCATATTTGCATGAGGTAGCAGAGCTAAAGATACAGCTAAGAGAAAATAAAGTACCGTTTGCGGTATTTGTTGTTGATGTAAATGGATTGAAGGGAATCAATGACCAATACGGACACTATTACGGAAATAAGCTGATTATCGAGGCGTCCAAATTAGTGGCTACGGTATTTGGGCATGAGAATGTATATCGTATCGGAGGCGATGAATTTGCGGTTCTGATACCGCAGGCAGACGCGGAAATTTGTGAAGCATTCGAAGAAAGCTTTGCCGAGGCATTGCAAAACCGAAGCGGTGGTATCCGATTGTCAGCCGCAATCGGCAGTGCAGTATTCAATCCGGCGATAGACAGCAGCTACGAGAATGTATTTCAGCGAGCCGATACGAAAATGTATCAGAGAAAGCAGGAGATGAAGGCACAAGGAGAAACCAGCCGGATAGAAAGGCTGCAAGGAGCGCATTCGGAAACGGAAAAGCAAATGCAAATCCGAATCTGATTTTAAGAGAATAGGAATTTAGTATCCCCTGAACCAGCTATGGCAATAAAGCTGATTCAGGGGATGGTTTGTTTAATGTACAAGCGCTGCAATCACGTCAGGAGAAATCTCCTGTGTCGGAGCAAATGCATCCGACTCCAGATATTGATAAACGGAATGGAGCAGAGCTTTTGCCTCCGGGTATTTCTGCAGGTTTTGTAAGCCCATGGAGGATACGAGGAGTCTGCCGCCACCGCAGCGACACTCAAACAACATGCTCATCGGACGAAGATAAGCGTAGCTGTCTAACTGTGTGACAATGGATTCGTATTGCTGCGGCAGGATAATGGCGCGCTGGTTGGACACCAGCCACCACTGCCAGTTTGTGTGAAATTGAGTCGGAAATGAGGCAAAGACCGGATGTGCAGCCTCGATAAACAGTCCCATGCCGCCCTCTTGTGCCGGAAACGTGCCGACCGACCAGAAATCAGTCGTAAACTGTCCCTGAATGGAGGCGGGCAGCTGCTCCTTGGTAGAATCCGGTGTCAGGTAAACGGTACCGCCATTTGCCAGCACTGCGATTGCTGTATCGTCCAAATGCTTTGTTTCGTGGACAGAGGTCGGACAATGCGGCACAAGCTCTGGATAGACCCAGATAGGATAGGTGTTTTGGATGGAACCGATGCGAATCTCCAGTTGTAGCTGGGTTGGGGCATTGATTTTGTTAAGCGGGATGCGGATGGTGCCTGCAGGTGTGAGCATTCCGCATGGGCAGACCGTTTCCGACAGTTCGCCGGACAGAGAAAATGAATCGCCGGTCAGGGTATACTGTATCGGTCCGCTAATCACATTTTTACCGTAATTTGCAATCATAAGGCCTGCTTCCAAGATTTCTGAATTGGTATAGGTATATTTTGGCAGTAAGACAAGAGGAAGCTCGCCGGTAAAGAAAGCGCGGAATTTTTCGGGCTCTGCAAATGGGTACGGCTTTGGTGTCAGGTGTGAGTTTAGCATACCGACCAGTGCAGTACCCTGTCCTGGAAAGTCCTGCAATCCCAAAAGAGAGATGCCGGATAAGCCCTTTGTGCGGAGGGCTGCCTCCACTTCCTCGCGATAGGCGAGTCGCGACAATTCTCCGGTTGCATTCAGATAGTTTTCCCAAAGTGGCAGCATACCTGCTTTTTCTACATTTTCTTTAATCCAAGTCAGATTGTCCGGACGTGAGATGCCTTGAAATTGTGACAGTTCATGAAAGTCTGGCAGAATCTCGTATTGTCCGACTTCGAAGCTGCATATCGGACCGGAGTAGGTTTTACGAATTTCTTCGATTGCATAGTCAAAATTGGTACAGGCATTTGGATATTGGTTGTTGAGATATCCCTCCAGTCGGCGTTTCTCTTTGTCGTGGGAGGCAAAGGTGGCGCGAAGCTCTGTATCAAAGTATTTTTGAGCCGTAAAAAAGTCATTGCTCGAATCGTAGGCAATCTGACCGTAATGTACATTGGAGCCGCAGGCATATAGTCTGGTTGCATCGACTTCTTTGGCAAGCTGTACCAGCTCGCGCATACGTGCATGTCCCAAGTTGTTTGCAAAGGACTCGTTTCCTAGCGTCAGCATAACGAAGGAAGGATGGTTGGCAAGCATACGCAGGATGCAGAGTAATTCTTTTTTGTAGTATTGATAGCTTTCCTCGGACTCCAGAGAGTGTACCGGGTCCCACTGGGAAAGCTCCGGCTGCATCAGCATACCTAAGCGGTCGGCGGCAAAAAACGCGGCTTCCGGCGGACAGTGCGAGTGAAAACGCAGATGATTCACTCCGTAGGAGCGGTAAATGCGAAGAATCTCTTCCCACTCGGCAATGCTCATCGGCGGATGTCCGGTTTCCGGAAATTCGGCACAGTTTGCTTCACTGCGAAGAAAAACCGAGCGACCGTTTAATGCAAAATGACCTTCTACAGCCTGAAAGGAACGGATGCCGAAGCTTATATTCTCTGCAGAGCCATTGGACAGACCGGCGGTCAGTTCATGCAGATTACCCTCTGCTTCATCCCAGTAGGAGATGGTTTCGGTGAGCGGCAGCCGGTCTAAGGTAATCGTATGGAGTCCTCTATTCAGAGAAAGCGGATGGGTAATTACTTCCTTTAATGCTTCCGAGGAAAGGGTCAGACAACCGTTGAAGGCTTCTCCGGCATCTATATCGAGTGTTACGGTCAGGGTGTTCCCCTGTGGGTAGGCGCGGAGGGAGCGGATGAATACCGCTTCCTTGGTATAAAGGCAAAATTCGCCAAGGATACCATTCCAGTTGGTCTGGGTTTCGTCTGTAGCAGCAGAGGAATAGGTAATGGAGCCTGCCGGCATTCCCGGATAGCTGTTGTCGGAGTCAAAGACCAGAGTGACGTCGGTTCCATGGGTTCCGGCAAGTACCTCCGTCAGCTCGAAGGTGTAAGGCGTGCTGATGGAAGTCTCAGAATTAGCAGGAACATTAGTACCATTGACCTGCAAAGCCAGATATCTGGCACGCTCTGCCGTGAGGAAGATGCGAGGTTTGCTGGTGTCAAAAAGCTCCTCCGGCAGAGAAAGTGTCTTTGAAAACAGGGCACTTCCGGTATAGGTATGTTTGCGGGTGAAGCGGGTGGCAATGATAGATTCGCCCTCCAATAACTCGTTTTTTTCGGAGTCCGGTTGCATTTGTCTGGCTAAAGCATCCGGATAACCGATGTTGCTTTCATCCAGTGTACCCGGCAGATGGATGGGATAGCAGGATGAATCCTTTAATGTAGCGGTCCAAGAACCATTTAGCGGATATTTCATAATTTCCTCCATTCTTTGTTTATTTGCCAGGCTTTCATGCGAATTTTGAGAATTTCGTAATTGTCTGGCATCATGGGTTACAGGAGTTCCGTATAATACAGATGCGCCATCATATGTGACGGATTGAGTGCCAGTGCCTTGGCAAATGCTTCTTTGGCGGCAGCAGTATTACCGAGTCCCAGTGCGCTAAGGCCTATCAGATAATGGCAGTGTACCCGGTTTAAGAGGGTATAGTCATCCTCGAAAATCAGGAAATCCGGCAAAGAAACCGCAAAATAATCGATTTTGACGATATCCTCAAGATGCGCTTTACCGTAATCACTCAGGCGCGAAAAGCGTGCTTTGGCGGCATCCGGTTTGCCGAGCTTTTGCAACGCCAGTCCCTGATACAGAATCATGTCCGCAGGCTGGTCATTGTAGTACATGGCGCTGGCGGGCTCGTCGGTACCGATGGTGGCGAGCTGATAACAGGCGAGGGCTTCTTCATGACGGTTTTGTCCTTCGAGAGCCAGTCCGAGGTGATAATAGATATGATTGTCCTTGGTTCCCTCTAACTTTCCTTCGCCTAGATTTTCAGGATAATGCAATGCCTGCCGCAGAAGGTGTTCAGCAACGGTATAATTGCATTTTGCCAGTTCCTGTTTTGCAAGAGCCAGCAGACAGAGGACATATTGCGTCGTAATCTTTCCTTCGCCACCTTCCCAAGGATGGAAACGGTGCTGTTGCATACCGTCCAGTGAGTCCTGTGGTTTGCCGCACAGATGAACCAAAGTGAGATATTCCACATACAAATCGTCTCGTGCAGTAATCAGTGAGGAATGCGCCTCATAACGGCTCAGGCGTTCGGCAAAGCTCATACCAAGCTTTTTGTATAACTGATCTAACTCCAGAAAAACTCTTGCGTCGGAGGTGTCCAAGGCAAAGGCGGTTTCCAGCGACTTTCTCGCTTGCTTAGGGGAGTTTACCTTGTTGTAGTAGGCAAGTGCGAGGTTGCGGTGGACAGTAGGGAATGTGTCATCCTCGGCGCGGGAGGCTTCCCAAAGGTCGATGGCTTTTTTCCATTGTAGCTTATCATAAAACAGGCAGCCGAGGTAGTATTTTGCCTTTGGAGTATTTGGAAAGGCTCCGGCAAAGGAAAGCACAGCGATGTCCTCGAGCTTGTTTGGGAAGCAGTAATCCGATAAGCAGGCTTCTGCTTTGCGGAGCGCATCGGTGTATTCCCGTTCGGCATTGTGTTTGTAATACGCTTCGTAATAATACAGGAGCGGTGTTTTATTGTTACAGCAGGTAAGCAGGTCAATCGCTTCGCCAAAGGCACCGAATTCAGCATAATCTCTTGCGGTCATCAGATGATTTTCAGGGAAATGGCGAGTCTTGTGATAATACGCTGTACTTACCTTTAAAGCGTGATCGGATAACAAGACCTCTTCATAGCCGGAAACAAAATCGAATGGGTCCAGTGTCAGGTTTTCTGCGATTTGCTTTTTGGCAGCATCGGTCATACCAAGCTTGCGCAACAGCCATGCCTTTAAGCCGCGTGCTTTGATATTGTGGGCATTTTTAACCAATGCTCGTTCAATGTGTTGGTAGGCGCGCATGTATTCGCCGCGACGACTGTCGATAGCTGCCAGATAATAAAAGCTCATTTCCTGTTGCTCATTGCTCCAGGTAGCTTTATAGAACATATCATATGCGGTATCAAGCTGCGACTGATAAAACAGGGACAATCCGAGCAGGTAATAGGTCTCACTGTTGTATGGATTTGGATTGCGCTCGGTAAGCCGCTTTAGGGCGGTGCGGAAGTATCCTTCTGCTTCGGTAATCTGACCGCGACGCAATAACAGACTGCCATAAGCATTGTTTAAGCGGACGTCGAGAGGGTCACGCGCTAAGCCCTCCAGATAATCTGGGTCCGGTAAATAGGTTGCGTGGCGGTATTGCTCAAGATGCTGTCCGGTGAAGTAAAGCTCTTCATTGGTTGCAATATCCGCAGGCTCCTTGGCAGCCTTTGCAGGTTCAGGAAGCTTTGGTGTAATCGGCGGTTCCGGCTGGTAGGAAACAAGGCAGGTGTCATGGTCCCATATCGACAGGACAAGGTCTGTTTCACGGATGTCATCCAGTGTCAGCTTTGTTTGATAAATATCGACCGGAGAAAGGCAGACGGTTTCACGTAATATCGTTTTGCCTTGGTAAGTCAGGAGAATGGTTGCCTGTTCGTGTTTGCCGGTAGCGTAGGCAATGATGGAAATATCGTTTTCCTGTACGCTCAGATGGAGGACGGCTTCGGTGGTGGCGTTCTTGACTTCGCCAACTGCCTTGTAAGGCATAAAATACTGCAAAAAGGTCTTTTCCTCCATCGGTTTTAGCCAAGTAAAATCCGGTTGATTATCCGTAAAGACACCGGTCATCAATTCGATATAAGGTCCATCCTCGTCGGTCAGATTGCGATCCCATGCCTTGCCGAAATCGCCGCAGCCCCAGGTCCACTGCTTTTTGCCGGGAGAAATATGATGGTCGGCGACATGAAGAATACCGGCATTCTTTGCGTAGTCATAGCCCCCGACAAAGTCGTAGTTTGAAAATTCTGCCATATAAGAGGTCGGAACCGGAATGTTCTTATAGCGGGAGATGTCCACGCCGGCACTGTAATCCTGCTTGTAATAGATACCGGTGGCAATCGGAAAGCTGGAAACATCACGTTTGCCGTGATCCATGACCGCATGTACGTCCGGCGGGAAAATGGACTGGGTATGGTCATTGACCGAAACCGCAGGGTTTGCCCACCAAAGGAAGGTCTGTGGGAGAGCGGTGCGGTTGTAAAGCTGTCCTTCAACCTCAAGATATGCCTTGCCCGGATACAATGTAAATTTGGCAATTCCCTTGGTACCGTACATCTGATCCACATCGTGAATCAGTACCGAACAGCTGCCGTCCTCGTTTTCAAGCAAGGTGTAGTCTGTTGGTAAAAAGGTGGTCGGACGGTGATGCTGCGGCCAGTTGAATTCGATGCCGCCGCTAATCCAAGGTCCGGTCAATCCCACCAGTGCCGGTTTGATTACCTGATTGTAATATACAAAATCATAGTTGTTGGTCTTGTCGAGGGCACGCTGGATTCTGCCGCCGAGCTCCGGTAAAATCATGATTTTCAGATATTCATTTTCCAAATAAACAGCCGTATATTCTTTTTCTGTTTTTGCGTTACTGATTTTTTCAATAGTAGGATACGGATATACCTTGCCGCAGCTTCCCTGATATACACGCTTTTCTAAGAACATTGGATTTTTTTCGGCTTCACCGATTTCGTAAGTGGGAATCAGAACCTTTTCTTCCCAGACGGATGTTTGCTTCATAGAGCACCTCGTTTCAGCTTTTTTGCTTTTAGTATAATGCAGAAAATGCGAAAAATCATTGCTTTTCCTTGCGGATTGATTTAGATTTTTTGCTCTTGTATTGTTTGGGGGTTAAGTGTAGAATAAAAATAGAATAAAGGTTGGTGTACAGAAGTCTTGGAAAGAGAAAAAAGAAAAAAGACCGGAGGTCTGAGAAGGAGGAGCTTGCTTGAAATCTCAGGAAGGGTTGATTGCCGAGGAATCGGAATATTATGTGTATGCGCCGAGCCGGATGGCGAAGGATGCTTTTTATTACATCATCTGTGCGGGGCATTTTCGTTATGAGCCGGGATATGTACTGCAGCGGGATTCTTATGATAGCTTTTTGCTGCTCTATGTTGAGGAAGGGGAATTGGTTGCAGAATGGGGCAATCAGAAAAAAAGTGCCGGAAAGGGCAGTTTTTTGCTGCTGGACTGTTATCAGAAGCATAAGTATTATACGAATTGCGGTTGTCGTTGTCTGTGGTGCCATTTGGACGGATACGGTGCGAGAACCTATTATGATGCGGTAACGTCAAGATTGGGAAATGTATTTTCGTTGCGAAATGCATATCCAATCGTGTTCAAAATGAAAGAGGTATTTGAGATGTTTGCTCCGGGCGGTGCAATCAGGGAACCGTTGGTTTCAAAGTACCTGACCGATATCTTGACGGCATTTTTGTTGCAGTCTGCCGAGATGCCGTTACCCTATCAGGGTGTGTCAGAATCCACGATTCACTATATCAATGAACATTTTAAGGAAGAGTTGTCGGTAGAGACGCTGGCAGAACGGCTGGGATTGAGCCAGTTTCATTTTATACGCACCTTTAAGAAAGAGACCGGCTTTACTCCGCATGAATATTTGATTCGTACCCGAATCGATATGGCAAAGTATTTATTAAAAAATACGGAGTTGTCGGTGAAGGACATCTGTTATAATACCGGTTTTTCATGCGAAAGTGTATTTAGCAGCTCGTTCAAAAAGAATGTAGGGATAACGCCGGTGCACTATCGGGCGAAGAAGGAGGAATGAACGATGGTAGCGGGCTACGCAGAATGCAGTTTGTGTCGGAATAGTTCTAGGGTCCAACCTTCCGGTCATATATTGAAACCAAAACGTGATGGGATGCTTTGTTATGCCTGAAAATAAGAAATCTGAAAACGTCATTGTATTTTTAAAAACCGTGTTTTTGTGTGCCTGCTTTTTCCTTATCTTTGCTGCGTTCTTTACTTACATACCGAAGGCAGTGGATACGATTGGGAATCTGATTAGTGAGAAGAAGCTGCCGATTTACTGTGTAAAGACGGATAAACCGCAGGTGGCACTGAGCTTTGATGCCGCATGGGGGAATGTTAGATAAGGAACTGCATAAAAGTAGGCTTCTTTCGGATAGGTATTATGACGAGATGGTGAGAGGAGAGAAAGCACAATGACCGAGCATGACTGGGATAAAAAATTGAATATCAATACCGTTGGTCGCGATGATACGCACGCCGATGTGTTCCATCATCCTTATGAACCGACACCATATTGTGTGTTGGAGCGGTTGCGGGATAGCGGCTACATTACGCAGGATTCTGTTTTAGTGGACTATGGCTGCGGAAAAGGCCGGGTAGGTTTCTTTTTAGCGCAGGAGCTCGGCTGTAGGTGTATCGGTCTGGAATATGACCCGTCAATTTTTGCTCGGGCGGAAGAAAACCGGACAAGCTTTGCAAAGCAATATGCGCAAAGCGCAGGAAGGATGGAATTGCTCTGTGAGAATGCAGAAGCCTATGAAGTTACTGGCGCAGATTGCTTTTATTTTTTCAATCCGTTTAGTGTGGAAATTCTTCGCTCTGTCATGCGGCAGATTGTCGGCTCTTACTATGAAAATCCGCGCATCATACGCCTGTTTTTCTACTATCCGGATCAGGAATACATCAGTTATCTGCTTGCAGGAGATGCTTCTGGTATGTTGGACGAGTTATACTTTTTGGACGAAATTGATTGCAGCGATTTGTTTGAAGGGCAGGATGAACGGGAAAGGGTGATGGTGTTTGAGTTTGGAACGGGAAATAGCAAATAGTTGCAATATTTCTATCTGGGAAGTATAATGATAGTGTGGTAAATCGCCATATTTAGTAAAAGAATGTTGAGGGTTGCGAGATGCAGAAAATCTATATTCGTAATAATGGTCCGGTAAAAGAATTCGAAATGGATATACAAAATTTCAATCTGTTGATTGGAGAGCAAGCGACAGGAAAAAGTACCATTGCGAAAAGTGTTTATTTTTTCAGAATTATAAAGACAAGCATAATTGATTATTTAACACAGGTATGCGACACTAAAACATATAAAAATGAATTTCAGGATGAGGTACGGTTTGATAAGGCAATTCGCAGAGATTTGAAGGACATTTTTATTAAATTATTCGGATATAGTTGGGATTTGAACCCTGAATTTGAGATGTGGTATGAGTATGCAACGGATATTTCGATTCGGGTGGCGTTGCACGATGGCGACCGACCAAATAAAAAGTTGATTAGTGTGAATTATTCCAAGGTGTTGTATGATAAGATTGAAGCACTGAGGAAAGAGATTATAGAGATTTATTATAACGATACACGCTCAATGTTGAGCTTGGCGCTGACCAGTGAGCGGCGGAAGCGCAATCATGAAATGATTATCCAGAGGGTCAATGAGATATTTGCGGATAATAAGGAAACTTATTTTATTCCGGCAGGGAGAAGCTTGCTTACTGTTATGTCAAGCAATCGAGCGATGATGAATAGTGCTACAAATCTGGACTTGATTACAGAGCAGTTTATGATGCTGATTGACAGTATACGCAATGGCTTTGAACGCGGAGTCAAAATGGCACATCAATATTATCCGGTAGAACAACGCAGCTTTGATGTGAACGACATTGCTGAGTTTATTATTCATATGCAGAAGGGTGAGTATTTTTCGAAGAAAGGAAAGGAGTATTTGCAAATTCCGGAGGATTCGGAACATATGGTTGCAATCAATTTTGCTTCTTCTGGTCAGCAGGAGATATTGTGGGTGTTGAACTTTTTATATGTTTTGCTGCTGAAGCAGGAAAAGGCGTTTGTCATTATTGAAGAACCGGAAGCGCATATTTATCCGGCATTGCAGAAAGAGCTAATGGAATTTATTGCGATGTATACCAATCTGCAGGATAATAGTGTATTTATCACTACACATAGCCCATATGTACTAACGGCAGTAAACAATCTGTACTATGCAGGTGTCTTGGCGCAGGAAGGTCATGGGAAAGCAGTTCATCAGGTAGTACCAAAGAGAAAGATGATAAGTGCAGGACAGTTATCTGCATATAAATTGTTGAGCAGGCAAGAAAAGGGAAAAGAGCTAAATTACTTGCCGCTGTTCGAGGATAGTGGAAGGGAAATCAGAACGGCGATGCTGGATGAAGTATCTGCGCAGATTAACGAGGTATATACGGCATTATACAACATTGAGTTGGATGGTGAATAAGGTGGAGTATGGAGAAACAAATCAATCGAAAAAAAGTAACAGAACCGTCCTATTCCAAGGGATTGAAAGCGTCCGAGAAGTATTTGATAAATGATATAGCGACCGGAAGTAAGGCTATGGTTCCGATACAGGTGGATGCCGGGCAGGAAGTAGAGATAGTACAGCTTGATGGAGGCTTGATACAGGATTTGCCGGAGGGGAAGCATTGTTGCGATAACCTTGTTTTTACTTTGGATAGTACCGTTCAAAATTTAAAAATGCTTTGCAGACGGATGTATAGCTTGAGTGGACAACGTAAGCAGGTAAAGGATATGTTTATGCTGTTTTGTTACATCAAGCCGAATAAAAATTGCAGTAAAGCTGCAAAGCGGGGAAATAAAGCACCTTATGATATACAATGCTATTCCAATAGTGCAGGCTACATACCGTATCCATCTATGCTACAGGAATTGTTGAAGTGATGGAATAACAGGGAAATGAAGAAAGTAAGAAGTGAAAGGGGTTGTCGCACTAATAATTAGTGCGACAACCCCTTTTTACATCAAACCGTACCAACCCGGTCAAGAATTCCACCCCTACGTCATATACATGTTAAAAAGCCACGGAGAATCCTAGATGCATGAAAAAAAGCAACGTGAGAAGATGCAGGCCGAGAAGAAGATAGTGGTGCAGTATTCTTCGACCGGCGAGATGGATGCCAAGGAAGCGGTGCGCCGTATCATCGAAGCGCATGATACCGGAAGGTACGAGGTGCCGCCATGTACCAGGTAGGAATTTATTTGCGACTTTCCAATGACGACGGGGATAAGGCAGAAAGCGACAGTATTTCGTCCCAACGTTCGATGATAGAGAACTATGTCGACAAGCATGAGGATATGCTGGTTCGAAAGGAATATTGTGACGATGGTTACACCGGGACGAATTTTAAGCGTCCCGGTATGCAGGAGCTGCTGAGAGATGCGGAGAATGGTCTGATAAATTGTGTTGTGGTCAAGGATCTCTCGCGTTTCGGGCGCAATTACATAGAAGTCGGCAAGTATTTGGAGCAGTACTTTCCGATGCATTCCATTCGATTTATTGCCATCAATGACAATTATGATTCGCTCTATGCGACGCCGAACGACGAGTTTATCATGCCGATTCGAAATGTATTCAATGCGCATTACAGCAAGGATATCAGCAAAAAGGTCAAAAGCTCATTTCGAATCAAGCAGTCGGAGGGGGAGTTCGTCGGAGCCTTTGCCGGATATGGGTATCAGAAAGACCCGAAGGACAGGCATAAGCTGATGATCGATGAAGAAGCCGCGGTAATTGTCCGTCGGATATTTCGTATGTATATTGAGGGACAGGGCAAGATAAGTATTACTCATCGGCTGAACGAGGAGAAGATTCCTTGTCCGTCCGAATATAAGCGTTTGAAGGGCTTGGCGTATCACAATGCAAAGCGTTTGGAGAGCACAAAATATTGGACGTATGCGACCGTGAGCCGGATTTTGTGCAATGAGATGTACATCGGCAATATGGTGCAAAACCGGACGGAGCGGAAAACCGTGCGTGGAAAAGCCACGAAAATGCAGGAAGAAAAGTGGATTATTGTGAAAGGTACGCACGAGCCGATTATCGACCGGGAAACATGGGAGATTGCACAGGAGCTGCTAAAACGGAAGAACCGGCAGCTAAACATGAATACCAACATCGGACTGTTTTCCGGCTTTATTAAGTGTGGTGATTGTGGGAGAAATTGTTCAAAGGTGGTACGGAGAGGTACGGTATACTATTTGTGCGGCACCTACAAGAGGTATTCGAGTAAGCTTTGCTCCGATCATGGAGTGCAGGAGGCGATGTTAGAGCAGTTAATCCTAGAGAAGCTGAACGAAGAACTGAGCAAGGTGGAGGACGATGATTTTCGGAGACCCAAGGCTGCCAAACGGAAAGTAGATACGGAAGGGTATCAGGCAAGGTTGAAAAAATTGTATGGTTTGAAAAAGGAGTGCTACGAGGATTACAAAGGCGGTCTGCTGACGAAGGAAGAGTACCTGCTTTATCGGGAGGATTACACGAAGGAGGAGGAGCTGATTCGGGGACAGATGGAGGCGGTTACGTCCTTGGAGCAGGAGAAAAGTGAGCGGAACGCGTGGATTGAAAATCTGCGAAAGTATAAAAGGCTGGAGCATTTGGACCGGAGCGTGTTGGCGTGTATTTTGGATGGCATTACGGTCTATGAGACAGAGGAGGAAAAGAGGATTGAGATTAAGCTAAAATATAGGTTGTAGCGGGTTTCCCCGGGCGCTTTGCCCGGGGAAAGTTTGTGAGAAATCTTTTCGTTTCAATTTTACGTTCTGTGTGTTAAAATAAGAATAATAACGATTTGAGAAATTATTGTTTTTATCAATTCGTTTTTCAAGCGAGGGAAAAAGCAGAAACGTAAAAGCGGAGGGAAAATGTTTATGAGTGAATCAAAAGAGAAAAGAATTAAAAAACTTAAGAAAAAGCATATCTGGCCATCTATAGTGGGATTGGTTGTGATTCTTTGTATATTTTGTGCGGTTATGATTTCGGCGCTGGGGTTGTCCGGTATGGATATCGTACAGGGAAAATTGGCGGACAGCAGCAGGACGTCTGTGAAAATAGCAGAGCTTTTTGCGGATTATGATTTAGGAGCGGAAGAAAAGGTTGAACAGACGGTATTATCGCATATTGATATTCTGGAAGAAATCGAAGCGGTATCGGTAGTTGATATGGACAGAATGCCGGTGTGGGCCAGCAATGGCGAGTATCCCGCAATCGATGAAACCATAACAATAGAGTTTCTGTCTGAGCTTATGGAAGAAGAGATTCGTGTTATCCTCACGGAAGATGCAGAGCAGGTATTTTTCATTGAGGATGGGGAACTTGCTGTGAATGAAAGGATATTGAAGGAGCTTTTCTCGGTATCGGAGTGGCGTGCTGCGACGCCTTTTACCCAGTTGAAGCTTTGGCTTGTTGTTCCGGTAAATGGCTTGGAAGTCATGGTTCTCAATAATGTCTCATTATATCATCAGGATTTTTTGATGATGGGAATTTGCGTTTTGCTTTGCGGAATATTGATTGGTATTTTTGTAATATATTATCTGATTTCGATTATCAGTATGGTATCCAGTGTACGGAAAACAGCAAAAATTATTTACACTGACATGGTAACCGGTGGAGATAATTGGTTATTGTTCATTAGAAAAGGAACAAATCTGTTAAAGAAGAATGGCAGAGCGCGTCGCAAGTATGCCATGGTTCATTTAGAGATGCGCAAATACCGTAGCTTTTGTACCTGTTTCGGTGTGAACAAGGGGCAAGAATTGATTGAGAAGTTTTATGTTGCACTGAAGAAGGAGATGGAGCGGAAGGAAGTAATAGCACATCAGGAGAATGCAGAATTTGGTCTTTTGCTGGTTTATACGGACAAGGCACAGCTGGAAGAGCGTATTCAAAGACTGGAGAATGTGCTGAGCGCAGTTTTGCCGGGAATGAAAGTGTATTTTGGCGTAGGAGTATATTTTGTTCAGCCCGGCGAGTATGATGTGGAGCAGTTGTACAACAATGCCATGATTGCTTGTGAAATGTTGGGAGAAGAAGCAGAGAATAAGACTGCTTTCTTTGATGTGGAAATGAACAATCAAAAACTGTGGGAGCGTAAGGTAGAGGATGATATGGACCATGCGTTGGCAAACAGGGAATTTCAGGTATACCTGCAGCCTAAAATCAGCACCTCAGAAGAGGTGTTGGGTGGTGCAGAAGCGCTGGTTCGCTGGATTCATCCGACGGAAGGTTTTATTCCACCGAATCGCTTTATCCCAATCTTTGAAAAGAACGGTTTTATATTAAAGCTGGATGATTATATGCTGGAAGAGATTGCTAGAATACAGGCAGAATGGCTTGCGGAAGGGCGTAAGCTGGTGCCAATCTCTGTTAATGTATCCAGAGCGCATTTTACCAGAGAAGATTTGGCAGAGCATATCTGTGCCATTGTAGATAAATATCAGGTACCGCATAGCATGATTGAGCTGGAGCTTACGGAGAGTGCGTTCTTCGATGATAAGAAGGTATTGTTAAATACGGTGCAGAAGTTGCGAATAGCCGGATTTCCGGTATCTATGGATGACTTTGGCGCGGGATATTCTTCTTTGAATTCTTTAAAGGAGCTGCAAATTGATGTTTTAAAGATTGATGCGGATTTCTTCCGTGGAGCAGATGTGGAAGAGAGAGGCCTGCTGATTGTATCTGAGGTTATTGACTTAGCGAAGAAATTGAACATGAAAATTGTTGCAGAAGGCATTGAGAGCAGAGAACAAGTGGATTTTCTGACGGAGCAGGAATGTGATTTGATTCAGGGATATTTCTATTCCAAACCAATGCCAGTGGCAGAGTTTGCGCAGAAATATGGTGAGTAATCGATAGGGGAATATCAAACATAATAGAGGAATGTCGCAATAAATAAAAGTGTTAAAGATGAGATATGGAGGGGAAGAGATGCTTGTATATCATGGTAGTGATACAATTGTAGATGCTCCGAAGATTTTGGTGGCAAAACGCCCATTAGATTTTGGAGATGGATTTTATGTGACGACGAATGAAGAACAGGCAAGAAAGTGGGCAATCAAAGTAGCTTATCGAAATGCTGGCGGGAGCAAGTACATCAATAAATATGAGTTTGATGAGGTGGCGGCTCAAAAAGAAACGAAAGTAATCTGTTTTTCTTATGCTGATGTGAAGTGGCTTGATTTTATTTGTGCTAATAGACAGGGATTGGAAACCGGAAAATATGATATTGTTATTGGACCGGTTGCAGACGATACGGTTTACAGAGTTGTGGTAGAATATGAAAATGGTGATATAGATAAAGATTTAGCATTGAAGAAATTGAAAACAGAGAGATTATGTGACCAGATTCTTTTTCATACAGGAAAGGCATTGAAATATTTGAGGTATGTGGAAGCGGAGGTAATGGAATAGATGAATGAACGTAGTTTCGAAACACTTCTTTACGGAATTACCGCCAGTACTGTAACTAAAATAATGGAGTCTAATAATTGGACGGAAGATGAAGCAATGGAAAGGTTTACACAGTCAAAATTGTATTCTTACCTTGAAAAGGAAGAAACAAAAGTATGGCAGTACAGTGCCACAATGCTGGTTTGGCTTTTTAATGAAGAACGTGCGGGAAGATTTATGTTGCCGGAGGTGTAGGTGTGAGTAAGACATTAAAGTTTAAAGTATTTTGTTTTGAAGCATACAGGGCAGAGAAAAAGCTGACGGGGAGAGAAACCATGAGCTTGTTTAAGAAATATGGTGTGCTGGATTACCTTGGAGCTTGTTATGATGTCCTTCATACGACTGGACGACAGTATATGATAGAAGATATCGACAGCTTTATTTCTGTGAGAGAAGAAAAAAGGCAGTGTCCTTAACTACCATTCCCCTG
>JAFTQM010000083.1 GCA_017462755.1 Lachnospiraceae bacterium | reverse complement strand
CATTCATGATAAAGTTGCGGAGCATGGTGTATTTACACTTTCCAAGCCAACCGCAAAACCTATCTTGACCACTGCACTCGGTTGGATGGCCAGTGCCCGAGAAAGACTTCGAAAGACAGAAAAGAAAACTCTTACCATTGAAGAAAAAATGGAAGAAATCCGCATTGTCAACCGGGCAAAATGGCTTCTCATCCGTGAATTGAAAATGGACGAGCCGGAAGCTCACCGTTATATAGAAAAACAGGCAATGGATCAATGCGTCACCAGAAAAGCAGTCGCAGAAGAGCTCATAAAAAAATATTCATAGCAAAGAAGGACACCAACATGTTTCATTCGGATAATTTATCAGTAAATACAAAAAATCATTTAATGATCGGCTCCCACGATACGGTAGACCTGGCACGTGAATATGGTACTCCGCTTTATGTTCTCGATGAAGACTTAATACGCAAACATTGTCGTGAATATAAGGAAGCCATCGAAACATACTTTGATGGCAACGGACTTGTGCTCTTTGCAAGCAAGGCTTTGTGTACAATGCACACTGCGCGCATTACCGCAGAAGAAGGGCTCGGTGCCGATGTGGTTTCCGGTGGTGAGCTTTATACCCTATATAAAGCAGGCTTTCCGATGGAAAAAGTATTCTTCCACGGCAATAATAAGACCCCTGACGAAATCGAACTTGCCATCACCTATGGTGTAGGACACATGGTGGTTGATAATCGGTTTGAATTGGATTTGATTAACGAAATTGCCGGAGCAAAAGGCATTGTTCAAAATGTACTGTTTCGAATCAAGCCAGGCATTGATGCGCACACCCATGATTTCGTTAAAACCGGCCAAATTGACTCTAAGTTCGGTTTCGCTTTAGAAAACGGTGAAGCTACACAAATTCACCGCTACGCTTCCACACTTACCAATATCAGAATTGACGGTGTTCATTGTCACATCGGTTCACAGATTTTTGATGTCGATCCCTTCTGCGAAGCGGCAAAAGTCATGATTAATTTTATCGCCGATTTGTATGAAAGCCTTTCCCTAAAAATTAAAATATTGAATCTTGGGGGCGGTTTCGGTATTAAATACGTAGCTGAGGACGATCCATTACCACCGACTGAATATATTAAGAAAGTCGCTGAAACAGTAAAAGACATTGCAAAGCAAAGAAACATAGATCTCCCGTTTTTGGTCTTTGAACCCGGGCGTTCTATCGTTGCTACTGCCGGCATTACCCTTTATACTGTCGGTTGTATCAAGAAGATTGAAAATATCAGAACCTATGTATCCGTTGACGGCGGTATGAGTGACAATCCGAGATATATCCTATACGGTTCCAAGTACTCCGCTGTGGTCGCTAACAATGCCTCCGCAGAATTGGTTGCTCCCATTACTATCGCAGGCAAATGCTGTGAATCGGGAGACCTGATACAGGAAAACATTATGATGCCCGAGATTCAGGTCGGCGATACACTCGCCGTACTTTCCACCGGAGCATATAATTACTCCATGGCAAGCAACTATAACCGCATTCCTCGCCCACCTATTGTCGCAGTCAGAGGGAGCGAAAAAAAACTTATCGTCAAGAGAGAGACTTATGATGATTTGATTAAGAATGATATCTTATAATATGTTTCCCCTTTATCGAAAGAAGAGGCTCCATCCGGTGCCCCTTCTTTCTTTACTGAGATCTTATCTCGCCTTATCCGCCAAAAACGCCGGATTGATGGCATAGAAATTCTTGGAATCCAGATTATCCTGTACAATCCGCAGGCTCTCACCGAACCGCTGGAAATGCACAATTTCGCGCTCACGCAGATAACGAATCGGATCACATACATCGTGGTCATGCACCAAACGAAGGATATTATCGTAGGTGGTGCGTGCCTTCTGCTCCGCTGCCATATCCTCGGTGAGGTCCGTAATCGGGTCTCCCTTGGACTGGAAGAAAGTAGAGGTAAACGGTACGCCGCCCGCTGCCTGCGGCCAAAGCCCGAGGGTATGATCCACGTAATATTTGTCGAAACCGGAAGCTACGATTTCCTCCGGCGTCAGGTCCTTGGTCAACTGATGAATGATGGCAGAAATGATCTCCATGTGGGCGAGTTCTTCGGTGCCGATATCCGTCAATACTCCCGCCACTTCCCGATACGGCATCGCATACCGCTGGGAAAGGTAACGCATGGACGCGGCGAGCTCACCGTCCGGGCCGCCGAACTGACTCATGATGACCATGGCCAGCTTCGGATTGGTT
>JAFTQM010000082.1 GCA_017462755.1 Lachnospiraceae bacterium | reverse complement strand
CCCCAAAGTCAACCATTTCATGACCTTGGGAACTCCCTCTTTATAATACAAATCTCTAAGTTTCTCTCTTCATTCACGCAATCGTTTCCTCTATCGAAATGCATTCCGCATATCTTTGCAATTCACTTTGACATTTCGCCCCAAACAAGCTATGATAGTCGGAGCGTTAAAAAATAAAAACAGATAGGAAACCTACATAATGAAACTTTTTGAAGAAAAGCAAAAAAACAAACAATTAATCATGTGCTACATCGTGTTCATCTGCAACGGTATGCTTGCACTGTCCATCGGCTCTTTGATGCCGCTCATTTCCGAGACCAGAGGCTTGGATTATGAGATTTGCGGTCTATTGGTCAGTCTGCACTCTGTCGGAAACTTTTTATCCAGCTTTTTTGCAGGCGCCTTGGCAGAAAAAATCGGCAGAAAGAGAAGTATCTTGATTTTCAATTCCTTTTATGCCCTGTCCTACCTGATTATCCTGCTCAGCGGAAATGTGCCGCTTCTGGTCGTTGCCTTTTTGATGACCGGTCTTGCACGCGGTGCTTCCAGTAACTTCTGCAACACGATTATCAACAATCTGGCTCCGGGTAAGGCAGCACTTATCAACGGTCTGCACGCGATGTTCTCGGTCGGTGCATTCCTGTTCCCGATTCTTCTTATGCTGTTTACCTCCTCGTCAAACAGCAACTGGGTGTATGCTTCCATATTTATGTGCAGCATGGGCATCATCAGCTGGCTTTTGTATTTCTTCCTTCCGATAGACGGTATAAATATCGCAAAGAAGGAGAAAAAGACCAGCAACTACGGCTTTTTCAAAGAACCGCTTTTTTACCTCTGTATCGCCACTATGTTTTTCTATCTGTGTGCAGAGCAGGGCGTTATCGGCTGGCTGGTAACTTATTTTAAGGATACCGGGCTGCTGAACTCTTCCATCTCCCAGTTAATGGCGAGCGTACAGTGGATTATGATTTTGGCAGGACGGCTGCTGACTGCCTGGCTTTCCTCCCGCGTACCAAAGGAACGGCTGCTGCCGATTATGGGTGCCGCTCTGGTTGTATTTTTCCTGATTCTTATCAGCAGCAAAAGCACCGGCATGATTGTATTCGGTATCATGGGCTTCGGCTTCAGCATGGCAGGTATTTACCCGACTACGGTAGCCTTTTCCGGTAAGCTGATACAGAAATACTCTCTGGCGTGGAGCTTTATCCTGACCTTTGCCAGCCTCGGTTCCATCCTGATGCCATCCGTCATCGGCAAAATCGCCAGCGTCGCAGGCATCTTTACCGGTATGTGTTCCGTTGGCGTGGTAATCGCAATCGACATGGTTTTCATTTTATTATTAGTTCGCCATGCCAAAAAGCAATAAATAAAACACAGCCTTTTTTCATCAAACAGTTGCAAAAGCTATTTTTTTGTGCTATCATACCAAAGGCTATTTCTTGAAAGGAATGTGTTTCCATCATCATGAAAGCACATTCCTTTCACACTAATATACCATATCTTTCGGATACATATATTCCGCAGGATGCACAAGAACAAATTAAGAAAGGACGTAAGAAGTTATGAGCACAACTCAAAAAAGTGGCGGCTGGCGCACCAATAAGTGGATTCGCGCAGCTATCCCGGCATTATTGCTTCACTGCAGTATCGGTACTGTATACTGCTGGTCTATTTTCAGCGAGAACATCGCAAATCACATCGGTCACACCAAGAGCGCAACCGAATGGGCATTCAGCTTAGCAATTTTCTTCCTCGGCATGTCCGCAGCATTCCTCGGAAATGTCGTAGAAAAGGACATTCACAAGTCTTCTCTGATTGCAACTATCTGCTTTGCCGGTGGTATGGCAGGTACCGGTTTCTTCATCTGGTACGGCGGTAACAACCCGGGCAGCACATTGGCTCTTGTAGGTATTTATGTATGCTATGGTTTTATCATGGGTGTTGGTCTTGGTACCGGTTATCTCTCCCCTGTTAAGACTCTGATGCTTTGGTTCCAGGACAAAAAGGGTCTTGCTACCGGTCTTGCAGTAGCAGGCTTTGGTGCAGCAAAGGCAATTGCCAGCCCAATTATGGAAGCACTGCTTAAGAACATCAAAGAGGGCGGCATCTACAAGATGTTCTTCATCTTAGCTGTTGCATACTTCCTCATGATGTTCGTTGGTCATTTGTTATTAAAGAAGCCGGATGGTTGGCATGAGCCTTCTAAGGATGAGAAAAAGCCAAGCATCATCGAGGTTATTAAGACCAGACCAATCTTAAACTATGTTGGTATCTGGTTCATGTTCTACATCAATATTACCTGTGGTCTGGCTCTGATTTCTCAGGAAAAGGCTATTGTTAAATGTCTTGGTCTTGCAGGTGTTGTAGGTATCGTATCCACTGTATCTGCTATCTTCAATGCAGCAGGTCGTCTGGGCTTCTCTGCAGCAGCAGATAAGATGAAGGACAGAAATACCGTTTATAAGATTATTTTCGTAATGTCTATCGCACTGACCGCACTGGTTATCGTAACCGGTGGTATCAAGAACGGTGCAGACAATACCGGCTTAATGATTCTTGTACTTGCACTTATCATGGCAGTAAACGCAGGCTATGGCGGTGGTTTCTCCAACGTGCCGACCTTACTTTCCGACCACTACGGTATGGGCAGCATCAGTGCTCTGCACGGTATTACCTTATCCGCATGGGGCTTCGCAGGTCTGACCGGTAATCAGCTCGCTACTGCTATTGTAAATAACTTCGGTGAGGTAATCGAGGTAGATGGCTACATGGTAAATCCGGTAGGCTATCAGACCGTATTGTATGTAACCTTAGTTCTTTACATTGTAGCATTGTTCTTAAGCTTGGTATTCGTAAGACCAAACAAGGCAGCAAAATAAGTCAATAACGATTTACATAATACCGCGAAGCAGTAAAACTGCTCCGCGGTATTTTTTCAAAAACCATCGAACCAACTTCCTTTTTCCGCAACTATATAAGTGAAAGCTTTCAAAGAGAATCATAAAACCAAAAACGAAATGGATACGATTATTATGACCGACACCGAAATTCAAAACTACATGAACCTTTTGTTTTCTGCTGCAGTGCAAAAGTGCGATTGCTTTGCCGATGCGGAGGATTTGGTACAGGAAACCATCCTTGCCGCACTTACCTTTTTGCAAAAAGGCGGTATGATCGAGCAGCCGCGTGCCTGGCTGCTGACGGTGCTGAATCGCAAGTATTATGCACTTCTGCGCAAAAAGTATCAGCTTTCGGTTACTCACATCGGAGAGGATTTTGATATCGCCGCAGAAGACGATTTTGTCAGTGATATGCTGCGCGCCAAAGAAGCCGAACGAATACGACAGGAGGTTTCCTACCTTTCCGAATCCTACCGAGCCATCATTGCCAGATACTATTTTCACGGCGAAAGCATTCGCGATATCGCCGCCTCACTACAGCTCGCGGAGGGAACCGTCAAAAGTCGTTTGGATTTTGGTCGCAAGCAATTAAAGAAAGGAATGGATACGATGGAAAACTATACTGAAAACAGCTATTTACCTCAAACTATGTTCCTTAGAAACAGCGGCGTATGCGGTCTGAACGATGAACCAATGTCACTTGTACCTGACGATGATGTACTGTCACAAAACCTTTTGATTCTCGCATACGAAAAGCCGGTCAGCATCTCCGAGCTTTCCCGCGCCATCGGTGTATCGGCTGCCTATGTCGAACCGATTATCAACCGCCTGGTCGATGGTGAGTTGATGCAGCGCATGGGCGACGGCAAGGTTTATACCGACTTTATCATCTATCACGCCGAGGACTATGTGACCTACATCAAGGAACAGGAACAGTTCGTTACCGAGCATGCCGACGCATACTTACCTGCGATGCAGCAGGCAATCGACAGATTAAAGCAGACCGATTTTTACAGTCCTCGTTTGGAGCGGTATATGCTCATCAACATTGCCGAAAATGCACTTTGGAAAAGCTTAGAATCACACCGTAAGCCGCAAATCTTCCCGGACCGGCCAAACGGCGGCAAATGGATTGCTTTCGCTACCATTTATCCTGAAAACTATGTGATTCCGGAAGGCAAACGCGGCAAAGAGGAATATGCGCTCTCCGGGCAACGTCGCACCCAAATCGAACAATATCTTGACGCAACCGGATTGGAGCTTTACAACTACGAATCCTCTCTGTACCCTTATCCAAAGCACGAGGACTTTGGCTTTCACTCCTATCAGGAAACAGAACGTAATATGCTCAAGCTGTTTTACCTGATTCACAAAGAAATCACACCGGAATCCGTAGACCTGGACCCACTCATTGTAAAAACGATTCCAATGTTAGCAGAACGCGGCTTTCTGGCGATTGAAAACCACGCCCCAAATCTTCTCATTCCTTGTCTGACCCATACGCAGGCGGAAACATTCTGGAATATTTGTCGCGAAGCTGCGGTGGCTGCCGCCAAGGAGCTGGAAGCACCGATGGCAGCATACGTTCAAACACATAAAAAGAAAATTCCAATGCACTTAAAAAGTGTACCGGAGCAAAAGCTGACCATGCCATACGAACCGCAGGCAATGATGCTCGTATACGAAGCCATCAGCCGCGGACTGCATCCAAGAGAGCTTGGCTCTCCTTGCCCGGAGACCATTGTGGTCATGGATTAACTCAATGCAGTACCAAGTACAATTGCTTATTGCCTATACAAAGAGCGCAGATGCTTATGAACCACTCATAAAAGTTAGACCAAAAATCTAACAACTGAAAGGTCGGTTCATTACATAGCACCCGCGCTCTTACTGCATTCTTTTATTAAATTACAAGTTCCAAAGTAATCATCTTAGCGTGATATCAAGATCTCGTACTTACTTGCGCTTCTTCATCACGATAACTGCTGTCGCAATCGCAACCACTGCTACTACTGCCACAATCGCAATTATCAGACCTGTATTGCTTCCCGGCTTTATCTCTGCATCCATGTCTGCCGGAGTACTGTCCTCTGCGCCCTCCGTTGGTTCCGGTGCTTCCGTAGTCGCAGCATCCCCGGTCGAATCGCTTGGTGCTTCCGTTACCGTTAGGCTCTCGGTTGGTTCTGCCGTAGGCTCGGCAGGTACTTCCGTTACTTCCGGCTCCGGCATCGGCTCGGTCGGATTTGCACTCTTTACCAACGCCAAGGTATACTCCTTCTTGGTCTCATGATCCTCCGCATAAACCGTTACCGGCACCTCGGTCGTATCTCCGGTAAGTGCAAGCATCTGTGCCTTGGTATCGTCCACCAACACACCATCCACATACAGTAAGCCATTTGCATCAGTCAATACAAAGCTTACCTCTGCTTCTGTCAATGTGTCCAGCACCTCCACGTTGATTACTCCATTTTTAAATGTACCGCTTGCACTAAGACCATTCGCCTCTACACTCTCAAGGGTCGCATTGTTATAATAGCCTCTGACAAT
>JAFTQM010000081.1 GCA_017462755.1 Lachnospiraceae bacterium | reverse complement strand
GAACCGACTGCGGAGCCGACGGGAGCAGCAGAGCCAACGCCAACGGAAGTAGCCGAACCAACTGCGGAGCCGACCCCAACCAAAGCGCCACAGGCGTATTTGGATGTGGCGTTTGATGCTTACTGGGATAACAGTTATAGCGACGATGACAAGGTGGAGTTGATTCGTACCCGGTACAATTTGATTGATTTGCGCACGTTGGAGTATCCATTGTTAACGGATGCTGTAAATAAATTTAATGAGTCCTATCTTACCTTTGTGCAAAGCTACATAGAAGAGTTGGAAGAATTCGCGATATATAATTATCAGGAGTACGGAGAAGAACTCTATTTAGGGCCGTTTGCGTATGAGTCGGACATGTTTGTGCGGAGAGCAGACGAAATGGTATTGTCCGTGGGAGAATACGTTCATTCCTACGAAGGCGGCGTGCATGGACTGGATTTTTTCAATGCATACAACTTTGATGTGCAGACCGGTAAGCCAATCCTTTTAACGGATGTAATCGTTGATATGAGTGATTTAGCAGATATCCTGGCAGCAGAAATGCTGGAAAAATATCCGGATCTTATGTATTGGACGGAGACATTGCAGGAAGAATTTGTGGAGTACATTACGCCGGGCGATACGGAGTATAGACTGGAATTCACATGGACCTTGGAATATGATGGTGTAACCTTTTATTTTAGCAGTTATGAGATTGGAAACTATGCGCAGGGAACGCAGCAGGTAACCATCCTGTATCAGGAATATCCACAGATTTTTAGTGATTTTTATTTTGGAGAAACAGAAGAGGACTATGTGCGAAAAGCGGTTGGAGATAATGGCTGCTTGAGTATCGATTTGGATGCTGACGGTGTAACGGACCATATTTCCATATCCCGAAATTACAGTGTAGAGACGGATTGCTATGAATCCTATGAGGTCACAGTAAACGGTAATACCTACCTGCAGGATGTTTTCAATTATAGTTTGGAGGTATATTTGGTAAAGTCGGGCGGTAATCATTATCTTTATGTACAGCGTATGGTGGAAAATGATTATCAGATTGTAAGTGTATTTAAGATTACGGCAGACTCGGTAGAGTTTGTGGATGAATTTGGCGGAGGCTTGATATCCTTTATCAATCCGCGGGATTTTAAGGTAATCAAAATGCAGGATATGCTGAGTACTTATCCGGTGCTGGCAGAATGTTATGTGGGAGCGGACGGAATGCCGGTAGAGAAGGATGGTATTTATGAAGTACAATCCGAGATAGCCATTACTTCTACGGTAGAGATTACTGCAGAGCTGGTAGACGAAGAGGGGCTGATGCTTGGTTTAAGCTACACCTTCCCGGCGGGAACGACATTTACGTTCAAGAAAACGGACGGAGAAAGCTTTATTGATATGCTGGCGGATGATGGACAGCTTTGCAGATTTGAAACAAGTCCGGGATGGCCGCCTACCGTGAATGGAATGAATGCAGAAGAGTTTTTTGAAATGCTTTGGTATGCGGGATAAAGATACTGCAGGAGCTCGTTAGAGCTCCTGCAAATTAGTTTTGTTGTTTCGATGATACAGATATAAAGTGATTAAAGCAATGAGGAAGCAAAGGAGAAGCTTTGTCAGAGTGGTATATTTTGCCGGCACTAGGATACATGGTACCATGCACAAGAGTGCGACGACAAAGCCGAGAAAGCCTCCGATAAAAGAGGATGCACTTTGCTTTACCACTGTTACCTCGTTCTCCCAGTCAAAGCGTGGCAGCTTCAGGTTGACGGTGATTCCGAATACGCAGACAAACAGAATTAGCAGTACAGGAATAGCAATCAGCCAAAGTAATTCTGCAAAATCAGGCTTTATGGCGCATACGAACAAAAGCTCCGATGCAATAAAAAATGGAGCGATTATGGTAAGATTGAGTAAAATCTTACTGTCTAAGACATCCTTTGTCCGAAGGGGCAGGCTTTTTACAATCCACCATTCCTTTCCTTCCATCGAGATGGAGGTGCAGGTGGTCGGCATAATGCAAAAGATTCCCGCAAGCAGAAACGGTGCGACTACAGTCAGGTCGACCGGGAAGCCCAGAGCGGTTTGTATCGGTTGTATTCCGATGGTAAGAACGGAGATGGAAAACAGAACCGCCATAATAGGACCAATCATTGTATTGATTACATATACACTTGAGGAAAAGTAGCGTTTTCGTTCACGGTGGTACAGGGTACCCAGAACGGAGCTTTTCTTCAGGTGTTTTAGTTTGTAATTATGTTTTGCACCGGTGCGGTACAGCCCTCTGCAAATCCAGTGGAAATTTGCAGAAACGACAGTAATTACGAGTGCAAAAATCAATAAGCTGCCGCTGATGCAAGCAATGCAAAGCAGGAAATCTCCGGTCAGCATCGCAGTTCCCAACCAGATTGCCGGCGGATAAATGCTTTGAATGATGCGAAGCGCGGTCTTACTCAGGTCTTGCAGCATGTCGATGGAAAAGCTTTCCTCCATCGCAGACATCTGAGATATTCCGAGCATGATACCCAAAAACAGTAGCATAGAGAGAACCACGCTTACCAGACTCTTGTGCTTCATCCGGGATGTAATCGCAGTAATCAACGCACCGGCAAAGGTAGCGATGGTTATAGGTATTAATGGAATGAAAAGGGTTACCAGAATACCAATCAAATAAAAGGAAGCCTTCGGGTGCATAAAGATGCCATACACAACCATGGACGGAAGCATTGCGATTAGGGCAATCAGTAGATTTTCAACGTACATCCGGATAAAACGGCTTACCACAATGGCAGTCTGTCGTACCGGGAGGGACGCCAAAATATCATATGCATTTTTTTGAAAAATTACAGCTCCTGCCTTGAATATGGAAAAGAATAAAATAATGATACTGGAAAGCATAATCAGATAGGCAGGTATCATTTCCTCTAAGCCAATGAAAATATAACCGTAGGTCATGCCGCCGATATAGGAAGCAAACAGGAGGATAAGGAAAAGATAGGTGGCAGCCAATGCGAGCTTCTTCTTTTTTTCTGATTTGTCCGTGGAAAAACGGAATACATTAATTCCGTATAAATTTTTGAGCTGGAGCTTTGTTAATGTACTAATCTGCTTTATCATTACATAGTACCTCCATAAAAATGTCTTCCAAGGATGTGTCCTGTTGTACAAGCTCTTCCATTTTTCCGGTTTTAATCAATACGCCGTCTTTGATGATAGCTACCTTGTTGCACAGCTTTTCTGCCACGTCCAGAACGTGAGTGGAAAAGAAAATAGCTCCGCCGGCTTTGCAAATATCGCGCATGATGTTTTTTAGGATAACGGCGGCTTCCGGGTCCAAACCGACAAATGGTTCGTCCAATATCAGAAGCTTCGGCTGATGAACCAATGCGGAAATAATAGCAAGCTTTTGCTTCATTCCATGGGAATAAGAGGAAATCAGATTTCCCAGTGCCTCGGTAATGCCAAAGGCATTTGCGTATGTTTCGATGCGTGCTTCGCGCTCGGACTCCGATACCTCAAATACATCCGCAATAAAATTAAGATACTGGATGCCGGTTAAGTATTCGTACAAATCCGGATTGTCCGGAATATAAGCAAACTGCTGCTTGCAGAGCAGAGGATTCTCTTTCATTGAGATACCATTGATTTGGATTTCGCCCTGCTCAAAGTCGTGAATGCCGACGACGCACTTGAGGGTGGTGGTTTTGCCGGCACCGTTGTGTCCGATAAAGGCGTAGATATCTCCGGCATCAATTGTTAAATTAATATCTGTGATTCCTTTATTACTGCCCTTGTAATGCTTGGTCAGGTTTTTAATTTTCAGCATAAGCGTTCCTCTCTTCCCTATTTGAGTAATTGTTCTTACCTACAATATAACGGAAATAGGTGTTGTTGACAATGGATTTTCGGTTAACTACCGAGTGAAAAAATCAACCAACACGATTCAAGGCTTTTTCTTATCCTTCTGATATGGTATACTTTTTTTATTGAGCTATGGAGGAAAAAAGTATGTATACAAAATCAGATTTAATAAAAGCGTTAAAAGAAATGGGATTATCCGGTACAGAGGCAATCATGGTGCATTCCTCTATGAAGTCCATTGGTGCAGTAGAGGGTGGAGCAGATACGGTTATAGATGCATTGATGGAATATTTTCAGGACGGTCTGCTGATGCTTCCTACGCATACCTGGGCGCAGATGAGCAAAGAGTATTCGACGTTTGACCCGCAGACGGAGCCGGCATGTGTGGGAATCCTGCCCAATATTTTTCGGCAAAGAGCAGGGGTGGTAAGGTCGCTGCATCCGACGCACAGCATTGCTGCCTATGGAAAAGGGGCAGAGGAATATATTCGGGGAGAAGAAAATGCCACCACACCTTGTCCGCCGGGAGGCTGCTGGGATCGTTTGCGAAGTGTGAATGCAAAAATTTTGCTGTTAGGAGTTACGCATGGCAGAAATACCTATATTCACAGTGTGGATGAAGCCCTCGGAGTAAAGGACCGATTGACGGATGAGCCTACCCAGATGCATATTGTGATGCCGGACGGAAGTCGAAAAGAGGTGCAGATGCATCGGCACTATAATCGCACGCTCGGCTCCGGCTCCTTTTCGGATCATTTTGATAAGATGATGCAGGCATTTTATGATTTGGGAGCTGCAAGGAAGGTAACCTTCGGAGATGCGGATTGTATTTTGTGTGATGCGAAGGGGATTTTTGAGGTGTGCAAAAAGCTGTTTGCAATCGAAGAAAATTGTGTGATTGAACGTGACCGGATTCCGGAGGAATGGTGGAAAATAGAGTAAAACAGGTGTGTATCTAGGGGAAAGAATTGACACAAAGATGGGGATATGATAGAGTTAAAATAAAGGATTTCTAACGAGAATTGATGCTGATAAAGCAGAAAAAAGTAGATGTGATAAGGTGGGGGAGCGTATGGAGAAGCCGAAGCAAAAAGGAATAAAAACTTTAAAATGCATTTTGGGAATCTTGACGGTTGTTTCCTTTCTGTTTTTTATTTTGGGACAGGCATGTTTGGAGCCGGAAAATATTTCGGAGAGCAGTACCTGCCGGGAGTTTCAGGCAGAATGGGTAGAGCTTCTTCCGGATGGAAGCGAGCAGCCGGTCAGTGTTCCCGGCACATGTGTCGCAAAGCGCGGAGAATGGGTTACAATCGCAACGACGCTTCCGCAACATCAGGAAGAGACCTGGATTTGTGTCAGAAGTATGCAGCAGGACATGAAAATATATGTAGGGGATGAGCTGCGCAAGGAGTATTCCACGCTGGATACACAGCTCTTTGGTAAGACCAGTACCATGACCTATGTATTTTTTCAGGTATACGAAGCGGATGCCGGAGAGCAGCTGCGGATTGAGTTTATGACGGATTCCTCCTATGCGGGTTATGTGAGCGATATGTATGAGGGTGCGTTGAACGATATCAACCGCCATTTTTACGGCATGTATACACCTTCTGCAATTACGGCGGCTTTTATGCTCCTGATTGGTTTGTTTGTAATCTCTGCGAGTGCATTTGTGCGTATTTTCTATAAGAGAGAGGTGGATTTGTTTTACCTTGGCGTGGTGATTGTGCTTGCTTCGACCTGGCTGCTTGTGGAGTCCAAGCTTCGGCAGTTTTTCTTCCCAAACAGCACGATTGCAATGCAGATGGGCTTTTTGATGGTTGCGCTGTTGCCGTATCCGTTTATGATGTATTTGGATGGTATACAAAAGGGTCGGTATCGGAAAGCATATATGACGCTGAGTACCTGTACGGCATTAAATTATATCATAGTAGTCACGTTGCAGGTTTTGGGCATAAAGGATTTTTTCGAAACGATGACGTCGTCGCATGTGATTCTGCTGGTGTTGATTCTGCTGATGGTAGTTACCTTTGTGTTGGATATTGTGAAGGGCTATGTAAGAGAGTATCGAGAGGTTGCCATTGGCTTTTTGGGGCTGATGTTGGCAGGCGTGTTTGAGATAGGCTTGGCGTATATTGTTGAGGCGCAGTTAAACGGTATTGCGTTATGTGTCGGACTGGTATTGCTGCTGTTTGCATCGGGCTTAAAGACCATACGTGATTTGCTTAATGTAGAGAAGGAAAAGCAGACGGCGGTGGCAGCAGGTGAGGCAAAGGCGAAGTTTCTTGCTAATATGTCTCATGAAATTCGTACACCAATCAATACCGTGCTTGGTATGAATGAAATGATTCTGCGTGACAATAAGGACGAGACAGTAGAAGGCTATGCAATCAACATCAAGAGAGCGGGTCAGATGCTGTTAAGCCTTGTGAATGAAATCTTAGATTTTTCAAAGATAGAAGCAGGTAAGTTAAAGATTGTAGAGGACGATTATCGGTTGGCAGCAATGCTTCAGGACATTATATTAGGCGTTGAGGTTCGCATCAAGCAGAAAAATCTTACACTGAAGCTGGAGATTGATGAGACAATGCCTGCTGTGGTCAAGGGCGATGAGATTCGTGTGAAGCAGATACTTAATAATCTGTTATCCAATGCAATAAAATATACCGAAAAGGGTACCATTACGTTTTCTGCGAAGGGGCTTCGCAGTGAGGAAGGCTTTGTGCTTTGCATTTCGGTAGCAGACACCGGAATGGGTATCAAGAAAGAAGATATGGAGGCGTTGTTTGCCAGCTTCCAGCGTTTGGAGCTGACAAAGAACCGTTACATAGAGGGAACCGGCCTCGGATTAAATATCACGAAGCAGTTGGTAAATCTCATGAATGGTACCATTCAGGTGGAAAGCGAATATGGAGAGGGCAGTTGCTTTACGATTCAGCTTCCGCAGCAGATTGTGGATGATACTGCTATGGGTAAGCTGGGACAAAAGGCAGAGAAAGCGCCGGGAGAAAAAGGCGTTCAAAAGAGTATCTTGCGCGCACCGGATGCGAAGCTGTTGATTGTAGATGACACACCGATGAACTTGACGGTAATCGGAGCACTCTTGAAGAGAACCGAGATTCAGTTGGATTTTGCAACAGGAGGAAACGAGTGTCTGCAAAAGACAAGGGAGAAAAAATATGATTTGATTTTAATGGATCATATGATGCCGGAGCCGGATGGTATACAGACCCTGCATATGCTCAGAGAGGATACGAACAATCTGAATAAGGATGTAGATGTGATTGTGCTGACTGCGAATGCCATCGAAGGCATGAGAGAGGAGTACCTCGAGGAGGGCTTTGCGGATTACTTATCGAAGCCGGTTCGCGGAGATGTGTTAGAGGAAATACTTGCAAAGTTTTTGAAGGATCTGAACATTGTTTAGTGAATAGCTCATATAGGAACTGCTGTTTTTTGATTTTTTTGCAAAAACAGCAGTTTTTTTGTAATGTTTTCTTTGTTCGGTCGTCTTATAAATAGGATGACGTAAAAAGGGGGAAAAATGGGACAGGAATTTGAGAGGATATATCAAGAAAATGCAAAGGTAGTCATGAAATTTCTGCTTTCTCTGACGAGTGATTACCATCTGGCGGAGGAACTGACACAGGAAACCTTTTATCGGGCATATAGAAACATAAAGGGCTTTCAGGGAACGTGCAAGCTGAATGTCTGGCTCTGTCAGATTGCGAAGAATCTGTACCTTGATACCGTAAAGAGCAGCAGGTGGCAGCGGGAGACTGAGCTGACGGACAATCATGCGGACACAGGGCAGCAGCTTCGCACGGTCGAGGAAAAGGATTCGGTGGCGCAGATTTACCGTATGATTCATCAGTTAGAGGAGCCGTATAAGGAGGTCTTTCTGCTTCGGTATAATGGCGACTTATCACTAAAGGAAATCGGTGCTTTGTTTCAAAAGTCGGAGAATTGGGCGCGGGTGACGTATTATCGCGCGAAGGAGAAGCTAAAAAAGAGTTTGGAGGAGGGACAGTAACTGAAGCTTTCATGTAGTATTGTTCAGGATTTGTTACCAAATTATATTGAGGATTTGTGTTCGGAGGAAACTAAGCCTTCGGTGGCTGCGCATCTGGAAGAATGCGAGAGCTGTGCGGTAAAGTACAAGGAGATGAAGGGAGAACTGCCGGGCGGATGGGCAGCGGAAAACAAAGAGCTTCTGGTAGAGGAGCTTCAGCCGATGAAAAAAATCAGGAAGCGGCATGGGTTACAGCTGGCATTTATGGCGATGGCGATGCTGGTTGTTGTAGTCGGAGCGGGCTGGTCTATTCTGCATGGGAACAAGGAAGAATACAATGCGGGATATGATACCGGCTACGATGAAGGAAACGAGGAAGGCTATCATGCCGGTTACAATGAGGGCAGCAGTAAAGGCTACAGTGTCGGTTACGATGAGGGCAGCAGTGAGGGCTATAGTGCAGGCTATAGCGAGGGCTATGATGAGGCAAACAAGGCGGATGAGAATCTATTGACGTTAAAGGTGAAAACAGACAGTGCAGGGGAGATATTTGCGGAGCTTGCGGCAAAGATGCAGGAGAAATGGAATGCAGGTGATGAGCTGTATGTCGTTTGGGACAGAGGCGAGTACGGCTGCAGTATTCGCGATTTGAAGCTGTGGCTTATGGATGAAGAGGTAATCTACCGGATAAACAGCTACTATGCTTATCGGGAGGAGGTACTAACCGTAGAGGTAAGGAGACTGGAACGAAAGCAGCTGGTATTGCAGCAACCGAGCAGCTTAGAGAAGCTGTTCCGATGGAGCGTATTGGTGGATTGCATGAAAATGCTGGATTATAATATTGCGGATGACAGTAGGGACATTGCTTTTATCTTTGAACTGAATGAGGCACTTAAGGTTTATCCGTATCTTTTGGTGGGAGGCGAAAAAGCAGAGGAGGAATGGCTCTATGAAAATGGAGAGCTGAAGCGTTGTGAAGAAGAGCTGCAGTTAGAGGGAGATGGTAAGTATTACTATTTGCTTCTGCTGACGATGCATTCGGTCAGAACTGAGGATGGAAGCTGGACGGTGGAGATACCGGAGGCAAAGGGAATTTATATTAATATGAAATAAGGATAAGGATAACATACAATAAAAAGTAGTTACAAAATATTTTTTGTTGTATGTTATCCCTTTTTATTTGACACATGTATGCTTGTTGCGGTATGATATATATAAGACTTTTAAGTGATGCAAAAGAGAAGTCATACAAATATGGAAAGTGAGGAGAGAGTCTATGGACTACAATGAAAGTTACTTCAGGAAAAAAGCGAATAAAAAAGCGATGACGGTATGGCTATTTATTTCCGTGGTTCTCACAGTCGCATATTTAATTGAGTGGATGGTTGGAAAGAGAACTGTTACTTATACCATTGTATTTATGATAATATGCTGGGCGCCGATTATTTTATCATTTATTTTTATCAAGCTAAGAGGGTTGGATACAACTTATTGCAAGGAAACGATTTCAATAGGTTATGGTCTTTTTTATGCCTTTGTAGCGCTGACCGGAGATTCACAGCTGACCTGTATGTATGTGTATCCGGTTGCCAGTATGCTTACACTGTACAAAGATAAGCGTTTGATGATACGAATCGGAGTTTGGAACTTTTTACTGATGATTGTACGACTCGTTAAGGATATTAATACGAGTGGTCTGACAT
>JAFTQM010000080.1 GCA_017462755.1 Lachnospiraceae bacterium | reverse complement strand
TGTCAATACGACCGGAGGATATTATTCCTATCTGAAGATAGCGGAGGGCTGTTATAAGCACTGTACCTATTGTGCGATTCCAAAAATGAGCGGTGATTTTCGGAGTGTACCGATGGAAGCACTGCTGGCGGAGGCACGCTTTTTAGCAGAAGGCGGCTGTAAGGAACTGATTTTGGTGGCGCAGGAAACGACGGTATACGGTGTTGATTTGTACGGTGAGAAAACGCTGCCAAAGCTGTTGCATGAGTTAGGACAGATTGACGGTCTGGAATGGATACGTCTGCTTTACTGTTATCCGGAGGAAATTACGGATGAACTGATTCATGCAATCAAGACAGAACCGAAGGTATGTCATTATCTGGATATGCCGGTGCAGCATGCTTCGGATGCGGTATTGCGCAGTATGGGACGCCGAACCAGTCGGGCAGAGTTGGAAGCGCTGATGGAGAAGCTGCGGAAGGAGATTCCGGATATTGTACTTCGTACCTCGCTGATTACCGGTTTTCCGGGAGAGACGGAAGAGGACCATGAAATTTTAAAGGATTTTATACAAAAGGTACGCTTTGAGCGGCTGGGCGTGTTTACTTATTCGAAGGAGGAGGGAACACCGGCGGCGAAGCGGAAGGATCAGATCTTAAAAAAGGTGAAGGTGAAGCGTCAGAAGGAGCTGATGAAGCTACAGCAACAGATTGCTTTTGAGAATGCAAGAGATATGATTGGCAGACAGGTCGATGTGATGATTGAAGGCAAGCTGGTGGAAGAAGAGGTGTACATCGGACGCACCTATATGGATGCACCAAAGGTAGATGGTTATTTGTTCCTGTATGCGACGGATGAACTGATGTCCGGAGATATTGTAAGAGCGGAAATCATGGATGCAAAGGGTTATGACCTGATTGGCAGGATTATAGAAGAATAAAATAAATGTAGTGCCGAAAGGCAGAATGGAGGAAGTTATGAATCTACCAAACAAAATTACAGTATTCCGGGTCTGCATGATCCCCTTTTTTCTGATTTTTATGCTGGTGCCGGGAATTCCGGCAGGAAAATACATTGCATGCGCGCTTTTTGCGATTGCGGCCGCATCGGATTTTCTGGACGGTTATCTGGCGAGAAAGAATAATCTGGTTACGGATTTCGGAAAATTTATGGATCCGCTGGCAGATAAGCTGCTGGTATGCTCTGCGCTGATTTGCTTTGTGGCGGCAGACCAGGTACCGGCATGGATTGTTATCGTGATTATTGCAAGAGAGTTTATCATCAGCGGTTTCCGGACGATTGCAGTAGAGAATCAGGTTGTAATCGCGGCAAGCTACTGGGGCAAGACAAAGACCGTAGTCCAGCTGTTTATGTGTATTTTCTTTATTGTTGATTTGAACGGAGCATTCTTTGATACGGTAGAACAGGTATTGATGTATGTAGCAGCGGCGCTGACGGTGATTTCGCTGGTGGATTATCTTGTAAAAAACAAGAAGGTGCTTACCGAGGGAACAAAATAAATTCGCAGATTACCATAAAAATGACATACTTGGCTGATAAGCTAATGATGTAGTGGTGGGTAAAAGAATTTTTAGAAAGGAAGTGACTCTCTTGAAGCATACAAATAAGAAGCTCATTCTTCTTGCGTTGATGATAACGTCTCTTTTGGTGACCGCTTGCGGCAAGGATGAGCCGGACGAAGAGAGTGATTTTATAACACCACCACCGGTGACGACGGAGAAAGCCAAGCCGACACCGGAGATTAGCTTTACGCCGGGGACATTAAAGACAATTACATATTATACGATATCTGATTCGATGCTCAAGGAGGAAGCGACGGCAGTGCTTGCTGCAGATACGGTGCTGACACCGGAATATCTGGCAAGATATGTTGCGGATTCGATGGAGGATGCTTCCGTAACGGTGGAGATTGATTCGGTATCCGTAGAAAAAGAGTTGGTTGTTGTCAGCTTCGCTGAGGATTCCATGCCGGTATGTGATACGAAAGCCGAGCTGGAGGGAGAGATTTTGGATGCGATTGCCCAGAGTATTCTGGAGAATTTAGAGGAGTATACCGGGGTAATCTTCCGGGTACTGGATGGACATTATATCTCTGAAAACAGAAGCTACGACAAAAACTCGGTATATTTATCACATTAATATGCGAGGGTTTCGTACATGAGCAAGGTGATTGTAATTGGTGGTGGTGCGGCAGGCATGATGGCAGCGATTTTTGCTGCGCGAGCAGGGCATCAGACCATTATTTTCGAGAAAAGCGAAAAGTTAGGAAAAAAAGTATATATCACAGGAAAAGGAAGATGCAATCTGACAAACGCTTGTGACCTGGAAGAACTGTTCCGGAATGTAGTAACGAATTCCAGATTTATGTACAGTGCTTTCTATGGGTTTAGCAACGAAGAGACGATTGCATTTTTTCAATCTTTGGGATTGCAGACGAAGGTAGAGCGCGGACAGAGGGTATTTCCGGTTTCAGACCATTCTTCGGATGTAATAAAGGTGCTGGAGCAGGAATTGCGGCGCAGAAGGGTGGAGATTCATCTGAATACGCCGGTACGCGAGCTTTTGACGCAGGACGGTAGGTTTGCAGGAGTGGTGCTGCAGAATGGCAGTAAGGTATTTGCGGATGCAGGTATTGTGGCAACCGGCGGACTTTCTTATCCGACGACCGGCTCAACCGGAGACGGACACCGTTTTGCAAAGGCGTTGGGACATACGGTGACACCATGCCATCCGGCACTGGTAGCGGTGCAACTAAAGAGTGAATATCCGAAGCAGTTGGAAGGACTGGCGCTAAAAAATATCGAAGTATCGGTAACGGTAGACGAGGTATTGGAGCAGGAACCGACAGAGACTTTGGAACCGGCAGATAAGAACGGAAAAGCAAAGCGGACAAAGAGTAAGAAGCGAAAGCTCGGAGCGGAGCTTTACCGGGATTTTGGAGAAATGGTCTTTACGGCCAAGGGAGTCAGCGGACCGGTGGTTTTGAGTGCCAGCAGCTATATGGCACCGGAGTTAAAGGATTACCGTTTTCGGCTGCATATCGATTTAAAGCCGGCTTTGTCGGAGGAACAGCTGGATGCGCGTATTTTGCGGGATTTTGACGAAGCAAGAAACAAACAATATAAAAATGCATTAGAACATCTCTTGCCACAAAAATTGATTCGGGTTATAATAGAACTCAGTGGCATTTCGCCGGACAAGCAGGTCAACGCGATTTCCAGAGAGGAACGAAAGGCATTGGTCAAGCTGTTGAAGGATTTGAGCTTTGAGGTCAGTGGACTTGGGGACTATACGGAGGCGATTATTACCAAGGGCGGTGTACAGGTAAAAGAAATCAATCCGTCCACGATGGAATCAAAGCTTGTTCCCGGTGTATATTTTGCCGGAGAGGTGCTGGATGTGGATGCGCTGACCGGAGGCTTCAATCTTCAGGTGGCCTGGTCGAGCGGCTGGCTGGCAGCTCAGAGTATCAGTTAGAAAGGAATGAGTTTTATGGCAGTGTATAATATCGCCATTGATGGACCGGCAGGTGCCGGAAAGAGTACGATTGCGAAGCTGGCAGCAAAAAAGCTGGGCTTTATATATGTAGATACAGGGGCAATGTATCGTGCCCTGGCATTGTATTTTATTCGTAAAGGGATTCAGGCAGAGGAAACCGAAAAGCTGGCTGAGGCGTTGAAGGAAGCAGACGTATCGATTCGCTATGAGGCAGGAGAGCAGATTGTTCTGTTAAACGGAGAAAATGTAAATGCTTATATCCGAACAGAGGAAGTGGGTAAGATGACCTCCGTAACCAGTGCGCTTGCCATGGTGCGCGAAAAGCTGTTAGAGCTTCAGCGAAAGCTTGCAACGGAGCAGAGCGTGCTGATGGACGGCAGAGACATCGGTACGACCGTATTGCCGGATGCGGATTTGAAGATTTATCTGACTGCAGATGCCGGTGTACGCGCGGAACGCCGCTACAAGGAGTTGGTAGCGCGCGGAGAAAGCTGTGACCGGATGCAGATTGAACGGGATATTATTCTCAGAGACCAGCAGGATATGTCGAGAGCAGTATCGCCGTTGCGCAAGGCGGAGGACGCGATTCTGGTCGATGCTTCGTTCTTGACGATTGATGAAGTAACAGAAAAAATACTTTCTTTGTTTGAGGAAGCAAAGAAGCAGAAGGGGAAATAATACGAATGCAGGTAACGGTAGCGAAGACCGCCGGCTTTTGCTTCGGAGTAAAGCGTGCCGTGGATACGGTTTACCAAAAAGCAAAAGAATGTGCCGGGAAGCAAAAAATATACACACTGGGACCGATTATTCACAACGAAGAGGTTGTTGAGGATTTAAAACGACAGGGTGTGGCAATCCTTTCGAATCTGGAGGAGGCGCTGGCACTTCCGGGCGGAGTGATTGTGGTTCGCTCGCATGGGATTTCAGAAAAAGAATATCTGGCGTTAACGGAGGCAAAGACGACAGAGGGAGTACCTAAATTTGAGGTAGTCGATGCAACCTGTCCGTTTGTAAAAAAGATTCACCGGATAGTGAAAGAAAAAAGTGAAGCAGGAATGCAGATTGTAGTCATCGGAGACGAGGAGCATCCGGAGGTACAGGGAATCATTGGATGGAGCCATTTACCGGTAATTACAATAAAAGATGTCGAAGATATACAAAAATTGGAAAGTAAAGTCATAAAAGAAGCTTGTATCGTATCTCAGACGACATTTAATTACAAGAAATTTCAAGAATTAGTTGAAATTATTGAGAAAAAGGGGTATGATATAACTGTTGTGAATACGATATGCAACGCGACGGAAGAACGTCAGGCGGAAGCAAGAAATCTCGCCGGACAATCGGATGCCATGATTGTGATCGGAGGAAAGCAGAGCTCGAATACGAGGAAGCTTTTCGAAATATCAAAAAAGGAATGTGAAAATACTTACTATATACAGAAACTTGGTGACCTGGATTTAACACAGTTTAAATCTTTTCGTAGCGTAGGTATTACAGCAGGGGCATCCACCCCAAATAATATTATCAAGGAGGTTCATACCAGCATGTCAGAAATGAGTTTTGAACAATTATTGGAGGAGTCTTTAAAGACAATACACAATGGAGAGGTAGTCGAAGGTACTGTTATTCGTGTTAAGGAAGACGAAATTGTTTTGAACATCGGCTATAAGGCAGATGGTATCATTACCAGAAGTGAGTACACCAATACTCCAAACGTGGATTTGAGAACTCTCGTAAAAGAGGGCGACACCATGACTGCAAAGGTTCTTAAGGTAAACGACGGTGAGGGACAGGTTCTCTTGACCTACAAGAAGCTGATTGCAGAGAAGGGCAACAAGAGATTAGAGGAAGCATTCAACAACAAGGAAGTATTAACCGCAAAGGTTGCTGCTGTTCTTGAGGGCGGTTTGAGTGTAGTAGTAGATGAGTCCAGAGTATTCATCCCTGCCAGCTTAGTATCCGATACTTACGAGAAGAATCTTGAGAAGTATAAGGATCAGGAGATTGAGTTCGTAATCAGCGAGTTCAATCCAAAGAGAAGAAGAATCATCGGTGACAGAAAGCAGTTAATCGTAGCGAAGAAGAAAGAATTAGCAGAAGCTTTATTTGCAAAGATTAATGTAGGTGATGTAGTAGAGGGTACTGTAAAGAATGTAACTGATTTCGGTGTATTCATCGACCTCGGTGGTGCAGACGGTCTGCTTCATATTTCTGAGATGTCTTGGGGTCGCGTAGAGAATCCTAAGAAGGTATTTAAGTCCGGTGATACCGTAAAGGCATTCATTAAGGATATTCAGGGCGAGAAGATTGCACTGAGCTTAAAGTTCCCGGAGGAGAATCCTTGGAAGGATGCAGATACCAAGTTTGCAGTAGGCAACGTAGTAACCGGTAAGGTAGCACGTATGACCGATTTCGGTGCATTTGTTGAGCTGGTTCCGGGTGTAGACGCACTTCTTCATGTTTCCCAGATTGCAAGAGAGCATGTTGAAAAGCCGGCAGATGTATTAAAGATTGGTCAGGAGATCGAAGCAAAGATTATTGACTTCAATAGCGAAGATAAGAAGATCAGCTTGAGCATCAAGGCATTGCTTGCACCTGTTGCAGAGGCTGAGGAAGCTCCAGCTACAGAAGAGTAATCCATAAAACGGAGCAGTTCGGTGAAACTGCTCCGTTTTTTTCATAAACGGGAAGTAGTTGCTAAAGCGACCGCATTCGGCGCGAGAGTTCTATGGGCAGAACTCTTTTTTAGCATTGATTATTTATGATGAACAGAAGAATTGAGAAAAGAGGGATAGTATGACAGATAGCTATGAGGTTTTCAAAAAGGATGTATTCCAGCTGACCAGCATTGATTTGAATGCGTATAAGGAGCGTCAGATGAAGCGGCGAATTGATTCGCTGATTTCCAAAAATAAATATACCAGCTACAAGGATTATGTAGAGGCGTTGAAGAAGAACAAGGATTTGTTTGAGGAATTTGTAAATTATTTGACGATTAATGTGTCGGAGTTTTATCGTAATCCGGAGCAGTGGGTGCTGTTGGAGAAGGAGATTTTTCCGGAGATTTTAAAGAGCACTACCGGTGCTAAAATATGGAGTGCAGCATGTTCGACCGGTGATGAGCCGTATTCGTTAGTAATGCTGTTATCAAAATTTATGCCTCTTTCGAAAATAAAGATTATTGCAACTGACATTGATAAGCAGGTACTTGATAAGGCGCGCATGGGTCTGTACAATATCAAGAGCTTAAAGGGATTACCGGAGGAGTTTTTGAAAAAATACTTTACCAAAATCAGTGAAACCACTTATCAGATTAGTGATGAGATTAAGCGCTGTGTAGAGTTCAAGCAGCACAATCTCTTAAAGGATACCTACCCGGATCAGTGTGACCTGATTGTATGTCGAAATGTATTGATTTATTTTACTGAAGAAGCAAAGCTGGATATTTATAAAAAGTTCAATGCGGCTCTGAAAAAAGACAAATATTTATTTGTCGGAAGCACCGAGCAGATTATCCAGCCGCAGGCAATCGGATTCCAGTCGGTGAAGTCGTTTTTTTACCGAAAGATGTGATTTTGTATAATTTCGATAAATTTCAATTTGGGTGTTGCATTTTTCAAGATGATTTAGTATAGTGATACAGAAGGGTTGGCGAGAGATATAAAATCTTGACAATCAATTGATTTCAATACAGGAAGAAAGGATGTCGGTCGGCAGGCCGATTAATCCGCAGAAGCTTGCGGTAAGTAAGGACAAGAGAATGCAGGAGTTAGTAAGAGTCGCAGTGGATGCCATGGGTGGAGATAATTCGCCGGGCGAAATCGTAAAGGGCGTAGTAGAGGCTGTTACGGAGAGAGAAGAAGTCAAGGTACTTTTGGTCGGACCGGAAAAGACAGTACTCGCAGAACTTGAGAAGTATACTTATGACAAGGACAGAATCCAGGTGGTAAACGCCGACGAGGTCATCACAAACGATGAGGCTCCGGTACTTGCAATCCGCAGAAAAAAGGATTCCTCGATTGTTGTTGCAATGAATCTGGTAAAGAATGGCGAGGCAGATGCCTTTGTATCGGCAGGCAGCACGGGTGCAGTTTTGGTAGGCGCGCAGCTGATTATTGGCCGTATTAAGGGTGTAGAGCGTCCGCCGTTAGCACCGGTGATTCCGACGATGGATGGAGTTTCATTGCTGATTGATTGTGGTGCCAATGTAGATGCACGTTCATCACATTTGGTACAGTTTGCAAAGATGGGTTCGCTTTATATGGAACATGTTATGGGCGTTAAGAATCCTCGTGTAGCAATCGTCAATATCGGTGTCGAGGAAGAAAAGGGAAATATGCTTGTAAAGGAGACCTTCCCACTTCTGAAAAACTGTAACGAAATCAATTTTATCGGCAGTATTGAAGCAAGAGAAATTCCGAATGGAGCGGCAGATGTTATCGTAACCGAAGCATTTGTAGGTAATGTCATCTTAAAGCTTTACGAGGGATTGGGAATGGCGTTGATCCGAAAAGTAAAAGCGGCTATGACCAGCACTCCGATTAGTACGCTGGGTGCGGCTATGGTAAAGCCACAGCTGAAAAAGGCATTGAAGGGATTTGATTTGTCGCAGTATGGCGGCGCTCCGATGTTGGGCTTAAACGGTTTAGTTGTAAAGAGCCACGGCAGCTCCAACAGCATTGAAATCAAAAATTCAATCATTCAGTGCATTGCTTTTAAGGAAGAGAAAATCAATGAAAAAATTGCAGCCAATATTGCAATTCAATAAAAATTATTTTTAAAAGAAAAAGAAAGGTGAACAAAAAAATGGAATTCGAAAAGTTAAAGAAAATCATTGGCGAGGTATTAAACGTAGAGGGAGAAGAAATCACACTGGAGACCACTTTCGTAGATGATCTTGGTGCAGATTCTCTGGATTTGTTCCAGATTATCATGGGAATCGAGGAAGAGTTTGATATCGAAATCGCAAACGAGGAAGCAGAGAAGATTGCTACCGTTGGTGATGCAGTTGAGAAGATTAAGAGTGCTTTAAACTAAATCGAAACCAATTAGAAAGAATGACACTCATGCAGCCGGCTGCATGGGTGTCATTCTTCTGTTTTTGTGATAACGGAATGTAGTTGCATTGCAAACTCTTTATTTGAGTAGAACCGGTTTTGGTATTAGAAAGGAATAGCCGATGGAACAGATGGAAAAGCTGAAGGAATTGGAAAAAAGAATCGGGTATCGCTTCCGGGAACAAGGCTTGTTAACGCAGGCATTAACGCACAGCTCCTATGCCAATGAGCGCAGAATTCGTAAGGTGTCGGACAATGAGCGTCTGGAATTTTTGGGAGATGCTGTGCTTGAGCTGGTATCAAGCGAAGCAATCTTTACAGAGCATAAGGAAATGCCGGAGGGGGAGATGTCCAAGCTGCGTGCCAGCATGGTCTGCGAACAGTCTTTGGCGTATTGTGCCCGTGTGATTAAGCTGGGCGAATTTTTGTTTTTGGGCAAAGGAGAGAGAGCAACTGGCGGAGCGGAGCGGGATTCTATTTTGTCGGATGCGCTGGAGGCAGTGATTGGGGCAATTTATCTGGATGGTGGTTTTACTAATGCAAAAGAATTCATTCATCGGTTTGTGTTGAATGATTTGGAAACCAAAAAGCTCTTTTATGATAGTAAGACTATTTTACAGGAAATGATACAGGGACGCGGAAAAGGAAGCTTTGCGTATAAGCTGGTTTCAGAATCCGGACCGGATCATAATAAGACCTTTGTGGTACAGGCAGTGATTGATGACACGCTGATTACCGAGGGGATGGGAAAGACGAAAAAAGCAGCGGAGCAGGCGGCTGCTTATCAGGCAATTTTGGAATTGCGCAGACGGGAGGCAACTTAAATGTACCTGAAAAGTATTGAAGTCCATGGCTTCAAATCTTTTGCAAATAAAATTTTGTTTGAATTTCACGACGGAATTACGGCAATCGTAGGACCAAATGGCAGTGGAAAGAGTAATGTAGCGGATGCGGTGCGCTGGGTACTGGGTGAGCAGAGTGCAAAGCAGCTGCGTGGTAACAACATGCAGGACGTTATTTTTTCCGGAACGGAGCTCAGAAAACCGCAGGGCTTTGCCTATGTGGCAATTACGCTGGACAATTCGGACCATAAGCTTCCGGTGGACTATGAGGAAGTGACGGTAGCAAGACGTGTGTACCGTTCGGGCGAGAGTGAATATCTGCTCAACGGTTCGGCATGTCGTTTGCGTGATATTCAGGAAATGTTTTTGGATACCGGTATCGGCAAGGAGGGCTATTCGATTATCGGACAGGGTCAGATTGACCGGATTGTCAGCGGAAAGCCGGAGGAGCGACGGGAATTGCTCGACGAGGCTGCCGGTATTGTAAAGTTTAAAAAGCGAAAAGCAGTAGCAGAGAAAAATCTGGCAGAGGAGCAGTTAAACCTCTCGCGTGTAACGGATATTATTTCGGAAATCGAAAAACAGCTGGTACCGTTGGAAAAGCAGTCGGCGGTAGCGAAGCAGTATCTCGGCTTCAAGGAAGAACTAAAAAAAGTAGAAGTAAATCAGTTCCTGTTGGAGCAGGAGCGAAATGAGGTATTGAAAGCAGAGTTAGATACCAAACAGAAGATTGTTACGGGGGACTTGGAGGAAACCAAGCAGAACTATGAAAACATCCGGGCAGAATATGAGCGTCTGGAGACGGAGCTGGAGGCTGCGGCACAGCGCTTGGAGCAGGCGAAGGAAGAAAAGGCAGCACTGGATGTAGCCTACGAGAAAAACGAAGGCGAGATTCGAGTGTTAGCAGGACAGCTGGATTCGATTGCAGAGAACAGCCAGCATTTTGAAGAAAGTCTGGCGGGCGTGCAGAAAAACCAGCAGAAAAAGCAGCAGGAGCTGGACGGATATCTGCAGGAAAAGCAGGCAATCGACGAAAAGCTGGATGCAATGGATGAGGTGCAGGCCGGAACCGCAGAGGAGATGGCAGCGCTTCGTCGTCAGATGAATGAATTAAAGCAGGAAATTGAACAATGTAATAGTGATATTTTCCGCATTCTGAATGAAAATACCGACCGCAAGGCAAACATCGAGCGTTATGAGACGATGAAGGAGCAGAGTACGATTAAGAAGGCAGAGCTGAACAAGCGTGCCCTGCAGAACAAGAGTCTGGAGGCGGAGGCGGCACAGGCGGCAGAGCAGTGTAAGGAAAAGCTGAAGGCGGCAGCAAACGAGGTGTTTGCAAAGGATCAGACCATTCAGGTATTGGAGCGGAAAGCAGGCGAAGAGAGCAAGGAGCTGGAAAAAATCAATCATGAGCTGGAAGAAAAGCAGCGCCAGTTTATGATGGACAGCTCGAAGTTAGATTCTTTGAAAAATCTGACCGAACGCTATGAAGGCTACGGTGGCAGCATCCGCCGTGTCATGGAACAGAAGGAGCAGCATCCGGGCATTCATGGTGTAGTAGCGGATTTGATTAAGGTAGATAAGAATTACGAGACAGCCATTGAGATTGCGCTCGGCGGAAGCATTCAGAATGTCGTTACGGATAATGAGGCAACCGCAAAGGCGTTGATTGAATATTTGAAGAAGAACAAAGCAGGACGTGCGACCTTCCTGCCGCTGACCAGTATCTCGCCGGCACGAAACAACAACGAATCGGCATTGCGCGAGGCAGGTGTCATCGGACTGGCATCGACCTTAGTAAAGGCGGACAAGCAATACTACGGACTGATTCAGTTTTTACTCGGACGTATTTTTGTGGTCGATACAATTGACCATGCGCTGGCATTGGCGAAAAAGTACAGCTATTCCCTGCGCATTGTAACCTTAGAGGGAGAACAGCTGAATCCGGGTGGTTCCCTGTCCGGTGGTACTTATAAAAATACAAGCAATTTATTGTCGCGCCGTCGTGAAATCGAGGATTTGGAAAAAGCACTGGAAACAAGAAAACAGGAGCTTGCGACACTACAGGCGAAGAAAGAAGAGCTGCGGGCGCATCGTACCGTATTGAGGGAAAAGGCAGAGGCAGCCAAGGAAGAGCTTCGTGAATTGTATGTGCTTCAGAATACGGCAAAGCTGAATCTGAATCAGGCAGAGGCAGAGGTAGAACGGATTCGTGCAGCATTTGGAGAGTTCGCCAATGAGCTGCAGGAGTTAGAAGGTCAGGTAACCAGCCTTTCCGGCAACATTGACGGACTCCGTGCAGCATACGAAGAGAATGTTGAAGCAGCAAAGCAGAAGGAAGTGCGGATTGATGAATGTAATACTTTGCTTGCCGCAAAGCAGCAGGAGGAAGCAAAGTTACAGGAAGCAGGAGCACGCTTAAAGGTCGAGTTTTCGGGACTGGAGCAGACCGGACAGTTTGCGCTTGAAAATATCCGTCGTGTCAAGGCAGAGTTGGAGCAGTTTTGCGAAGAAGAACGCCGCTTGAGAGAAAATGCAAAGAATTATCAGGAAGCAAGCGCAGCGAAGGAAGCAGACATCCGTCAAAGAAAGCAGGAAAGTGCAGAAAACCGCAGCCGGACGACTGCACTGGAGGAGCTGATTGGCAGGGAAAGTGCAGACAGAGAAGAAAAGACCCGCGTTCATAAGACCTTTTTTGCGAGACGTGAGGAATTGTCCGGACGCATCAGCGCGCTGGATAAGGATGCGTTCCGTATTCAGAATCAGCTCGAAAAGCTGGAGGAGACCATCGATGCCCAGCTGAACTATATGTGGGAGGAATATGAGCTTACTCCGTCTACTGCTGCAGAATTAAAGGATGAGACCTTTGATAATCCGGCACAGAACAAAAAGAGTATTTCGGACTTAAAGGGTAAAATTAAGGCATTGGGTGATGTCAATGTTAACGCGATAGAGGATTATCGGCAGATGTCGGAGCGCTACGAATTTTTGACAACACAGCGGGAGGATTTATATACCTCGGAGCAGACGCTGTTGAATATTATCGCAGAGCTGGATGAGGAAATGCGTAAGCAGTTTGCGGAAAAGTTCGCAGAGATTTCAGCGCAGTTTAACAGTGTATTCAAGGAGCTGTTCGGTGGAGGAAAGGCAACGTTAGAGCTGCAGGAGGAGGAAGACCTTCTGGAAGCGGGCATCCGTATCGTAGCGCAGCCGCCGGGCAAGAAGCTGCAGAACATGATGCAGCTTTCGGGTGGAGAAAAGGCATTGACAGCGATTTCGCTGCTGTTTGCCATCCAGAACCTGAAGCCGTCCCCATTCTGTCTGTTGGATGAGATTGAGGCGGCGCTGGACGATTCGAATGTAAAGCGTTATGCACAGTACCTTCACAAGCTGACCCGTGATACTCAGTTTATCGTAATTACGCACCGTCGCGGTACCATGGCGGCGGCAGACATTCTGTACGGTATTACCATGCAGGAAAAGGGCGTATCGACGCTAGTATCAGTCAATTTGATTGAAGATGATTTGGACAAATAAAACAGGAGGAGCAGGAATGGGAGAGAAAAAAGGTTTTTTCAGCAGATTAGCCGCAGGGCTCGCCAAAACCAGAAACAATATCGTATCGAGTATTGAAGCGATATTTACCGGTTCGGGCAGCATTGACGATGATTTTTATGAAGAGCTGGAAGAGATTCTCGTGATGGCGGATATCGGTATCAATACCACCAGTGCCATTATCGAAAATCTCAAAGAAAAGGTAAAGGAAAATAAAATCAAAGAGCCTGCGCAGTGCAAGGAGCTTTTGATTGCCAGCATGAAGGAGCAGATGAGTCTGCCGGAGGATGCTTACGAATTTGAGGACAAGAAATCCGTAGTATTGATTATTGGTGTCAATGGCGTCGGCAAGACGACCTCGGTCGGAAAGCTGGCAGGACAGTTGAAGGATCGCGGAAAGAAAGTGATTGTAGCGGCGGCAGATACCTTCCGTGCGGCAGCAATCGAGCAGCTGACCGAGTGGGCGCATCGTGCAGAGGTGGATATCATTGCACAGAAGGAGGGCTCGGACCCGGCGGCAGTTATCTTTGATGCGGTAAATTCCGCAAAATCCAAGCATGCAGATATTTTGTTATGCGATACCGCAGGACGACTGCACAACAAAAAGAATCTGATGGAGGAGCTGCGCAAAATCGACCGCGTGATTACCAGAGAGTATCCGGATGCATTCCGCGAGACGTTGGTGGTATTAGACGGAACGACCGGTCAGAATGCGTTGGCACAGGCAAAGCAGTTCAACGAGGTGGCAGAGATTTCCGGTATCATTTTGACCAAGTTGGACGGAACCGCCAAGGGTGGTATCGCGTTAGCTATTCAATCGGAATTGAAGATTCCGGTAAAATATGTCGGTGTGGGTGAAAAAATCGACGATTTACAGAAATTTGACCCGGATGCATTTGTGGATGCATTGTTTGCACAGGAGTAGTCTGTAGTATTAGCCAAGGCAATGAAAGAAAATGAGAAAATAAAGGAGAGAGTGTGCCATGATGACATTAGATAAGTTTGAAGAAGCAAGCGAGGCCGTGATTCAGGTAACGAATCGTACCAAGCTGATTTACAGTGATTATTTATCGGAGGCAACCGGCGGTAAGATTTATCTGAAGCCGGAGAACATGCAGTTTACCGGTGCATACAAGGTAAGAGGTGCATATTACAAGATTAGTACGCTGACCGAGGAGGAGCGCGGCCGCGGACTGATTACCGCATCTGCGGGAAATCATGCACAGGGTGTGGCATATGCAGCGAAGATTTATGGTGCAAAGGCAATCATCGTTATGCCGACCACGACCCCACTGATTAAGGTAAATCGTACCAAGAGCTACGGCGCAGAGGTAGTGCTTCATGGTAATGTATACGATGAGGCTTGTGCACATGCATTAAAGCTGGCGGAGGAGAAGGGCTACACCTTTATCCATCCGTTTGATGATGAGACGGTGGCAACCGGACAGGGCAGTATCGCAATGGAGATTATCAAGGAGCTTCCGACGGTGGATGTAATTTTGGCACCGGTCGGCGGCGGCGGACTTTTGGCAGGTGTATCGACACTGGCAAAGCTACTCAATCCAAACATTAAGGTAATTGGTGTGGAGCCTGCCGGTGCAAACTGTATGCAGGAATCGTTAAAGCAGGGACAGGTAGTGACCTTGCCTGGAGTAGATACGATTGCGGACGGTACTGCGGTAAAGACCCCGGGAACCAATATCTTCCCATATATTCAGAAGAACGTAGACGAAATCATTACCGTAGACGATCAGGATTTGATTGTAAGCTTCCTTGATATGGTGGAGAATCATAAGATGGTTGTAGAAAACTCCGGTCTGCTGAGTGTAGCAGCATTAAAGAAGATTGACTGTAAAGGCAAGAAGGTGGTATCTATCCTGAGCGGTGGAAACATGGATGTCATTACAATGTCCTCGATTGTACAGCATGGTTTGATTGAGCGCGGCAGAATCTTTACCGTATCGGTGCTGTTGCCGGATAAGCCGGGCGAGCTGGCAAATGTATCGAATCTGATTGCAAAGGAGCAGGGAAATATCATTAAGCTGGAGCACAATCAGTTCGTATCCATCAATCGTAATACTGCCGTGGAGCTTGTAATTACGATGGAAGCATTCGGACATGACCACAAGGAGCGTATCGTAAAGAAGCTGGAGGAAAAGGGCTATCGTCCGAGACTGCAGCAGTCGAAGAATACTTATATGTAATATGCAAAAAGGACCTGAAATACTGTGAGAATCAGTCGTTCGGGTCCTTTTCGCGTCTTACTTTTTCAGTTGCTCCATCAACGCCTCAATGCTGTCTAAGCAAGCACCGCAGGCAGTACCTGCCTGAGTCATTTCCTGAATGTCTGCGATGTTCTGGGCGCCATCTTCCATGGCTTTCTTGATATCGCCGACAGTTGTACCAAGGCAGTTACAGATGACTTCATTTTCGTCCATACAGAAAACCTCTTTTCTAAATCATAGCGGCAGGTCATGGACACCGGGGGACGGTGTCCGTGGCCCTGCTTTTTCATTGGAAATTTTCGTGTGTGTTTATCTTTTGTACCTTGGGCTGCCAAAGCAGCCTTTCTCTTTGGTACGTTATTATTTTCTCCGGAATTAAAAAAAATATGAGTGAGAGGAAGAAAAGGATGGTGTTACATAACGGAAACACAGGACAATTTTAACAAAGAATTCGGTAAAATTTCTACAAAAGGAAAGCCCGGAAAGCAGTTTACAGGGGGTGGAAAATTTGCTATAATAAATCTACATTTTCCGGAAGGTCTGAAATTCTGCGATTCGAAGCATTTCTTATTTATTTTTATTTTTCCTTGGTTTTATGAAAAAAGTAATTGACATTTTAAATGGAATGAGATATTATAGTGACAGAACGAATGTTCGAAAGGTGGAGAATATTATGGCAAAAGAAGATAAAATGAAAGCATTGGAGTCTGCATTGGCTCAGATTGAAAAGCAGTATGGAAAAGGCTCTGTAATGAAGCTTGGAGATAACAGCAACCGTATGAATATCGAGACGGTACCGACCGGTTCGATTAGTCTGGATATTGCATTGGGACTCGGCGGTGTACCGAAGGGACGTATCGTAGAGGTGTACGGTCCGGAGTCCAGTGGTAAGACGACCGTAGCCTTACATATGGTGGCAGAGGTACAGAAGCGTGGCGGTATTGCCGGCTTTATCGATGCGGAGCATGCACTTGACCCGGTGTATGTGAAGAATATCGGTGTTAACATTGACGATTTATACATTTCCCAGCCGGATAACGGTGAGCAGGCATTGGAGATTACTGAGACGATGGTACGTTCCGGTGCGATTGATATTATTATCGTGGACTCAGTAGCAGCGCTGGTACCGAAGGCAGAGATTGAGGGCGATATGGGTGATGCACATGTGGGCTTGCAGGCACGTCTGATGTCTCAGGCACTTCGTAAGCTGACTGCAGTCATCAGCAAGTCCAACTGTATCGTTATCTTTATCAATCAGCTGCGTGAGAAGGTTGGCGTTATGTTCGGTAATCCGGAGACGACGACCGGTGGACGTGCGTTGAAGTTTTATTCCTCGGTACGTCTGGATGTACGCAGAACGGATTATCTCAAGAACGGCGGAGAGAATGTCGGTAACCGCGTTCGTGTTAAGGTCGTAAAGAACAAGATTGCACCGCCATTTAAAGAAGCAGAGTTTGATATCATGTATGGACAGGGTATTTCCAGAGAGGGAGATATTCTGGATTTGGCAGTCAATGAGAATATCATTGTCAAGAGCGGTGCGTGGTTTGCATACAACGATGTCAAAATCGGTCAGGGACGTGAGAATGCCAAGGCATATCTGCGTGAGAATCCGGAAATTATGGCAGAGGTTGAGAAGAAGGTGCGTGCGAACTACGGTCTGGACGGAGCGGTAGAGACTGCGGCAGATGCGCCGAAGGCACCGGAAGAGGAATAAGAAGTAGTTCAGAATTAGATAAAAGAACAGATTCAAGGGGCTGCATCCATATTGGGTGCAGCTTTCAATATATTCTCGAAAGGGAGAAGAGATGGAACAGATTATCACAGAAATCAAAACAGTAAAGGGCAGTAGAAAGCGACAGGTGTATATAAACGACAGCTTGTTTTGCAGCTTGTATCGGTTGGAGCTGCGTGAGCTTGGCTTGGAGGAAGGTATGGAGCTTACGTCGGAGTTGCAGACAGAGCTTACAAAGCTGCTTGTGCAGCGCGCACGTCGGAGAGCCTTGAATCTGCTGGTAGCAAAGGACCGCAGCAAAAGGGAGTTGGCGGATAAGCTATTACAGGATGGATATCCGGAGCAGGTTGCTACTGATGCGGTGGAGTTTGCGGAGGGGTATCATTATATTGATGACCTGCGTTATACGATGAAGCAGATTCGTTCCATGCAGGAGGAGAAGAGTCAGAGATATATCCGAAAGAAGCTGCAGGAAAAGGGGATTGACCGAGATATCATGGAAGAAGCCTTTGAGGCAGTGTGTGAGGAGCGGGAAGAGGAGATGGGCGAGGAATATGAACCTGCCGAGCTGACCGCGATTCGAAAGCAGGTGCGCCGTAAGGTGACGCAGCCGGATATGCTGACTCCGGAGCTGGCACAGAAGCTGGCAGCGTCCCTGTATCAAAAAGGGTTTGAGATGAATTATATTAGACAGGTATTGCGGCAGGTGGAGGATATGGAGTGAAGTTGCTGTATCTTTGACAAGTTTTATAGGCATGAACGGGGATAGCATCCGTCATGACTTGCATTTATGTTCGAACGAAGTGAGAGTAAATGCAAGCATAATGGATGCTATCATAACTGTGGAAAAAAGCTTGTGAAAAATGCACAAGGAAATTTTCTTTTTCACTTGAAATCTTGACTCTAATGGAATATAATATAATAGGCATAAGTTGGTTTTTCATTAAATCAAAATAGAAAAATATGGAGGGCTGAAAATGAGTACTACAGCAAAAATGTCGGCAAAAGACCGTATTCTGGCTTTGCTTGACGAAAACAGTTTTGTTGAAATCGGTGCGTTGGTAACTAAGAGAAACACTGATTTTAACTTACAGGAGAAGGAAGCTCCTTCGGATGGTGTTATGACCGGTTACGGTGTAATCCATGACAGCCTGGTATATGTTTACGCGCAGGACGTAAGTGCATTAAACGGTACCATGGGTGAGATGCATGCAAAGAAGATTACCAGATTGTATGACCTGGCATTGAAGGTAGGTGCGCCGGTGATTGGTTTGGTAGACTGTGCAGGTCTTCGTCTTCAGGAGGCTACCGATGCACTGGCTGCATTCGGTGACATTTACTTAAAGCAGACGATGGCATCCGGTGTGATTCCGCAGATTACTGCAATCGTAGGTACCTGCGGCGGCGGAAGCGCAGTACAGGCTTCGTTAAGTGATTTTGTATTTATGACAGAGAGCAATGCAAAGCTGTTTGTTAACGCTCCAAATACCTTAGAGGGTAACAATGTCAACAAGTGTGACACTGCAGCAGCAAAGTATATGGCAGAAGCTGGTGTGGTTGATTTTGTCTGTGAGGACGACGCGGCTCTGATTGCAAGCATCCGTGAGCTGATGAGCGTACTTCCTTATAACAACACTGAGGAAGCAGCAGGCGAGATTGATGTAGATGATTTGAACCGCGCACTTCCAAACCTGACCGCAGAGCTTGCAGATACTGCATTGGCACTGGCTGATATTTCGGACAATGGTTTGTTCGTAGAGGTAAAGAAGGATTACGCAAAGGAAATGGTAACCGGCTTTATCCGTCTGAACGGTATGACCATCGGTGCAGTAGCAAACCGTACAGCTGTAACGGATGAGAATGGCAAGGTAGCAGCAAAGTATGAGGATCGTCTGACGACTGCAGGCTGCTATAAGGCAGAGAGCTTCGTAGAATTCTGTGATGCGTTCAATATTCCGGTACTTACCTTAACCAATGTATCCGGCTACTCCGCAGATATGAAGGACGCAAAGTCCATCGGTATTGCAGCAGCGAAGTTGACCGCAGCATTTGCAGGTGCTACCGTTCCGAAGATTAACGTAGTAACCGAGAAGGCATACGGCAGCGCATATATTACCATGAACTCCAAGCATATCGGTGCGGATATGGTTTACGCTTTAGAGGGCGCAAAGATTGGTACGATGGATGCAAAGCTTGCAGCACAGATTATGTATGCAGGTGAGGCTGCAGACGTACAGGCTGCAAAGGCTTCCGAGTACGATGCACTTTCCCAGAGCGCAGAGTCTGCTGCAAAGAGAGGTTATGTGGATGCTATCGTAGCTCCGGATTCCTTGAGACAGCACCTGCTTTATGGTTTTGAGATGTTATTCACAAAGAGAGAGAACCGTCCGGCAAAGAAGCATATGACGGTTTAATGAGGTGATACATTCATGAAGAAGATTAAGAGTTTAGCAGCACTTGGTCTTGGTGCTCTGGCAACGTTTCTGACTTCTCCGTTTGTAGCGAAGGCAGCAGAAGAAGCGGCAGAGGCTGAGAGTAAGGGTGAAGTTTTAAGCCGTGCGTTACTGAATACCGTAATGAGTATCGCGATTGTATTTGCAGCACTGATTTTAATTGCTTGGATTATCAGTTTGTTCAAGTATATTAATAAGTTTGAGCAGAAATTGGCGGCAAAGAAGGCGGCAAAGAATGCTCCGGCAGAAGTAACTGCCGCTCCGGCACCGGCTATTGAGATGGTAGAGGAAGAGGAGTTAAGTGATGACCTTGAGTTGGTAGCAGTCATTACTGCAGCAATCCATGCGTATGAGGAGGCTCAGGGCAATGATATTCCGGCAGATGCACTGGTAGTCAGAAGCATCCGTAAGGTAAATAAGAATAAGTGGCAGAATGCCTAATTTATGATAGTGTCACGACAGTGGCAGAATGGAGGACAAAATGAAGAACTATACAATTACAGTAAATGGTAATGTTTATGATGTAACCGTAGAAGAGGGTGCAGCTGGTGTAGCAGCAGCTCCTGTAGCAGCACCGAAGGCAGCTCCAAAGGCTGCAGCACCGAAGGCAGCTCCTGCAGCAGCTCCGGCTGGCGCACAGGGTGGTGTAAAGGTGAACTCCCCAATGCCTGGTAAGATTCTTGCAATCAAGGCAGATGCAGGCAAGGCTGTAAAGAAGGGTGAAGTAGTTCTGGTATTAGAGGCTATGAAGATGGAGAACGAAATCGTAGCTCCACAGGACGGAACCATTGCAAGCATTAACGTAAGTGTTGGTGCAACCGTAGAGGCTGGCGAAGTTCTTGCAACCATGAACTAATTTCTTTCTACTTTAGAGTTTGGAGGTAACCAAATGAGTTATGTAGCTGAAACGTTGGAAAACCTCGCGTTGCAGACAGCATTTGCTTCCCTGACCTGGGGAAACATTTTGATGATTCTGGTTGCGTGCGTATTCCTCTATCTGGCAATCGCAAAGGGCTTTGAGCCGTTGCTTCTGCTTCCGATTGCCTTTGGTATGTTATTAGTTAATATGTACCCACCTATCATGGAAGAGGGCGGCTTGCTGCATTACTTCTTCCTGTTGGATGAGTGGAGTATTTTACCTTCCCTGATTTTCATGGGTGTAGGTGCGATGACCGACTTCGGTCCGCTGATTGCAAATCCTGCGAGCTTCCTGCTGGGTGCAGCAGCGCAGATTGGTATCTTTAGTGCGTACCTGATGGCGATTGTTATGGGCTTTGGTGACAAGGCAGCCGCAGCAATTTCCATCATTGGTGGTGCAGACGGTCCTACCTCGATTTTCCTTGCAGGTAAGTTAGGACAGACCGGTCTGATGGGCCCTATCGCAGTAGCTGCATATTCTTATATGTCGCTCGTGCCGATTATCCAGCCGCCGATTATGAAGCTTCTGACGACAGAGAAGGAGCGTAAGATTAAGATGGAGCAGCTCCGTCCGGTATCGAAGCTGGAGAGAATTCTGTTCCCGATTATCGTTACTATCGTAGTAGTATTGTTACTGCCTTCCACCGCTCCGCTGATTGGTATGCTGATGCTTGGTAACCTGTTCCGTGAGTCCGGTGTAGTAAAGCAGCTTCAGGAAACTGCTTCCAATGCATTGATGTACATCGTAGTTATCCTGCTTGGTACTTCCGTAGGTGCTACCACCAGTGCTGAGGCATTCTTAAATACCGATACCTTAAAGATTGTAGCACTCGGTCTGATTGCATTCGCAGTAGGTACGGCAGCTGGTATATTATTCGGTAAGTTAATGTGCAAGGTAACCGGAGGAAAGGTAAATCCTCTGATTGGTTCTGCCGGTGTATCCGCGGTACCAATGGCTGCCCGTGTATCCCAGAAGGTGGGTGCTGAGGCAGATCCGACGAACTTCCTTCTGATGCACGCAATGGGTCCGAACGTAGCAGGTGTTATCGGTACTGCGGTAGCAGCCGGTGTATTCATGGCTATTTTCGGTGTATTTTAAATAATATTTTAGGAGGCATACAATGGCTGAACAGGTAAAGAAACCATTAAAGATTACAGAGACTGTATTGCGTGACGCTCATCAGTCCCTGATTGCAACCAGAATGTCCACAGAGCAGATGCTGCCAATCGTAGAGAAGATGGACAAGGTTGGATATCATGCAGTAGAGTGCTGGGGAGGTGCAACCTTCGATGCAGCTTTACGTTTCTTAAAGGAAGATCCATGGGAGAGACTGAGAAAGCTTCGTGACGGCTTTAAGAACACTAAGCTTCAGATGCTGTTCCGTGGTCAGAACATCTTAGGCTACAACCACTACGCAGATGATGTAGTAGAATATTTCGTACAGAAGTCGATTGCAAACGGTATTGATATCATCCGTATTTTCGACTGCTTCAATGACCTTCGCAACCTTCAGACGGCTGTAAATGCGTCTAAGAAGGAAAAGGGTCATGCACAGATTGCATTGTCCTATACCTTAGGTGATGCTTACACCCTCGATTACTGGACCAATATGGCAAAGCAGATTGAGGAGATGGGTGCAGATTCCATCTGTGTAAAGGATATGGCAGGTCTCTTAGTACCATATGAGGCAACCAAGTTAGTACAGGCATTAAAGGCCGGTACAAAGCTGCCAATCGAAATGCATACACACTACACCTCCGGTGTAGCTGCAATGACTTACTTAAAGTCCGTAGAAGCTGGTGCAGATATCATTGATACTGCAATGTCCCCATTCTCCATGGGTACCAGCCAGCCGGCAACCGAGGTTATGGTTGAGACCTTCAAGGGTACCGAGTATGATACCGGTTTGGATCAGACCTTATTGGCAGAAATCGCTGATTACTTCCGTCCAATGCAGGAGGAGGCATTAAAGAGCGGTCTGTTAAATCCACTGGTAATGGGTGTTAACATTAAGACTCTGCTTTATCAGGTACCAGGTGGTATGTTATCGAACCTTGTATCTCAGTTAAAGGAAGCAAATGCTGAGGACAAGTATTATCAGGTACTCGAGGAGATTCCGAGAGTTCGTAAGGACTTTGGTGAGCCACCTCTCGTTACTCCATCCTCTCAGATCGTTGGTACTCAGGCAGTATTAAACGTATTGCAGGGTGAGCGTTACAAGATGGTAACGAAGGAGTCCAAGAAGGTACTTTCCGGTGAGTTCGGTGCAACCGTTAAGCCTTTCGATAAGGAAGTTCAGAAGAAGTGTATCGGTGATGTAGAGCCGATTACTTGCCGTCCGGCTGATTTAATCAAGCCACAGCTTGCTGATTACGAGAAGGAAATCGCTGCTTGGAAGCAGCAGGATGAGGACGTTCTGTCCTACGCTCTGTTCCCACAGGTAGCTATGGACTTCTTCAAGTACCGTCAGGCACAGCAGGAGAAGGTGGATGTGACCGCAGCAGATACTGCAAACAAGGCATACCCGGTATAAGAATATCTTGTAAAAAATTATGAGCGCTGTTGTAGCAACGGCGCTCATTTTTGTGTAGAAAGAAAGGCTCTTTGTCAAGAGTTGGGGTAAAATAAATTTTTCCAGCGGCAGGAAGGTATTCCTGCCGCTCTGTTATGTCAGGGATAGGAAGATTCGATTCCTAAAGTTTTCAAAGTTACGATATCCAAAAGCATTTCGCTTAATTACTTTTATTGCATTGTTGGTTCCTTCGGTGTAGCCATTGGTATAGGAGCAATCAAAAGCATTCAGTATGTATTTGGACCAATTGCCAAGCATGGTAAGACATGCTTTAAATTCGGGAAGTTGACTGCTTTGTGCTGCAAGTATGAAGAACTGTAGCTTACGGGCAGCTTCTGTTCTTGACTTTGATTCCATGAATTTATAAAACAGTTCTTTCAAATGATATGCGGTTGCCAGATCCGGAGACTGCTGGAGCATAACTTCAAGTGCAGTAAGGTTTTCTTCACTGAGTTTATTCTGATGTGACAGAAGAATTCTTCTGCTACGTTTAAAGTATTTCCGTTTGTCCGGATGTAGTTGTTTCTGTATTCTTTTTCGCACATTTTCCAATGCCCAGGTAACATAACGTACCACATGAAATTTATCTATGACAATGGTAGCATTCGGGAAATAGGAGTGCATTAAGTCACGGTATACCTGATTCATATCCATCACAACATACTTAACATCGTTTTTGTTTTTAAATTCTTGAAGATACTGCATGATATAAACCATAGAGCGGTTTGGAAGGATATCAAACAACCGGTGATTCTCAGCGTCGGTAAGGATTGCCTGAAACTTCTGTCCGCCGGCATTCCCTTTGAATTCATCAATAGAAAGAACGCGAGGAAGTTTCTTTGGCTTTGGATAACGGACATCATTCATCCGCCGAAACAGAGAAGATACAGAGATGCCAACAGTGGCTGCAACTGAGCGTACATTCTGTCTGTCCCGGAGAAGATGAATAGCATAAAAACTCAGACGTGTCGTAATCCGACAGTGTTTCGGAAGCAGAGGAAACGACTCGTAGAAGTGCTTATTGCAACATGGACAATTATAACGACGTTTGCGGTAGTGTAAAAACAACATCTTTCCCATAGAAGGAATATCTTTAATTACAGAAGTCCTATAATCATGTATCTGCTCAGTAATTGTTCCACATCGAGGACAGGTGTGCGGTCTGCGTGGCATGGAGAGGAAAGTATGAATTTCAGTGTTAGTAGTTTGTACATTTTCAATAATTACATCTTCCAATTCGAGAAGTTTTGAGGTAAAATCAGAAATAGGCATAGGGTTCAATCCTTTCTATATATTTGGTTGTGGTGACTTAATTATATAAGAATTGAATCCCTATGCCTATTTAATATTTATTTTACCCCCAAGAAAAGTATAGAACCGAAAGAAAGCCATGGCGAAGCGCAAGAGTTCTGTTGGTGACTCTTTTTTCTTGAGTTTACAATTGTAGAATGCTATAATGGATGCAAGAATAGTTTTGATTTGCAGAAAGGTATAATAGAACGATGGACGATAAGAAGAATAGTAAAGAAGCATTAAAGCCATATAAAAAAGCATTTGATTATTCGTATACTCTGGGAGCGTTTCCGACGATAGAGCTGTTAAAGGCGAAACCGGAGCAGGTGCGGGAGGTCTATGTACATTCGACCTTTACGGATACAGCGGTGTTGCAGGAGCTGTGCGGAAAGCACCGGATACCATTGCGGACAAATGACAAGGTGATTGCGCGGCTTTCGGACAAGGAAAATGTATTTGTAATCGGTGTATTCGAAAAATATGAAGAGACGTTAGATGCGTCCAAATCACAGATTGTTCTGGTTAATCCGAGCAATATGGGTAACATGGGAACGATATTACGGACGGCAGTCGGCTTTGGAATTTATGACATTGCTTTTATCAGTCCGGCGGTGGATGTGTTTAATCCGAAGGTGGTGCGTTCCTCGATGGGGGCGTTGTTTCGGTTGCGTCACCAATATTTTGACAGCTATGAGGAATATCGTGCCGCAAATAAAGAGCAGGAAGTCTTTACATTCATGCTGAACGCAAAGCGTCAGCTGACTGTAGAGGATTGCCCGAAGCCAAAGCATTTTGCGCTGGTGTTTGGAAATGAAGCTACCGGATTGCCGGATTCGTATTTGGATGCCGGTACAAGCATTATCATTCCGCAATCGCCGGATGTGGATTCGTTGAATCTGACAATTGCGGTCGGTGTTGGTACGTTCCTGTTTACCAGAAATATGTAAAGGGATTTATGAAAAAATAGAAAGAGGATGCTTGAGTTTTTGAGGCATACAAAAATATTATACGATATAAGAGGCGCATTTTGCGCCTCTTTTGCATATGCTGTATCAACAAAGAATGATAGGGTAGTTTTATGGCTTATACAGTATATCTGGATGCAGGACATGGCGGCTACGATGCCGGAGCGACCGGTTATGGCAGGAAAGAAAAGGATGACAATCTGAAGCTGACACTGGCAGTGGGCGAGATTTTACAGGGGCTTGGTGTCAATGTGGGTTATACCAGAGTAGAGGATGTGTATGATTCTCCGCTTCGAAAGGCACAGATTGCAAATGAAGCGGGTGCAGATTTGTTTGTTTCGATTCATCGCAACGCCAGCACCTATAACAATCGTTACGAGGGTGTGCAGACTTTAATTTTTGATGAGAGTGGAATCAAAAAGGAAATGGCAGATGCCATCAATGAAGCGTTGGAGGAAGTGGGGTTTAAGAATGTCGGAACGGAAGTCCGACGTGATTTGGCGGTACTGCGCCGTACGGAGATGCCGTCTTTGCTGGTAGAGGTTGGTTTTATTGACACGGAAAAGGACAATGCAATCTTTGATGAGAGCTTTGATGAGATGGCGGGTGCAATCGCATATGCAATCTATAATACGCTGGTAGCAAACGGATTGATAATGGGAAATGAAGGGATGATACCAAGAACAATTCCTTCTGCAGCAGAAGGTGCTGCAGTGCAACAGATGATTCCGGAGTATAACAGACAGGAGGAAAGTGCGGTGTGGGAACGGAGCATGACCGTGCCGGTTCCGGAACCAAATGTGACGAATCCGCGTATGAATACCGGAGTGGTGACGGAAGAAATGACAGAGGACGCCGCAGAAGAGAAAGAGAATGTGATGGAAGATGCTGCTGAAGGTGCCAGACGTTCTCCTTGTTTCTGGCGCTGTATGATGCAGTGCGGTGGGGAGCCGGAGGAGCAGGAGCCGTTTTATCAGGTTCAGACCGGTTTGTTCCGCGTATATCAGAATGCAGCGAATATGAAGCGTCAGCTGGAACGACAGGGATATCCGGCAATCATTCAGTTATATAAGGATTTTTATGCAGTCCGTACAGGTTATTACGATACAGCAGCGCGTGCAAGGCAATCGGAGGAGAAGTTAAAGAAGTTGGGGTACGATACGTTAATTGTTACGGTAAAGTAAAAAGAAGCAGAGGGAACGGTATAACAAGGGAATAGGAAAAGGGGGACTTTGAGAATGGTACTACTGCGTAAGCTGTTACAAAGTCCCTTAGTGTTTTGCGGAGAGGAGGAATGTAAAGTCTTTGTAAAATTGAGAAATTGTATTGATTCTGCGCTGGGCTTTGTGGTATAATTTGCGGGCGAGGTGTTCTGTTATGCGAGCAAAAAGAAAAACAATCTTATGCCAATTATTAATTATGTTTTTAGTTATGATGGGAATCTACATGGACAGTCCAAAGGTAGACCCTTATTTTGCGTGCATGACAACGAATCACCGGGTTACTTTGATTGGTCCGGCAGAATCTGAAATTTCAGAGCCGGATTCCTGTACGACAGCTATGTTAGACAGTCGCAGGGAATCTGGTATCGAGCGGATTACCGGCAGGACTTCGTCTAAAACGAATACGAGATTTTCTTTGGACTATTTGTGTCAGGAGAGTGTTTCGAATCCGTTTTCTACATTCTATACAACGGCAGATTCGGTAGAATCACCGGATTTATACAGTAAGACCGTTGTCCTGAATTATATCCATAATCAAGATGGTAAAAAATGATTTTGAATTCTAATTTTCTTTATTCGCCTATGGTGACATAGGTTTCTTTGTGTACCCCAAAATCAATGGTTTGACATGGTGCTGCAGTATGGACTGGAGGCTTATTTTGCGTTTCCTAAAATACGGTGGTATTACAGGAAAGGAAATTATGTTTGAAAAAATATATCTTGGAGTTATGATTGTGGTTGCAGTTGCAGCAACGATTCTTTCATGGTATCTGGAACAGGATGGGCTTGAAAAGAGGGATGCTTCTGATTCAGGAAACAAGGAAAGCAAAGTGGAAGGAGCAATAGAAAATTGAGAAAGACAAAATTGATTTGTACTATCGGGCCGGCATGTGAAAATGAGGAAACGCTGAGTGAGATGTGTCTGGCGGGAATGAATGTAGCAAGATTAAATTTTTCACATGGAAGTCATGAAGAGCATGGACGAAAGATGGAGTTGATAAAAAAGGTTCGGAAGGAGCTGAATCTTCCGATTGCGATTATGCTGGATACGAAGGGACCGGAATATCGCATTAAGACCTTTGAGAATAAAAAAATCATGCTTTCGGAGGGAGATACCTTTACCTTTACGATTGATGATATTGTTGGAAATGAGACGCGAGTCGGAGTTAATTATAGCTATATGATTGAGCATTTATCCGTGGGCGATACCATTTTGGTAAACAACGGACTGGTCAGCTTCCGCGTAGAAGAATTGACGGAGCGGGATGCGATTTGTACGGTACTGGCAGGTGGTGAGCTTTCAGACCGTAAGAGCATGAATTTTCCAAATAAGGTAATGCAGCAAATTTTCTTGAGCGAACAGGATAAGGCAGATTTGCTGTTTGGTATTCAAAACGGAATTGATTTTGTGGCGGCATCCTTTGTATCGCGCAAGGAAGATGTCAGAGAGCTGCGGGAATTCTTGAACGAGAATGGTGGCCGAGATATTGATATTGTGGCAAAGATTGAGAATCGTCCGGGCGTTGATAATATCGAGGAAATCTGTGAGATTGCTGACGGTATTATGATTGCCAGAGGTGATTTGGGTGTTGAGATTCCGGCAATTGAAGTACCGTCGATTCAGAAATATCTGATTAACAAATGTCGTATGCTTGGTACAAGAGTCATCACTGCGACGGAGATGTTAGAGTCCATGATTCACAATCCGAGACCAACCAGAGCGGAATTGTCGGATGTGGCAAATGCGGTATACGACGGAACCTCTGCGGTGATGCTGTCCGGAGAAACGGCAAGCGGAAAATACCCAATCGCGGCAGTGAAGAACATGGTGGAGACCGTAGAGTTTACAGAGAAGCAGATTCATTATGCCAGACGCTTTAAGAATGCGGAGTTTGAGATTGAGAATAATCTGGATGCGGTGTCTCATTCGACCTGTTCGATGGCGATTGATGTGAAGGCAAAATGTATTGTCGTAAGCTCCATCAGCGGTCGTACCGCGCGAATGGTAAGCCGATTCCGTTGTCCTGTGGATATTATCGGTATGACAACCTCGGAGAAGGTGTGGCGGAAGTTAAACATGAGCTGGGGTGTAACGCCGGTTTTGTGTGAAGAGTTTTACTCCGTAGAAGTTATGTTTTACAATGCGATGAAAGTAGCTAAGCGTGTGTTTGGGCTGGAAAAGGACGATAATGTAGTCTTGACGGCAGGACAGATGAATGGTAAGAGCGGAAATACCAATATTATAAAAGTAGAGAGGATAAACGAATGACAATGACAAATATTATGGGACTGCTTGGTGGTCTCGCACTGTTTCTGTATGGTATGCAGATGATGAGTGATGGTTTGGAGGCTGCTGCCGGAAATAAAATGAAGCGAATCTTGGAAAAGCTGACCTCGAATCGTATTCTGGGCGTTTTGGTCGGTGCGGTAATTACAGCGATTATTCAGTCATCTTCTGCAACGACGGTTATGGTAGTTGGTTTTGTAAATTCGGGTATGATGACACTGCGTCAGGCAGTCTGGATTATCATGGGTGCCAATATCGGTACGACGATTACCGGTCAGCTGATTGCGCTGGATGTCGGTGCACTGGCACCGTTTATTGCCTTTGTAGGTGTGGCGGTGGTAGTATTCTTAAAGAATGAAAAGCTGCATCATATCGGTAATATTTTAGCAGGTCTTGGTATCCTGTTCATTGGTATGGATATGATGGGTTCTGCGATGAAACCATTGGCAGAGATTGAAAGCTTTGTAGACCTGTTGACGAAATTTGAAAATCCGGTGCTTGGTATTCTGGCAGGTTTGGTATTTACGGCAATCATTCAGTCCTCCTCGGCATCGGTCGGTATTTTGCAGGAGTTGGCTAAGAGTGGTGCGATTGGCTTGAACAGTGCGGCATTCGTATTGTTTGGCCAGAACATCGGAACCTGTGTGACTGCATTGCTGGCTTCGATTGGAACCAGTCGTAATGCAAAGAGAACAACGATTATTCATATTTCGTTTAATATTTTCGGAACGATTGTATTTACGACCCTGTCACTGATAACACCACTGATTTCCTGGGTACAGGGATGGACACCGAACAATGCGCCGGCGCAGATTGCAAATCTGCATACGCTCTTTAATATTGCGACGACCCTTCTGCTGATTCCAATCGGTACATTCCTGCCAAAGCTGGCTGAACTGATTTTGAAGGATAAGCAGGGCAAGGAAGAGGATAAGGATGTACATTGTTTGGTACATATCCATCCAATCAATACTGAGAAGTTTGGAACGACGGCAATCAGCATGGAAGCAACCAAAAAGGAGCTGATGCGTATGCTCTCGATGGCAAGGGGCAATGTGCACAGTGCATTTGATGTGTTCTATGCCGGAGATACCAAGCTGTTAGGAGAGATAGAGAAGAGCGAGGATTATGTAGATTATCTGAACAAGGAAATCGCAAAGTATATTACGACGGTTATGACGCATGAATCAACTGTCAGCGGTAGTAAGGTGTTCAACGCCTATTACGCGATTACAAGCAATATTGAGCGAGTAAGTGACCATGCAATGAATATCGCAGGCTATTCAAATATGATTCAGGAAAAGCAGATTCGTTTTTCGGATATGGCTAAGCAGGAAATCAGAGAATTACAGAGTGTTTGCGATGAATTGTTTGAATTGTTGTTTAAGACACCGGAGGACGTAATCGACTGGCATGAAAAGGTGGCGTGCATGGAGCAGCGGATTGATGATATTACGGAGGAATACCGTAACAATATGCTGGAGCGTATCCAAAAGGGCTCCTGCTCGGATGAAGGAAGCATCTTGTTCTCAGAGATGCTGACGGATTTTGAACGAATCGGAGATCATGCACTGAATATTTCAAATGAGATGGTAAAGATTGCATTTGTAGAACACTAGGAAAGGAAGAAACATATGATATTTTTACAGATTTTATTATTAGCGGTTGGATTTTTGATGCTAGTAAAGGGGGCAGACTGGTTTGTAGACGGAGCATCCGGTATTGCCAGAAAGATGGGAATTCCGCAGCTAGTCGTTGGTTTGACGATTGTAGCAATGGGTACGAGTGCGCCGGAGGCCGCAGTTAGTATCAATGCTTCGCTGAAGGGCAATGCGGACATTGCCGTTGGTAATGTAGTAGGAAGTAATATCCTGAATATTCTGATTATCCGTGGTATTACTGCAGTCATTGTAGCGGTAGCAATTCAGAAATCGACGCTGTTTATTGAGATACCATTTATGATTGTAATTACGGTAGTGCTGATTGTCATGGGTATGAGCGGAGAGCAGGTATCCCGCGTAGAGGGTGTGATTTTGTTGGTACTCTTTGTGACGTATCTGGCATACCTGTTTGTAATGGCAAGAAAGAATAAGGAAGAGAAGGCAGAACAGGAAAAGCCTGCCTGGCAGTTGCTTCTCGGTTTGCTGATTGGTGGCGTGGTAATCGTGGTTGGCAGTGATATCACGGTAGACAGTGCAACGAAAATTGCTGAAATTCTTGGCATGAGTGAGCGTTTTATCGGTTTGACAATTGTAGCACTTGGTACCTCTCTGCCGGAGCTGGTAACCTCCGTGACGGCAGCGAGAAAAGGTAATGCAGATATTGCGATTGGTAATATCGTCGGTAGTAATATCTTCAATATTTTGTTTATCCTTGGACTTTCCGCGGTGATTATCCCGGTTACCTATGAGGCAGGCTTTATTATTGACGGTATTGTAGCAATCGCCGCAGGCATACTGCTTTGGATATCGGTGTTTAAGAAGCGCAAGCTGACCCGTCCGTGGGGCATTATTATGTTGGTAGCTTATGCGGTATATCTGGTGTATCTGCTGGTGAAGTAAAGGAAAATAAGAAAAAGACCGGAGTACAAAGACAGGCTGTGAATCATCGGAAAGAAGAGATTTGCAGTCTGTTTTATATTAATAAAATGCTGTAAAATTATACAAAGAATCTGTGCTTTTTTCTACAAGTCTATGAATGAAAATGGCTTGATTTCAGCATATACTCTTGATAGAATAAAGCAGAAGTACTTCGTTAAATAAAAAGATAGTTCTAATAATCTTATCGCCGTCCGGCGAGTTCTAAGAAGTTTTCTACCGCGCTTTGTCGTATTCTATAACGGAACAGCACAGGAAGCAGAAAAGAGTACGCTTTGTTTGTCGGATGCGTATGTCAAGACGGAGGAGAGGCCAAAGCTCGAGTTGGTCGTGGATGTTTTAAACATCAATTATGGCATGAATCGCGAAATCATGGAACGCTGCAAAATGCTTTCTGATTACGCAAAATATGTGGACAGAGTTCGAAAATATGATACAATATTACCAACAGAGGAAGCCGTAGAGCGCGCAATCA
>JAFTQM010000079.1 GCA_017462755.1 Lachnospiraceae bacterium | reverse complement strand
ATCCCAAGAGTGTACTCTAATTCGGGCAGAAATTGACGAGGACTGCGTAAAAGATATGGCTGAGGCTGTCCTGGCTGCGTTAAGAGAGGATAAAGAAGTCAAACAGCTGTTAAAGGAGCTGGCGAAGAAAGCAGATGTATTGGCGGAATTGGACGAACTGGAGGATTTTGAAGAGTTCGCAGAAATTGATACGCAGTTCTACGAAGCATTGGATGAATTGGAAGAAGAGATTGAGGATATTGAGTTTGAAGAAGAATTTGAATATTGTCTTTGGGTAGATAATAAGGGAACGGTAGTCGGCAGAACCTTCGGTTATGAAGAGGAGAATGATTATAATACCAATTATCTGTTCTCTATGCTTATGGCACGCGACGGTAAAGAGGTTGGTCTGAAGCTTTCGGCAGAGATGACACGTTCGGGGTATTATGAATATGAGTCATTGCGTGAGCTTTCCGGAACCGGAACCATCTCGGGTAATAAGCTGGACGCAGAGTTAGTTTATAACTATGAATATGCTACAGATGGTTATTCAGAGGAAGCCGAGCCGTTTGAACTGGTAATTGAAGACTGGAATTTGGCTGATTTAGAAGATGGCTTGTTGCATGGTACTTTCCGAATTTGTCTGCAGGAGGACATGGAGGGCATTATTCTGGAAGCAAAGACAAACGTTAAGAAGAATCTGTGGACGGTGGACCTCTCCTTATTTGAGGATGACACGAAATACGGAACCGTTACTCTGAATTTTGCAAAGGAAAAGGCGGGTAAGGTTGCAAGACCGGCGAAGGAACAGCAGATGATTTGTGAAGGCTTTGAGGACTTGCTTGAGTGGTTAAGCTCCTTTAGTGAGGAAGCGATGGAAGAACGCTTTGAAAAATGCGGTGTAGCAGAGGATGTCTTAGACATGGTGGAGAATATCATGGAAGAAATCCGTGGAAGAATCGGATTTGATTATTAAGCACAGTCTAACGGGAAGCTGACAAGATTTGATAAATACTTCGCAATAAACGGATAGTATTCTTTTTTGAACTCTACTATAATGCAATTAGCAAGATTTGATAGCTATAGATTGCTTTGGAAAATTGGATTTTCCGCAAAGGAGAGGGAGGAAAGAACGTTGGAGTATACGAAAGCATGGCTGAATTATCGGCAAGTAGAACAAATTCGTTTTCCGTTTGATACGATTTATGTGCAAAATGATTGCGTTGTCGCAGAAACTGCGGCGAAGGAATTGTGTTTGGCAGTCAAAGAACTTTTAAAAATTAAGCTGCAGTGTATAGCAAATATTGCGGAAATGCAGACGGCATTGCAAAAAGATAACCGAAATGCGCTGTTTTTACTTCATGATAACGCAGCATATGCGCAGACGAAGGTGCCGGGAGGATATACCATTTCCTTGCAGGAGGCAGGACTGATTATCTGCGGAAGCGATGCCAATGGCTTGCTTTACGGAGTGTTTGAGCTGATTCGGCTGATTCAGACGGAATCGCCGCTGCTTTCTAAGGTATGCCACGGAAAGGAAGCATTGGTAAAGAGTCCGTCCAATCCGTTGCGTATGCTGAATCATTGGGACAATATGGATGGCAGCATTGAGCGTGGTTATTCCGGCAATTCCTTCTTCTTTGCGAAGGATGAGATGATTGTAAATGAGCGGACGCGGGAATATGCCCGGTTGCTGGCGTCTGTCGGTATCAATGCGACGGTAATCAATAACGTCAATGTAAAGCAGGCAGCAACCTGGCTGATTACGGAGCGATATTTTAATGGATTAAAGCAGATGGCAGCTATTTTTGCAGAATATGGAGTGAAGCTGTTTTTGAGCTTAAACTTTGCGGCGCCGATGGAGCTTGGCGGTTTGAATCTGTGTGACCCGCTGGATGATAAGGTGCGTGCTTTTTGGAAAAAGAAGATGCAGGAGGTCTATGATGCGATTCCGGATTTTGGCGGTTTTTTGGTAAAGGCGGATTCGGAAGGACGTCCGGGACCGTTTACCTATGGCAGAAATCATGCGGATGGAGCCAATATGCTGGCAGAAGCCGTGGCTCCATATGGCGGATTGATTATCTGGAGATGCTTTGTATATAATTGTACACAGGATTGGAGAGATTATAAGACCGACCGGGCAAGAGCAGGCTATGATAATTTTATGCCGTTGGACGGTAAGTTTTTAGACAATGTGATATTACAGATAAAGAATGGTCCAATGGATTTTCAGGTGCGCGAGGCAGTGTCGCCGTTGTTTTCCGGCTTGCGTCAGACCAATCAGATGTTGGAGGTGCAGGCGGCGCAGGAATATACCGGACAGCAAAAGCATTTATGCTATCTGGTGCCGATGTGGAAGGAAGTGCTGCAGTTTAAGACCTATGCCGGCGGCAGTGACGGTGCGGCAGCGGATACGGTAGCGGATATTGTCAGCGGACGTTTTTACGGACAGAAGCATTGTGGTATGGCAGCGGTTGCAAACACCGGCAATGATGAGAACTGGACCGGACATGATATGGCGGCGGCGAATTTTTACGGCTTCGGACGACTGGCGTATGATACGGAGCTTACGTCAGAGGAGATTGCTTCGGAGTGGATTCGTTGTACTTATGGCTCTGATACCGAGGTGCATAAGATTATGCTGCAGCTTTTGATGGAGTCCTGGCCGATTTATGAAAGCTATACTTCACCGCTAGGCATTGGCTGGATGGTCAATCCGAACCATCATTACGGTCCGAACGTGGATGGCTATGAATATGATCGCTGGGGTACCTATCACCGTTCGGATTGCAAAGGAATGGGTGTGGACCGCACGATGAAGGGAACCGGTTATACCATGCAGTACAACGAACCGAATGCTTCGATGTATGAATCCATGGAAACTTGTCCGGAAGAGCTGTTGCTGTTTTTCCATCATGTACCATATACTTGGAAGTTAAAAACAGGTAAGACGCTGATTCAGCATATTTATGACAGTCACTTTGAAGGGGCGATGAAAGCGCAGCAGATGCTGGAACAGTTCAGAGCATTAAAGGAGCGTTTGGAGCCGGAAGTATATGCAAGAATCTACGAACGCTTTAAGCTGCAGTCGGATCATTCCAAGGAATGGCGTGACCGCATCAATACATATTATTATCGCATTTCCGGGATTCCGGACGAGAAGGGTAGAACAATTTATTAAATACGCGTGAGACACGCAGAAAAGAGGGCAAAACTTATGGATATGACACTTCGTTGGTATGGTAAAAATCAGGACAGTGTAACGCTGGAGCAGATTAGACAGATTCCGGGAGTGACCGGTGTTATTTCTGCATTGCATGAGCTTCCGGCAGGCGAGCCTTGGCCATATGAGCAGGTAAAGGCATTAAAGGATGAGGTAGAGGCAGCAGGACTCAAGCTGCTTGGTATTGAAAGTATTAATATTCATGAGGATATCAAGCTGGGAGCACCGACAAGAGACCAGCTGATTGCTAATTATATTACCTCGCTTGAGAGTGTGGGTAAGGCAGGAATTCATCTGGTATGTTATAATTTTATGCCGATTTTTGACTGGACGAGAACTGATTTGGCCTTTCCGTTACCGGACGGCTCGAATGCATTGGCATACGATAAGAAGGTAATCGAGGGTATTAAGCCGGAGGATATGTTTGCCCGTATTGAGGGAGCCAGCGGCGGCTTTATTCTGCCGGGCTGGGAGCCAAACCGCAAGGATGAAATCAAGGATTTGTTTGAAAAGTATGAGGGCATGACGGCAGAGCGTCTGCTTGAGAATTATAAATATTTTCTGGATGCGATTATGCCGACCTGCGAGAAGTATCAGATTAAGATGGCAGTACACCCGGATGACCCGGCGTGGAATGTATTCGGACTGCCGCGTATTGTAACCAGTGAGGCTGCACTGGAGAAGATTGCGGAGTTGAATCCAAGCATTTACAACGGCTTTACGCTTTGCACGGGTTCCTTGGGCAGCAATCTTGAGAATGATTTGCCGAAGATTATCCGCAATCCGAAGATTGCACCTCGTATTCATTTTGCGCACATTCGCAATATTAAGTACGAGACACCGGATTTCTTCCATGAAAGCTCTCATTTGTCCTCGGATGGCAATTTTGATATGTATGAGATTATGAAGGCATTGTATGAAATCGGCTTTGACGGTGTGACCAGACCGGATCACGGACGTATGATTTGGGGGGAGCAGGCAAGACCGGGCTACGGCTTGTATGACAGAGCCTTAGGTGTGGCATATATCAACGGATTGTGGGAAGCAATCGGAAAGGCAGGGAAAGAATGAGACTGACAGAACTGAAGCAGGCAGAGAATCGTGTGTTGTTTGAACGTAAGAGATATGAGCTGTATCGGTATGACAGAGAAGCAATGGTTGCTGCGACCAAGGAAGCACCGGAGTGGATTCATTTTGGAGCCGGCAATATTTTTCGTGCGTTTCCGGCGGCGGTTCTGCAGGAGCTGTTGAATCAGGGCAAGGTCTCAAAGGGTGTTGTGGTTTGCGAGGGCTTTGATTATGAGATTATTGAGAAGGCCTATCAGCCGTATGACAACCTGAGCCTTTTGGTTGTATTGAAGGCGGATGGAAGTATATCGAAAAGGGTCATCGGAAGTGTGGCAGAATCTCTGACTGCAGATGAAAACAATGCTGCCGATATGCAGCGTTTGGAAGAAATCTTTACCAATTCGTCCTTAAAGATGGTCAGCTTTACCATTACGGAAAAGGGCTACAGCATCATGGCGCAGGAAGGAGGTTATCTTCCGGTGGTACAGGCGGATATGGCAGCGGATGCGCTTTGGCCGAAGCATTTGATGGGTAAATTGACCAAGCTTTTGTATGCCCGTTATCAGACAGGGGCAGCACCGCTTGCTATGGTCAGCATGGATAACTGCTCACACAATGGCGACAAGCTGAAGGCGGCAATTACTGCTTATGCGAGGGAGTGGTGCAGCAGAGGACTGATGGATGCGGATTTTGAAAATTACGTGAATGATTCTTCCAAGGTCAGCTTCCCTTGGAGTATGATTGATAAGATTACTCCGCGGCCGGATGCTGCGGTACAGAAGATGCTGCAAACCGATGAGTTTGAAGATAATCAGCTGATTATTACGAATCGAAATACCTATACGGCGCCGTTTGTCAATGCGGAGGAAACGGAATATCTGGTCATTGAAGATGCCTTTCCGAACGGGAAGCTTCCGTTGGATCAGGGCGGTATCTACTATACCAATCGGGAAACCGTAGATAAGGTAGAAAAAATGAAGGTGTGTACCTGTCTGAATCCATTACATACAGCGTTGGCAATCTTTGGATGTCTGATGTCTTATCATACCATTCACGAAGAAATGGAGGATGAAGCACTGCGAACATTGGTTACCCGCATGGGCTATGAAGAAGGAATGCCGGTTGTTGTACATCCGGGTATCCTCGCACCGGAGGAGTTTATTCATGCAGTGCTTACTAAGCGACTTCCGAATGTGTTTATGCCGGATACGCCGCAACGAATTGCAACGGATACCTCGCAGAAGCTGCCGATTCGATTTGGCGAAACCTTAAAGGCGTATCTGTCGTTTGGAAAGAAGTTGGACGGTCTGACTCTGATTCCGCTGGTACTTGCAGGATATCTGCGTTATTTGCTTGGAATCAATGACGAGGGAAAGCCGTTTACGCCGAGCACGGACCCAATGCTGCATGAGCTGCAGGCTGCGATGCAGAATATTTCCTTTGGTACGCAGGCAGCGGACAATGCATTTTGTCATATCTTATCCCGTGAGGATGTGTTTGGAGTAGATTTGGTAAAAGAGGGCTTGGCACCGAAGATTACTGCATTCTTTAATGAATTGAATGTCGGTCCGGGAGCAATACGTGCGACCTTGGAGCGGGTTGTATTGAATAAATAATAGGTTAAAACGGTACTACGTTAAAGTGGTACCGTTTTTATTATAAATTTTATTCCATTTTTCTTTGTTTTATGATAAAATAGAAGAAAATAAACCGTCTTTTCAAATGAGGGGGTACATATGAAAAAATTTATAATCATTATTACGGTTATGATGCTTATTGTAGTCGGAGGAATTTTTCTGATTCGGGGAAAGCGAGAGAATACCGATGTAACGAAGGAACGGACCAAGGTTGGCTTTTTGCTGAACGGCAGTAAAGATGATATGAATTACAGCCAGTCTCATTATGAGGGACTGAAGAAGACAGCAGAGGCACTGAATTTGAGTGTATTATATCGGGAAAATGTACCGGAAACAGAGGATTGCGGAAAAACAATAGAAGCATTGATTAACGAAGGGTGCGAGATTGTGATTGCCAATTCCTTTGGCTTTGGCGAATGGATGCTTCAGGCAGCCCAAAAGCATCCGGAGATTTATTTTTTTCATGCAACCGGTGTAAATAATCTTGACAATTTGGCTACTTATTTCGGAAGAATTTATCAGATACGTTATTTGAGCGGAATTGTGGCGGGGCTGCAAACGGAAACGAACAAAATCGGATATGTTGCTGCGTTTCCGATTTCGGAGGTAAATCGCGGACTCAATGCATTTGCGCTGGGTGTGCGTGCAGTCAATCCGGATGCGACGATTTATGTGAAGTGGAGTGATTCGTGGGTAGATGATGAAGAAAATGCCGGAGCAACGAAAGAATTGCTGGATGCATACGATATTGATGTTTTGGCGGCACATATGGATTCTCTAAAACCGTTTGCGGAAGCAGAGACACGGGGAGTTTGGACGATTGGCTACAATATGGACAATAGCGAAGAGTTTCCGCATACCTATCTGACAGCTCCGGTCTGGCACTGGGAAGAATTTTATGAGCAGCAGATTTTGGAATGCTTGCAGGGAAAATTCCAGGGAAAGCATTACT
>JAFTQM010000078.1 GCA_017462755.1 Lachnospiraceae bacterium | reverse complement strand
TCTCAAGGAGGGTTTTGTCTCTTTGGAAACAAAAAAAGTGAGAAGCTGCCATTACGGTAACTTCTCACAAAAAAAATCCTTGTATCCTCAGTCATCCCTACGTTGGCATTATCCAAATCAGGTTTATGGGTCGAAGGTCATACCTTCCTCTCAGCCTGTCATACAAGCTCCCCAACTGTTCAATTGTTGCAGATATTATATACCCTGTTGTTTCAAAATGCAAGTAAAAGTAGTTGGTGTTGCAACTTCTTTTTCTTAATTCTGCTTGGTATCGCATACATTCGGAGTATCCAGATACTCGCGGTAGCACTCAATAACCTCTTTCATTGCCTGTACGCCCGGAGCACCGATGGTATTGCGCTTCTCGACACAGGTCTTCATGCTGATTGCCTCATAGATATCCTCACCGAAGGCAGGGCAGATAGCCTGATATTCGGAAAGCGGAAGCTCATCCAGAGAACAATCCTTATCAATGCAGGTCAGTACGAGCTGGCCGATGATACCATGCGCATCACGGAACGGTACGCCATGATTTACCAAATAGTCTGCCGCGTCAGTAGCATTGGTAAAGCCGTTCTTTGCGCTGGCCTCCATTACCTCATTGTTGAACTTCATGGTTGAGAGCATACCGGTAAACAGTGCGATACAGCCCTTTACGGTATCAATCGCATCGAAGGTAAACTCCTTGTCCTCCTGCATGTCCTTATTGTAGGCAAGCGGCAGACCCTTCATTGTCGTAAGAATCGAAATCAGAGCGCCGTAGACACGTCCGGTCTTACCGCGAATCAGCTCAGCGATATCCGGATTCTTCTTCTGCGGCATGATACTGCTGCCGGTGGAATATGCATCGTCAATATCTACGAAGCGGTATTCATTGGTATTCCAGATGATGATTTCCTCGCAGAAGCGGCTCAAGTGCATCATTACGGTAGATAATGCGGAAAGCAGCTCGATGATATAATCGCGGTCGGATACGGAATCCATACTATTTAAGGTCGGACCTGCAAAATCCAGCAAAGATGCGGTATAAGCGCGGTCAAGCGGATAGGTCGTGCCGGCTAAGGCACCGGAGCCTAACGGACAGTAATTCATGCGCTCATAAATGTCGCACAGGCGGCTGCGGTCACGCTTGAACATCTCGAAATATGCGGACAGATGATGGGAGAGGCTGACCGGCTGAGCCTTCTGCAGATGGGTAAAGCCCGGCATAAAGGTCTCTGTATTGGTCGAAATAATCTTGTATAACTCTTCCATTAAAGTCTTTAACAGCTGATTCAGCTCTACAATCTCATCTCTGGTATAAAGCTTCATATCCAGTGCAACCTGATCATTGCGGCTGCGTCCGGTGTGCAGCTTCTTACCGGTATCGCCGATGCGCTCAATCAAGTGAGCCTCAACGAAGCTGTGAATGTCTTCCGACTCGGCATCAAAGGCAAGAGTGCCGTTTTCAATGTCGGCGAGAATTCCCTTCAGACCGGCGATGATTTCGTCGCGTTCGGTATCGGTTAAGATACCCTGCTTTGCTAACATTGTGACATGAGCGATGCTGCCGCGGATGTCCTGATCGTAAAATTTTTGGTCAAACGAAAGGGATGCATTAAAATTATGTACAAGCTGGTTGGTTTCCTTGGTAAAACGTCCTCCCCAAAGCTTCATATTCGTTACCTCTTTTCTTAAAGTTTAATTGTATCACAAAGATAATAGTAACGTGTTTCAAAGAATTATGCAAGATTAACTTGCGTTTTGGTGTAAAAATAATTATAATGAGGTTTGATTAAAGCAAAGGAGGAGCAATTATGCTAAAAGAGTTCAAAAAATTTGCGATTAAGGGAAATATGATGGATTTGGCAGTCGGTGTTATCATCGGTGGTGCGTTCAATTCCTTGGTATCGTCCTTAGTAAACGACATCATTATGCCTATTTTAAGCTTATTTACCGGAAAGTTGGATTTTACCAACTGGTTTATAGCTTTGGACGGTAAGAAATATGAAACAATAGCGCTGGCACAGGAGGCCGGTGTGGCTACGGTTAATTTCGGTATGTTTCTTTCGGGCGTATTGAATTTTATCATTATGGCATTTGTTGTATTTCTTATTGTAAAGGGCATGAATAAGCTGAGACAGAAGGATGCTCCGGCACCGGCAGCGCCGACCACCAAGAAGTGTCCGCACTGTATGTCGGAAATCAATATCGCAGCAACCAAATGTCCGAATTGTACTTCGGATTTGAGTGAATAATGTCTAGTAGGTTAGACTATAGGAAATATGGAGGAATGTGAAATGTTGTGGAAAGACGCAATCGATGAGTTAGAGCGCAGACGTGGACTTGCCAAGCAGGGCGGCGGTGAGAAGAGAATCGAACGCCAGCACAAGAAGGGCAAGATGACAGCGCGTGAACGTATTGATTATATTTTCGATAAGGGTACCTTCGTGGAGGTAAATGACTTAATCGAATCCAGAATCGATGACTTCAACCTGAAGGAGAAGCGTGTACCGGGTGACGGTGTAGTAACCGGCTATGGTAAGATTCGCGGCAGACTGGTATTTATTGCATCCGAGGACTTTACGGTAATCGGTGGTACCTTAGGTGAGTACCATGCAAAGAAAATCTGCAAGATTCAGGATATGGCATACATGGTAAAGGCACCGATTATCTTTATGTATGACAGCGGCGGAGCGCGTATCGAGGAGGGTATTTCCTCTCTGAGCGGTTATAGTGCAATGTTCCTGCGTCATACGAAGGCTTCCGGTGTGATTCCGCAGATTTCGCTGATGATGGGACCTTGCTCCGGTGGTGCATGCTATTCTCCGGCACTTTGTGATTTTGTATTCATGGTAGAAAAGACCAGTACGATGTTCCTGACCGGTCCGAAGGTAGTAAAGGCAGTAACCAGCGAGCAGGTAACGATGGAGGAGCTTGGTGGTGACCAGATTCACACAAAGATTAGCGGTGTAGCACATTTCTCCTGTCCGGATGAAAAGTCCTGTATGGATCAGGCTTGTGATTTGTTGGAGTATCTTCCGGATAATTCCAAGCCGATGGAAGGTATGGAAGAGACACCGGCAACCGGTGGAGTATTAAAGAGATTTGTAAGAAGCAATAAGAATCCACTCAAGGACATTGAGGCTTTGGTACCGGATAATACCAAGAAGGCATACGATGTAAAGCCGATTATCGAGGCATTGGTGGATGAGAACAGCTTCTTTGAGGTACATGCAGAATTTGCAAAGAATGCAGTCGTTGGTTTTGCGCGTATGAAGGGAAAGAGCGTTGGTATCATTGCCAATCAGCCATTGGTACTTTCCGGTTCCCTGGATTACAATGCATCCGATAAGATTGCAAGATTTATTCGTTTCTGTGACTGCTTTGAGATTCCGTTGATTACGCTGATTGACGTACCGGCATTCTTCCCGGGAACCGACCAGGAGCAAAAGGGTATCATCCGCCATGGTGCAAAAATTCTCTACGCATATGCAGAGGCAACGGTGCCGAAGATTTCTCTGATTATGAGAAAGGCATACGGTGGTGCATACATTGCGATGAACAGTAAGGATATGGGTGCCGATATGGTATTTGCATGGCCAATCGCTGAAATCGCAGTAATGGGTGCAGATGGTGCGGTAAATATTATCTTCAAGGATTCCTTAAAGAGTGCAGAGGACCAGAAGACCTTACAGCAGCAGTTAAAGGCAGAATACGACGAGCAGTTTATGAATCCTTATATTGCAGCTGCAAGAGGATATGTGGATGAGGTTATTCGTCCGGATGAGACGAGAGACCGTCTGTTGGCAGCACTGGATATGCTTCAGAATAAGGAAGTAGAGGTTGTATATAAGAAGCATGGTAATATTCCGCTGTAAAAAAAATAGAGTATGATAAAACTGCCGTCCCGGCACAAAGACCGGGGCGGCAGTTCGTTTTAAAGAACTTTATTTTTTGAGAAAATTGTTTGTAGCTTACTTTTCATTAAGATAAAGCTTTGTATATTTTTCCGTCAAATAAGCGATATAGTAATCTGCATTCAACGGCTCTCCGGTAAGCTCGGTCAGGATTTCATTCATGGTCTTGGTACCGGCATACTGGTGAATGTGATTCTTAAGATATTCACGAATCGGAGCAAGGTTGCCTGAGCTTAAGCAGTCGTCGATTGCCACTTCGTTTTTCATAAAAGCATAAATCTGGGCAGCCACAGCGTTTCCGATTGCATAAGATGGGAAATAGCCAATCATACCGCCGGACCAGTGGACATCCTGCAATACACCCTCCGCATCGGTGGATGGGGTAACACCAAGATATTCCTGATATTTTTCGTTCCAAATCTTTGGTAATTCGTCAACCGTAATCTTGTCATCCATCAGCAGCTTTTCGATTTCATAGCGTACCATAATGTGAAGCGGGTATGTCAGCTCGTCAGCCTCGGTGCGTATCAGTCCCGGTGCAGCCTTGTTGATGCTGAGAATGAATTGGCGGAGAGGAATTTCCTTTAACTGTTCCGAAAACAGCTCCTGCAGCTTACCGTAAAGCGGCTGCCAGAATGCTTCGCTGCGTCCGATGACGTTTTCGTAAAAGCGGGACTGGGATTCGTGCATTCCCATGGAAATGGCGGCAGCCGGAGTCATCGTCAGCTCATCCGCTACTCCCATTTCATAGAGTGCGTGTCCGCCCTCGTGTATTACCGAGAAAATAGCACTTTCCAGATTGTTTTCATAAATGTGGTTGGTAATGCGGACATCGTGATTGTGCAGGTTTGTAGTAAAAGGATGTGCGCTTTCTGCAATGACACCCTTGTCAAAATCAAAGCCGATGTATTCGGCTAAGAAATTACAAAATTTACGCTGTTTGTCTGCCGGATACTGCCAATAATTATAAGTCTTGTCGATGCGGTCATTTTGTGCCACAACCTTTTGGAGCAGAGGTACGACTGCGGTGCGAATTTTATCAAAGAAGGCATCTAAATCGGCACTCAGCAGGCCTTCCTCGTAATCGTTCAGCAGGGAATCGTACAAGCCCATTTCCGGCTTTTTGGTCTAGTTTGCAAATTTTTTCTGATAGTCGACGATTTCCTTTAATACCGGTGCGAAGGAAGCGAAATCGTTATTTTCGCGGGCAGCAGCCCAGATTGCACCGGATTTTGCCATCAGCTCATTGTACGCCTGATATTCGGCCGGCGGAATTTTTTTCAGTTCTTCGTAATTCTTGTTCAGCTTCTTAAAAATCGTTTTTTCCTTTAAAGTCAGCTTCTCCTGCTCCGCTTCTGTGCCTAGGGCTGTCAAAAGCTCCTTTACCTCATCGTTAATCATTGCATGATATGCTTCTGCAGATAAAGTACCCATAAGTCTTGCGGTATTGTCGATTGCCGCAGTCGGAGCCAGGGTTTCATTGTCCCAGGAAAAAAGACCGAGCGCGGCATTTAATGCCTCCATGCGGTCAAGATGCGGAACCAGCTTGTCAAATAATTCGCTCATTTTGTTTCTCCATTTCCGTTTGATGAGGATAGTATATCACAAATTGTCCTTTAATAAAATGCAGAAACTCAGGAAAGTATAAAAATAAGATTTTGGTAAAAACTAAGCGAGAACAATATGGTGCTTGAAAAGGAGGCTGACATGTTACAGGAAAAATGGATTGAGAAGGTTAAGGCAAGAGAAATTTTGGATTCTCGCGGAAATCCTACACTGGAGGCAGAAATTATTCTGAATACCGGAGAACGCGGCAGGGCGGCAGTACCATCCGGTGCGTCGACCGGAGAATATGAGGCATTGGAGCTGCGTGACCGGGAGGAGCGTCGGTATCACGGCAAGGGTGTGACACAGGCAGTCAATCATGTGGTACATGAGATTGCGGAGCTGCTCATGGGTATGGAGCCGTACAATCAACAGCTGGCGGATAAAAAAATGTTGGAAGCGGACGGAACGCCAAAGAAGGTAAAGCTTGGTGCAAATGCGATTTTGGCGGCATCCCTGGCATTGGCAGATACTGCGGCGAATGCGTTGAATCAGCCGTTGTATCGATATCTTGGCGGTGTGCAGGCGACCAGACTTCCGGTGCCGATGATGAATATTGTAAACGGTGGTGTGCATGCCAAAAATCATCTGGATTTTCAGGAGTTTATGATTATGCCGGTGGGTGCCTGCTGTTTTCGTGAGGCGCTTCGGATGGGAACCGAGGTATATCATGAGCTGCGCAAGCTGTTGACCGAGCAGGGGCATATTACTGCAGTGGGAGACGAGGGCGGTTTTGCACCGAATTTGGCGGATGCACGCGAGGTATTTGAGTATTTGACCAAGGCGGTACGCGCGGCAGGCTACGAGCCGGGACAGGATGTAGTATTTGCAATGGATGCGGCTGCCAGTGAGCTTTACAATGAGGATGCGGGAATGTACTATTTTCCGGGTGAAACGGCGGAGCTTGACAAGAATCGCAATGTGATTGCCGCACCGGATACGCAAAAGACGGAGGTAATGCGCAATACGGAGGAGATGATTTCGTATTATGAGGAGCTTTGCAGAGATTATCCGTTGGTATCGATTGAAGATGCGCTGGATGAGAATGACTGGGACGGCTGGGAGAAGCTGACCGCTACGCTTGGAAATCGGGTACAGCTTGTAGGAGATGATTTGTTTGTTACCAATACCGAGCGACTTGCCGAGGGTATCCGCCGCGGAGCCGGAAATGCGATTCTGATTAAGGTAAATCAGATTGGTTCGCTGACGGAAACGTTAGAAACGATTGCAATGGCGAAGGAAGCAGGATACCGAGTTGTGATTTCACATCGTTCCGGTGAGACAGAGGATACCTTCATTGCAGACTTGGCGGTGGCATGTAATGCAGGGCAGATTAAGACCGGTGCGCCATGCCGGAGTGACCGTGTGGCAAAGTACAATCGACTGCTGCGTATTGAGGAGGAATTGTCCGGAAACGGCGTTTTTCGAAATCCTTTTCGTAAAAAATGATGCAATTGCGGATAACGGCGGCTGAAAAGCCGCCGAAAATTTCGTTTTTTGCGTTATTTTCGGAAAATGAAATTGAAAAAGTAAGAAAAAGCAGGTATAATAGAATATCATGTAGATTATGCGCGTTTGGCAGGGGTGTGAAAAATGCAACAAAACATATGTAGTGAAGGACTTTATCGTTTTCTAAATGCATTACAGGCAGAGTGCGCCACGGAGGAAGAGCTGATTTCCGGGCTTAGTACAGCAATGGAAGGAATTGCGCAGGAGCTGGGAATTGGCTACATGGCCTTGGAGGTCTGGTCGCCGTCTTCGATTCTCGAACCAAAGGGAAGAAGCGGAAACATGGTGATTTATGAATGTCCGGATAATTATGATGTCGATGGTTATGTCCGGACGAAATGCTTTAAGACCGGAAATAACGGAACGGCAACCTTTACCGTGATGCCAAGACGTGGTTTGAAATGGAACGATTCGGAAGAGCGCATTATTTTATTACTGGAGCAGTCCATCATGGCGTATGCCGGAAGGCTGCGTATCGGTAATCTGCTGGAGCGTTCCTTGCGTTGTGATAATCTGACGGGTGCATTGAATACACGCGGTCTGATGCAGTATGGCGGCAGGCTTTGTGCACAGCGTCGCATTCATGAATTTACGGTTGTTTTCATGAATCTGAAGAATTTCAAATATATCAATACAAGAGTAGGCGATCGGGTAGGCGATCGGATTATGACAGAATATGTCCGGAAAACGCAGGAGTTTTTGAATGCGGAGGAAATCATTGCGCGACCGGGCGGAGATAATTTTGTTATACTTGTGAAAAATGAGCGAATTGAAGAATATTTAAAGTTTGCAGCAGTCGTTCCTCTGACGCTTGCGCTAGAGAGCGGAGAGTATATGGATTTCGAAATGCGTGCCAAAATGGGAGTTTATCCGGCGAACGAGTGGGATACAATGAACGAAGTGATGAATGCCGCTTCGGTTGCGCTCAATGTGGCGAGACGGCATCGCCGGAATCAGGATGTGGTATGGTATATGCCGCAGATGTTGGAGCAGACGATGCATTCCAGAGCAATCCTGAATGCGTTTCCGAAGGCGCTTTCCAAAAACGAGTTTTCCGTATGCTATCAGCCAAAGGTAGATGTAAAGACACAGCGTCTGTATGGAGCGGAGGCATTGGTACGCTGGGTGCGTGTGGACCGGATTGTTCGACCGCAGGAGTTTGTTTCTGTGTTAGAACAGGAGGGTATGATTTGTCAGCTGGATTTTTATGTATTTGAAGAAATCTGCAAGACACTTCGAGACTGGCTGGATAATGGAATCGAGCCGGTGCGTATTTCCAGTAATTTTTCGAAGCTTCATCTAAGCAATGAACGTTTGTTGGAGCAGATTTTGGCGATAATGGAGAAATACCGGATTGATTCAAAGTACATAGAAATCGAATTGACAGAAATGTCAGGCGAAGAAGATTTTGCTAAAATGGCGGAGTTTATCGCATGCCTTCATGAAAAGGGCATTTCCGTGTCGATTGATGATTTTGGTACCGGTTATTCAACGCTGAATATGTTAAAGGAACTGAATGTGGATGTCATCAAGCTGGATAAGTCGTTTTTGGACCATTTGGAGCGGGGCGAACGTGCAGACCATATTGTAATAAAAAATATTATCAATATGGTTCAGGAGCTTGAAATAGCAGTATTGGCAGAGGGTGTAGAGAATAAGGAGCAGCTGGAATTCTTGAAGAACATGAAATGTGAGGTTGCACAGGGCTACTTTTTTGACCGGCCGTTACTGAAAGAAGAATTTGAAATACGCTTAAAAGACAAGGATATTTATGTAAAAAGATAAGTAAAGGCTCTCTTCGCTGAGCGCTTCCAAACAGTTGGTTTTGGAAATGGCATTGCGAAGAGAGCCTCTTTTTTATGTGTAAAAGGAAGTAGTCGATTGGGAGGATGCTACAGCATTTCTTCTTCGGTTACAGCCGCCTCATCCGACACTTCGTTGTCCGTATCTGACTCATCGGTATCGGTTTTGACCGGCATATCGCCGCCGATCGGGCGGGCTTCCTGAAAATTGCAGCGGAAGCTGTGAATAACATTGCCGCGCTCCATCATCTGCTCATCGTTGTCAAACATCGAAATGTCACGATGATAGGTCGTGTGTTGGTACATACTGAAATCCTCACCGACTGTTACGTCAAATGGTAAGATAGGAGAATATTTTGTTTTGTTGGTATCATCTTTGGTTTCTGGCATATATAAGCAACTCCTTTCAAAGCTTGTTGGTTATTCGTATAAAGAAAAGATTTCAATATCTCCGTCGGAGGCATCTTCTACCCGGTATATTTTGCTGCCGTCGACACTGATATAAAATTCTGCGGCATAAAGGAGCCGCTGCTGCTCCGGCAGGTATGCCTGAATGTGGTAGCAGAGGTGGTCGTGAACAATCTCTGTTTCATCCAAGGCGTAGAAGTAGTAGTCAGACAGCGCTCCGGATAAGCCTGCCTGCTCCGGTGTCAACTCCAAAAGCTTTTGCAATGCAGCATCTACTCCGATATGTATGGATGGTAAGGTATCTGCCGCAGCTGCCTGATAGGTGCCGGTAAAGAATGGCTTCACATCATATGGATGCTGTGTCAGATTCAGGGAATCCTCTTTCCAGGTAAAGGATAGGATGATGAGGTTGGATTCGCTGACAAAGGATGCGCTGTTGCCGGATATTTCCGCTACACCGGATAATTCGGTCTGGGTAGCGGAAGGATAGGTATATATCGTAAAGCTGAAATGCGTATCGTCTACCGGAGTCATTGTAAGGTAATGTGTCGTGCCGTCGCTTTCGGTAGCGGTATAGCTGCCGTCCCAGGTAAGGGTAACCTCCGGTGGTGTATCTTCGGAGGTGTGGTAAAGCGGATGCAGAGAAATATCACTTACAACATTGTTCGAGGAAATACATTTTAATGCGTAGGTTGCCTGATCTACAATAATCAGAGGTTCGATGGCCTCGCCCTTTAAGGTTACCAAAAAGGTATAATACTTTATGGAATCAATGATCAGGGTATCGGAAAGCAGTGAAATATCATAGCGTTCCGAAGGCAAGATATTTTGTATCTGCTGACGTGCGATGGTTACGGAATCATCCGGGACTACCGGAATCGCAGTCGGCTGCGGAGTCATGTTTGGAGAGACCGGAGCCTTGGTAATGGTAGCGTCCGGGACATCCGGAACCGGAGTTGCACTGATGCTCTGTGATGGGGAATTGTTATTCTCCGAGACATCATTTCTGCAAGAGGTAAAGGTCAGAGGAGTTGTGGTGAGTGCAAAAAAACATACCACACCTGATAAAAATTTTTTAAAATTAAGATACTTTTTCAAGACACTTTATCCTCCGTTCAGACAATATTGTTACAAGTATAAATATACACCCTTAATTGGGGAAATATCAAGTCTTTTCCTTGCTAATTTTGTAGAAATTTTTTATAATGAATTGTGTATATTTTACATGCTTGTTTTGAGAAAGGTATATGTGATTTTGTGGAAAAAAGAGAAGAAATAGAAAAGCAGTATCCGTTGGAGCAGGAAATGGTACCCTACCTGCTGCATTGGTTTGAATATAATGCCAGAATTCTTCCGTGGCGTGAGGAGCCGCAGCCGTATTATGTCTGGATTTCGGAGATTATGCTGCAGCAGACGAGAGTCGAGGCGGTAAAAGCACTTTTTGAACGTTTTATCCGGGAATTGCCGGATGTAAGGGCATTGGCGGAGGTTTCGGAGGAACGGCTGCTAAAGCTGTGGGAGGGGCTTGGTTATTACAGCCGGGCGCGCAATCTGAAAAAAGCAGCGCAGGTCGTGATGGAGCGGTATGGCGGTAGACTGCCGGATACGAAGGAGGAGCTGCTTACCCTTCCGGGAATCGGACCGTATACGGCAGGCGCGATTGCGTCCATTGCTTATGGAAGGGTCGCAGCTGCGGTGGATGGGAATGTTCTGCGTGTGATGATGCGTCTGCGCGGCAGCTTTGAAGATATTACGAAGGATGCGGTAAAGCGGGAGTTAGCGGCGTGTCTGGAGAACGTTATGCCGAGGGAGAAGCCGGGGAATTTTACACAGGCATTGATGGAGCTTGGAGCTACGGTCTGTCTGCCGAACGGGAAGCCGCTGTGTGAGCAATGCCCGATTATGCATTTGTGCAAGGCATTTCATCAGGGGACGGAGCTTATGCTTCCGGTCAAGCCGCAGAAAAAAGCAAGGAGCATCGAATGGCGGACGATATTGGTCTTTCAGACTCCGACAGGCTTCCTGCTGCATAAGCGGGAGGCGAAGGGCCTGTTAGCGGGGCTGTGGGAGCTTCCGAATCTGGAAGGACGCTTTGGATATGAAGCACTGGAGGAGCTACTTGGTATGGCAGGAGTTAAGTATCGGGCGATTTCGCATATGGGACCGGCAAAGCATATTTTTTCGCATATCGAGTGGCATATGGACGGTTACCGGATTGAACTGGAAACCGGCTGGCGGAAAGAAATTGCGTGTTTGGAGGCGCAAGACGGGCAGGCAGCGCAGCTTGTACGATTGGTAAAAGACAGCGTTGAGGCAGCGAGGGAGGAGTTGCGAGAAGTCTATTCCGTGCCGGCGGCCTTTGATGCATATCGGAGCGCAATTGAGAAAATAAATTGACCCAGAGTGTTTACAAAGCTCTAAAATGAGAACAATTCGAAAGGAGAAGGCTATGGAAATCGAAGCATTGTTAAAGCAGTTGACACTGGAGGAAAAGGTAAGCTTATGTGAGGGAGCGGGTCTCTGGCATACGGTACCGATTGAGCGTCTGGGGATTCCGTCGATTATGGTAAGTGACGGACCGCATGGACTTAGAAAGCAGGATGTGGACAATGAGCTGGCAGGTCCGCAGGACAGTATTACCTCGGTTTGCTTTCCGGCGGCTTGTGCAACGTCATGCAGCTTTGACAGAGAGTTAGTAAAAGAGCTTGGCAGTACGCTTGGCAAGGAATGTCGTGCAGAGGGTGTGGCGGTGCTTTTGGGACCGGCAGTCAATATCAAGTGTTCCCCGCTTTGCGGAAGAAATTTTGAGTATATTTCGGAGGACCCGTATGTGGCAGGTGAGCTTGCCAGCGCCTACATCAATGGTGTGCAGGGCGAGCAGGTCGGTACCTCCATCAAGCATTTTGCGGCGAACAGTCAGGAATACTGCCGTTTTGTCAGCAGCTCGGAGGTGGACGAGAGAACACTTCGGGAAATCTATTTTCCGGCATTTGAAACAGCGGTCAAGAAAGCAAAGCCGTGGACTTTTATGTGCTCCTACAATCGAATCAATGGGGTGCATTCTTCGGAAAATGGCTGGCTGCTGAATGATGTACTGCGAAACGAATGGGATTATGACGGATTGGTAATGTCTGATTGGGGAGCAGTAAGCGACCGTGTGAAAGGACTTCCGGCAGGTTTGGATTTGGAGATGCCGGGGGCAAATCAGGCAAACAATGCGCGGTTAATTGAGGCGGTACAAAACGGAACGATACCGATGGAGGCATTGGATGAAGCGGTACGCCGGGTATTGAAGCTGGTAGAAAAAGGAATCGCCGGAGGCAGAGAGGGTGTTTTTGACCGTGAAGCAGACCATGCCAAGGCAGTTCGCTTTGCGGAAGAGAGCATGGTGTTACTAAAGAATGAAGGACAGCTTCCGTTGGAGAAAGCAGAAAAGGTACTGTTTGTCGGTGAGTTTGCGAAGAAGCCGCGTTTTCAGGGCGGCGGCAGCTCGCATACGAATTTCTGGCTGGTTGAAAATGCATTGGATGTAGCCGGAGAATATGCGCAGGTATCCTATGCGAAGGGCTTTTCGGCAACGGAGGATGTGTATGAGGAGGCTCTGGCGAAGGAAGCGTTGGCGGCAGCAGCAGTGGCAGAGAAGGTTGTGGTATTTGCAGGTTTACCGGAGAGCATCGAGTCCGAAGGCTTTGACCGGAAGGATATGAAGCTTCCGGCATGCCAGAACCGGCTGATTGAGGAGCTGCTTGCAGTAAATCCGAATCTGACGGTTGTATTGCACAATGGCGCGCCGGTGGAGCTGCCGTGGGCAGACCGTACTCCGGCCATTTTGGAAGCATATCTGGCAGGAGAGGGCAGCGGCAGGGCGGTTGCCAATATTCTGTACGGTAAGGTCAATCCGTCCGGTAAGCTGGCAGAGACCTTCCCGATAAAGCTGGCAGACAATCCGACTTATCTGAATTTTCCGGGCAGCCGGGCAAAGGTAGAATACAGAGAGGGACTATTTGTCGGTTACCGTTACTATGATACGAAGGAGCAGGAGGTACGGTTCCCGTTTGGTCATGGTCTGAGCTATACCAGCTTTGCGTATGGTAAGCTTGCGTTGAGCAGCAACACGATGCAGCCGGGTGGCGAGATAACGGTATCGGTGGATATTACGAATACCGGAGACCGTGCCGGTAAGGAAATCGTACAGCTTTATGTGCAGGATAATACCGGAACGGTAATGCGTCCGAAGAAGGAGTTGAAGGGCTTTGAGCGGGTTGCGTTGGAGCCGGGAGAGACAAAGACCGTAACTTTTGTGTTGGATGAGCGTGCGTTTGCATGGTACAATACGGATATTTGGGACTGGTATGCAGCAAACGGTGATTATACGATTCTGGTGGGACGTTCCTCCAGAGCAATCGAGTGTATGGCGCAGGTTACCTTTACCGGAGCGGCAAAGATTGCCCGCCATATCGACATCAATACCTGTTTTTCGGAGCTGAATCCGATGCCGCGCTTGGCTGAGCTGGCAAGAAAGGCAGTATTGCCGTATCTGGTTCGGGAGGAGCTGGAGAAGAAACAAAAGGAGAAGCGGGTACTGGCAAAACGAGCAGGTTTGGAGCCGGAAGAGCTGACTGCCGCAGAAAATGCAGAGGCAGAGAAGGCTGCCACTGATTTTCTGGACATGATGATGACCTGGGATGATCCGCTGCGCAATATGCGAAGCTGGCACGCAATGTCCAATGAAGCTTTGGAGGAACTGGTGGAGCAGTTAAATGAGGCATTGGGAGCGGAGTTAAGTAAAAAGTAAGAGAGGCATTGCTTAGGAATATTCTGCAATGCGGCTGACTGCTACATAGATTTGTGAAATCTTGTACCAGGTAGCGAAGTCAACAATGCCGTTTGCCGGCAGGTCAAACAGCTCCTGAAAGGCAACAACGGCAGCGCGGGTGCGTTCGCCGAAGATACCGTCCGCGACGATATTCGGAACAACGTAGTAAACATCCGCAATGGTGTTGAGCTGTTCCTGCATCTGACGCACCTTGGAGCCCTGGGAGCCGACCGTGAGCGGACTGCCGGGGTAGGAGGATGGAATACCGGAGATTTCCTCGGAGGTATTGATATAAATCGAGGAGCCGTAATAATAACGCAGGATTTCAATCGCACTGTAGCCGGCTTCTGCCAAATCCTTGGAGCCCCACTGGGACATCAGCCCCGGACAGGTAACACGCTTGCCGTCACAATACTGGGTCAGAATCGGCTGTCGGATATCCGGGCGGGACAGGTAATTGTTGAAGATATTGTCTACGGCTTCACTGATGGTGTCGTAGATATTGCGCTCCGGAATCCATTTGTGGTCGTAGGCAGTGGAGGAAGTAATCGTAAAGGTGTATCCGCGGTTGCGATAAAATTCGGTGTACACACGATTTAGGGTAAAGGACTGGATTGCAAGAATATTGGCATAGATTGCTGCCTCCGGCCAGGTGGCGTAGATTTCGCTGGAAGCAACATTTTTGATGTAATCACGATAAGGTACATAGTAGTCCATGGCAGAGCGGTCGGAGGGTACTCCGTCGTGGACTACCACATATTCCGGGATAACGACGCGGCTGAGTACGATTTCACCGGTTTCTGCTAACGGCTGGATTTCGTCTTCGATAATTTTGGGCGGATAATCGCCGTATAAGGTGTGCGGACCGATGACAAAGGTTTCGGCGGTATCCGGTGCGGCAGCGGCAGGGTCAAGCGTAACCTCTTGAATCGCAGTCACGTCAGGGAGGATTTCGGCACCGCTGATAACGACCGGTTCGTAGCCCTCGGCAGAAATCTGGAAGACATACTCTGCATATGGCTGTAATGAGAAGGGTTCCAGACTATATTGCAGCGGTGGCGTGGGAAGTCCGATTATTGGTGTGTTACCGCTTTCGTCGGTTGTCAGGCGCTCTAAAATATTTTCCGGCTCATTCATGGTAGTGATGAGCACGGTAGCGTTAGGAATCGGGCGGTTACCGGCAGCAGCGGTAACATGAATGCGCAGCTCACCCTCGTAGCGCTGCGGCGCTTCGCTTAGAGCAGGCGGGATGGTGTCGGTCTGTGCTGCGGATAAGGCGCCCGGAGTTAAAAAAGTAGGATTTCGTTTCAATGCGTTCTCCTTAAAATCAATTAAGCCTTTGCTGCGCCTTGGCAGGAAAAGGCAATCTTTACTGCAATATATGCAGGGGAGCGGAAAAAATGTCAGGAAGAGAGGAAGAAAAAATGAGTATAAAAGCGTGGGTACAAAGCTGGTATAATCCGGAATTACGGAAAGAGGGGGATAACAGAGATTATTTTGTGGATAATCTGAAGGCATTTTTGATGGTGCTGGTGATATTTGGACATGTGGTTACCTCGTTACGTGGAGTAAAGGAAATGTCGGCATTATATTATTTTGTATATACCTTTCATATGCCGCTTTTTGTATTTACCTCGGGGTATATGGCAAAGGGAATCATGAAGGATGGAAAATTCCGGGTTGACAGATATTTTTCGATTCTATGGATGTATTTTTTCTTCCGGGTGGCAAATTATCTGCTTGGGCGACAGCTGGGACATTCGTCGAAGTTTAAGCTGTTGGAGGTAAGCGGAGCACCGTGGTATCTTCTGGCAATGTCTGCGTGGTATCTGATGGTTCCGTTGTTGTTGTCGATGAAGCCGTTGGTGGGAGTGATTGTGGCAACGATGGCAGGATTGTTGATGGGGTATGTGGAAGAAGCAGAGGATTTTCTGGCAATTTCACGAATTGCAGTTTATCTGCCGTTTTTTGCGATTGGTTTGTATGTGTCAAAGGAGCGTTTGGATAACTTTTTGAACAAAAGGCTTCGGATTCCGGCATTGCTGCTTTTGGCGGGGGCTTGCGGGTATTTTGTTTTTGTCGGAAATCCGTTGAAGCCGATAAAGAAAATAGTATTTGGCGGTACGCCATATAGTGCCACCTTGGGAGAATTGGAGCCGTACGGATTTTTGATTCGGGGTGGTCTGTATTTGTTTGCCGTTTTGATTGGGGTAGCATGTATGTTTCTGATTCCCCGAAGAAAGATGTGGTTTTCTTATGTGGGAAAATACTCGATGGCGGTGTATATCCTGCACATTTTTGTAAGAGATGCTATGAAGTATACCGGCGTATTTACAGAAATAAAAAAACTGCCAGGCAGGTATATGTTTTTAGCAATTCCTGCCTGTGCAGTCGCAGCCTTAGTGCTTGGTAATCCGCTGTTCGGAAAGCTCATTAACTGGATTTCCAATCCGTTCCGCAGCTTGAAGCGGAAGAAGGCTTAATTATTTGGTTTTTAATCGAAGCACGCTTACGGAGTATTTTGGCAGCGTATAATTGAACTGTCCGGATACACCGGTAAGCTCGGAGGTCTTTAGGGTAACGACCGGACTTTGACCAAGGATATTGTCGTTGGACAGGCTGGTACCCTTTACCTCCTCGAGTACAGCGGTCTCAGAGATGATTTCCTTGCCGCTTACATGGATGGCAACGGTCTTTTCCCTGCCGGTTACGTTGACCAGCTTGAGAATGATATCACCGGTTTCGTCGGTGCTGACTACCTGATATGCTTCGGCAGTGGTGTTCTCGGAAAGGGTATAGTCAACATAGAGAACATCATCAATATAACATTTTACATTGAGGTCAGATACTACGATTTTCAATTCGTAGGTCTGGCCTATTTTTGCGGTAAAATCGCGGACGGTCGAACCAATCTGACCGGATTTGTTGCCGGATTCTACCACCTGCAGACAGGAAACGGTATTGTTCCAGCCGCCGATGTTCCAAAAATAGTTGTTGTTTTTGTCGTTTACGGCAAATGGAATCAGGAAGCCCTCGGAGCCGTTGGTTTTTGTGGCCTTTACGGTATAGGTGTAATTGGTCCACGAGGAATCACCAAAGTAGAGAGCAGAGCCGGTATTGCCGTAGGTACCGGTGTTGGTGGTAGTGCTTGCCTGTACCAGACGACCGTCCAGTACGCCCCAGCGACCGTCCGATACCTTTTCCCAACCGGTCATTTCGCCATCATCAAAATTGCAGGAGGCTAAGATTTCGCCGGTTGCATTGTCGGTAACCACGATATCATCAAACTTGGCAGCCGTATTCCAAGTGCCGACACCAATCTTACCATTCAGGGTATCTGCCGGAAGCTCAGCACCAAGCAGCTCGGAAGCCAGCAGGGCGCTGCCTGCATTGCGGGCAAAAATCTGCTGTACATAATAGTTGACGGAAGCGGTGGAGGTGTGGTTGTTAAACCAAATCAAATCCGGTGACCAGTGGGTTGCGGTCAGATTGCCGAACAGTGGCGCATATGCTGCCATACGGACGATATCACCGTTGCGCTCCAATCCGGTCATATAAGCTGCTTCGGAAAGTGCAGCCTTTAAGGTATTGGACTGGGCGGCAAATTCGCCGACGAATACCGGAATGGCACCGCCGTACAGAGTATCCACCATGGTGGCGGTATCGCGGCTGTAGTTCTTTTCGTCATAATAATCCACATGGGAGAAAAACCACTCCGGAGGATTGTAGTAATGGTGGTCAATTGCACCGGTGTAATCTAAAATATCGCAGTCCGGGTTGGCAGCCAGCCAGCGGTCTGCTTCCTTGTATGCGGCAATGTAGGTAGCGTAGCCGCTGTCACCGTCGTCCAAGCCGGCACTGAACATCAGCTCGATACCCTCGTAAAGCTCCGGGTTTTCGGTGCGTGCCTGTGCGAAGGCTTCGACAAAGGCTGCGTAATGGGAGTAGAAATTGGAGCCGTGCTGCTCGTTTCCGATACCGATGTATTTTAATTCAAATGGTTCCGGGTGTCCCAGTGCAACTCGTGCAGCACCCCAGACAGTGGTTTCATCTCCGCGGCAGAACTCGACTAAGTCCAGTGCATCGTCGATATAGCGTTTAAACTCTGCGGTACCGAGTGCAGGACCGGAGCCGTTGCCCTGTGCCATACAGCACAGACCGCAGTTGATGACCGGAACTCCGATGGCGCCGATATCCTCAGCAAGCAGAAAATATTCATAAAATCCAAGACCATAGCTCATAAAGGAAGGATACTGGTCACTGGAGGTGTTTTCGTTGGTCCAGATGTTCTGACCCTGCTTGCGGGCTGCGACATCACCGTAGGTGCCGTTAAAAAGTAGCGGATCACGGTTCTCGTCCACACCGATGGAGTCCTTCCAGTCGTATGCGGTTGCCAGAGTAACGCCTTCGACCACACAGCCGCCCGGGAAACGCAAGAAGGAAGGCTCCAAAGCCTCAAGCTTTTCCGCTAAATCCTTACGCAGACCGTTTTTGCGTCCGAGATAGGTGTCCTCCGGGAACAGGGATACCATATCCAAAGCACAGGAGCCGTCTGCAATGGAAAGCATCAGGCGCACGTTTGTATGAGCACTTTCGGTCGGAGTCAGTGTAAGCTCATATTTTTGCCATTCTGCAGTAACGGTCGGGATGGCAGCGGTTGCAACAATGTTTTCGCCGATGCGAAGAGTGACTTCAACCGGACCGGTAAAGGCATCCAAACCTCTGGCATAAACGGAGAATTTGTAATTTTTGCCGGCTTCAATGCACATACCGTCCAGAAAGCCCTTGTTGTAAATGCCGGAATCGGCTTGCTCGCCTGCCTCTAAGAGCAGATAATTTGGATTGTTCTGATTTAAGCAGCCGGTAGTATCGTCCTTGATTACCGTAGCCTTAGCGCCCCCGAAGGTTACCCAGGCGTGTAATTCATCTCCGGCCGCCAGCTTGGTAAATTCGAATGAACGGTTTTGCACCATTTCTGCATACAGACCGCCGTCTGCGGCAAAGTTGATATCCTCAATAAAAATACCGTAGAGCAAATCGCTGATATCGTGTACTGCATTGGAAGCGTCAATCGTCAGCTGGTAATTGCTTTGACTGACATCGTAAGCAGCGACCTCGCCCGCCTTGCCGTATACCGGTGCCGCAGTCGGAAGTGGTGTCGGGGTAGCGGTAGGCTTTGGTGTGGCAGTCGGCGCCTGTGTTGCGGCTACGGTTGGTGCTGTGGTCGGCGCCTGTGTCGCAGCTGCAGTCGGTGCTTCCGGTGTCAGTACCGCTTCTGTCGGTGCAGGAGTGGTGCTTGGTGCTTCGGATGTGTTGCCTGCTTTGCCGCAGCCGGCAGTGAGCAGGAGGACGCCGGAGCAAAGGGCAAAAAAGCGTGTGGTGTGTTTTTTCATGATAGCCTCCATTCATAATTGTTATAGGAGTTTGCGAAACTTAATAATAGTGCTGAAAAGCCTAGCAAGATGAACGAAAACATTAACAGGTACGCTCTTGCTACTTCATCCTCGCAGCGGTACATAAGACGCTAAAATACAGCGTCTAAGTACCGGCGGGATTCAAGTACCTGTTTATGTTTTGTTCATTTGCAGTGGCTTTAGCATGAAATTTTGTGAGTTTCGTAAACCCTATAAAGTTCTTACTTTCAGTTGAAAGTGAAATAAAACAATGTTTCGTTAAACGGATAGTGAAAAAATTAAGCAAGTTCTTAATATAATTTCATCTTACTACAACATAGGTATGGTGTCAAGCAAGTAGAGATTTACGATTTAGATATTGACATTTTGTATCATTTGTATTACAATTAATAATACAAATGATACAAAATAAGAAGGCGGATAAGCATTCGGAGAGGAGGCAGAGGATGGTTATTGCGATTCGGGATGGGTCGGAGATACCGATTTATCAGCAAATCAGAGACCAGATTGTGATGGGGATTTCGGACGGCAGGCTGCAGCCGGGAGAGGCATTGCCGACGGTGCGTGCTTTGGCGGCAGAAATCGGCATCAATTCCATGACGGTAAACAAAGCATATCAGCTGCTGAAGCTACAGGGATATATTGTGACGGATCGAAGAAACGGTGCCAGAGTGGCGAGCAGCTTTGAAGCAGCGGAAGGGTTGTCGAAGGAAAATCGCGAATTATTAAAGCGATTGATTTCTGAGGCAAAGCTGGCAGGGATGACGCAGGAGGAGTTTTTGGAGGAATGCAGGCTGTTATATCAAAATCAGGAGTCGGAGAACGCACAGGAATAGCTTCTGTAAGACGGCAGGAGGCAAAACGGCAAGGATAGAAGGAGAAAGGAGAGGACGGTTATGTTATTAGATATTATATTTTTTATATGCATGTATCCGGTCAATTTTATTTTATACTTTGTATATAAAAGCTTTGGAAAAATGGAAAATATGCGCAAGAAAGGGATTTACTACGGATTGCATGCACCGAAGGAGGAAGAATTACGGGAAGCATTTCTTGCGCTGGCAGAAGAGCAGGAAGCGTTGTTTTTGCGCCGGATGCGGTGGTGTCTGTTAGCAACCTTCTGGATTCCGTTTGTTAATCTGCTGATTCCGAGTGTATCGATTGATTTTACTATTTGGATGCTTTGGTTTGTCGGTTTTCTGGGACTGCTTATGGTGCCGTATTTGTGTGCGCATAAGGTGCTGAGAGCGTGGAAGCGGGAGCATGTGGTAGTAGTGTCGGAGGAACAAAGGAGCAGCTACACAGAATTGCATGAAGTGGGCAAGGTGCGAAGAGTACGCCCGGTTTTGTTTCTGATACCGGTAGCAGTCAGTGCAGCGGCGGCGGTAAGCTATACGATTGGCAGCAGGGATAGCTATGCAGGAGCTTTTTCGTATTTGATTATTTTGTTTGCAATCATTACGATATTGTTTTATCTGCTTGCGCTTTGGATGGATCAGCAAAAGGTCTTGGTCATCAGTGAGGATAGTAATGTAAATCTGAATTTTGCGCGTGCAAAGAAAAACCATTGGAAAAATTTCTGGTTGTTCTGTGCGTGGTGCAATACATTGTTGACGGTAGGGTTTGCCCTGCTGCTGGGAAAAACAGAGGTAGCCGTCGGCAGTACGGTTTTGGTCGGAGGTATTCTTTATACCATGGTATTGCTGGCAGCCGCATTGTGTACTCTGAAAAAACTGAGAGCTTTGGAGGAGGAATACCGTGAGAAGCGAACGGAGGAGCTGACACCGGATGACGATGAACACTGGCTTTGGGGAATCATATATTATAATAAACAGGATAAGCATTCGATGGTAGAGGCACGCGTTGGTATTGGTACGGCGATGAATCTGGCAACACCGATTGGTAAGATAATGAATCTTTTGGCGGCGGTTGCAATATTATCGATTCCGATATTTTGTCTTTGGATGATTTTAGAGGAATTTACGCCGATTCAGCTGATGATAGAGGACAAGGTGCTGGTGGCAGAGCATTTGGATAAGGACTATGAAATTCCGGTGGGGGATATTACAGAGCTGGAACTGATTACCGAGCGACCGAAGATGTCAAAAAATAGTGGTACTGCAATGGATACGCTCTATAAAGGTAACTTTCATATAACATATGGCAGTGATTGTGAGGTGTTTTTAAATCCTCAGAATGATTACTTTATTACCTTTGTTGCAGAGGATACGTTGTATTATATGAGTGCAGCAGAGGATGCAGGAACGCTGACGTTGTATGAAAGCCTACAAAAAATAGTGGAGAATCAGTAAAGTACAATGCGGCGTGTTTGAAAAATTCTGTGAAGAGTGCAAAAAAAATGAAATTGTTTGACAAAATAATTGACAAGAAAAATACTGTATAGTATATTTTATATAAGTGTTGCTGTAAAATGCGGCAAAAAGTATCGGATTACAGGAGGTCAATGGATGGAGTCAACAGAGAAGAAGTATCTTTATGCCAGCAAGGAAGAACAAATCAGGCGAGCAAATCGGTTTCTTACGATTGGATTTATTGTATTTTATCTTTTTGTAGAGATATTGGTTTGGGTAGCGGTTGGCAGGGGAATGCGAACGGCAGGTTATGCAGGTGCGATAACGGTAGTGGTTGTGCTCATTATTGCTATTAATACAGTGATGCGCAAGAAGAACCCATATAGTGCAAGAATACGTTATCTTGCCTTGGTAGGTCTGCTGTTGGTTACGGCGATGATGGCATTTGAGTTTGATAACTATTATGTTCGCTTTGCTGCTGCAGTTCCGTTTGCAGGCTGTATTCTGTTTTTCGATAAACGCTTTGCCATTACCTCCGGTGTGTCAGTTACGGTACTGAACATTGCGAATGTATTTATTAAGGCATGTCTAACGAAGGCGTATACCGGCGAGGTGCTTATAGATCATATTTGGGCGACAGTTATTATCATGATTTTGCTGGTGCTGGTTTATCTGACAACGATAATCGCGGCAAAGTTCAACCATGATACCAGACATAGTCTGATGCGGCAGCAGGAAAAGCAGCAGAGGATTATGGACGAGGTTCTCATGGTGGCAGAAGAGGTTCGTAAGGGAACACAGGATGCAATGGGAATTGTCAACAGTTTGGATGAGTCTGCAAGAGTGGTAAATGGTGCAATGCAGGATATTTCGGACAGCAATCAGAGTACGGCAGAGAATATTCAGACGCAGACGACGATGACCCGAAATATTCAGGGCTCGATTGATACGATTTTGGAACGCTCGGAAAATATGGTGCGTGTAGCGAATCATTCCGGTGAGTTAAATGAGCAGAGTCTTACAATGATGGGACAGATGAAGCAGCAGGCAGAGGTTATTACGGATACCAACTCTCTGGCAGCAGATGCAATGAAGAAGCTCAAGGAGCGCATGGAAGCGGTAAAGAGCATTACGGATACGATTTTTTCGATTTCAAGTCAGACCAATCTGCTGGCACTGAATGCTTCGATTGAAGCGGCGCGTGCCGGAGAGCAGGGACGCGGTTTTGCGGTAGTAGCGGACGAGATTCGCCAGCTTGCAGAGAAAACCCGTATGGAAACAAAGAATATCGAAGATATTCTGAATGAGCTTTCGATGGAGGCAGAGTCCGCAGCCGGTGCGGTAGCAAAGTCGGTGGAGGCGGCAGGAGAACAGGAACGTATGATTACAGTGGCCAATGACAGCTTCCATGAGATGAATGAAAATGTCAATGTGCTGGTTGGAGATATCGACGAGATTGACCATATGTTGAACAGTCTGTCCGAGGCGAATAACCGGATTGTAGAGAATATCATGAGTCTTTCGGCGACGACAGAGGAGGTTATGGCATCGACGGTACAAGCGGCAGAATTGAGTGAGCAGAATATGCAGAACGCAGACCAGACCAAGGAATTGTTGGATGGTGTCATTAAGGTTTCGAGTGAATTGAATAAGTACATATAAAGCGTATAAGCAGTAATTGAATGATATTTTTGAGCCCGGCAGGTTTTGAAACTTGCCGGGCGTTTATAGTGTGTGCAGAAAAATGCCTACAAGATATCAATGTATTCTCCTGCGAGTGCTTTGTTTATGCTGCGGACGGCACAGAATTTGCCGCACATGCTGCAGGTATCGCTGTGGTCGTCCTCCGGGCGGCGGCTATTGCGAATCTGCTTGGCAGTTTCCGGGTCGAGTGCGCAGGCAAACTGAGCGTCCCAGTCAAGAGCTCTTCTGGCATCTGCCATCCGGTCGTCAATGTCTTTGGCACCCGGAATTCCTTTGGCAATATCCGCTGCGTGAGCTGCAATTTTAGAAGCGATAATTCCCTGTTTTACATCCTCGACATTAGGTAACGCAAGGTGCTCTGCCGGTGTGACATAGCAAAGAAAGGAAGCACCGTTCATGGCAGCGATTGCACCGCCGATGGCGCCCGTAATGTGGTCGTACCCCGGAGCGATATCTGTTACTAAGGGACCGAGCACATAAAAAGGCGCACCCATACAGAGAGTTTTCTGAATTTCCATATTTGCGGCAATCTGGTTCATAGGCATATGTCCGGGTCCTTCAATCATGACCTGTACATTGTGCGCCCAGGCACGCTTCGTCAATTCGCCGAGACGTACCAGCTCCTCAATCTGGCATACATCGGTGGCATCGGCAAGGCAGCCCGGACGGCAGGCATCACCGAGAGAAAGTGTGACATCGTATTCCTCACAGATATCCAGTATTTCATCGAAGTATTCATAAAAAGGGTTTTCCTCGCCGGTCATGCTCATCCATGCAAATACCAGACTGCCGCCGCGGCTGACGATATTCATCTTTCGGTTGTGTGTGCGGATTTGCTCGATGGTTTTGCGGGTAATACCGCAGTGGACCGTGACAAAATCCACTCCGTCCTCTGCGTGCATCCGAATGACGTCAATAAAATCCTTTGCTGTCAGGGTAGCTAAATCACGCTGGTAATGAATGACGCTGTCATAGACCGGTACGGTGCCAATCATAACAGGGCATTCTGCGGTTAGCTTTTGACGAAAGGGTCTGGTATTTCCGTGGCTGGACAAATCCATAATGGCCTCTGCGCCCATACGGACGGCGCTCATGACCTTCTGCATTTCAATGTTATAATCCTTGCAATCGCGGGATATACCGAGATTAACATTGATTTTGGTACGCAGCATACTGCCGATACCTTCCGGGCTCAAGCAGGTATGCTTTTTGTTTGCGCAGATGACGACCTTACCTTCTGCGACCAGCTGCATAAGGTGCTGCTCCGAAATATGCTCCTTTAAAGCAACGGCTTGCAGCTCCGGGGTCAGGATGCCGCGGCGTGCCGCATCCATCTGGGTTGTGTAAGTGCTTGTGTGTTTCATGTGGTTCCTCCTGAATTGTTTTGGTGTATGTGGTGATTTGTGATTTGGGTTGTATCTGTAAAAGTATACGGAGTATCCGGTTTTGCTTGTGAAGGGTCGATGCGGTAAGCATGGTTGAGCGGACCGGAGCCGGCACCGAGATTGAGTCCTGCCTTCAGTGCACCGGAAAGGTAGTTCTTCGCATGGGAAATGGAAGCGGACAAATCCATACCCGCAGCAAGATTGCAGGCAATGGCAGAGGAAAGTGTACAGCCGGTGCCATGCGTGTTTGGATTGTCGATGCGTTTGCCGAAAAACCAGGTTGCGCTTCCGTTTTCGTAGAGCAAATCATTGGCGGTGTTGGTCTGATGTCCCCCTTTTAGCAGAACAGCGCAGCCGAAGCGCTCCTGTAAGGAACGGGCGGCACTTATCATATCGTCGGCAGTATGAATGGAGCGACCGGTCAGGGTGCTTGCCTCCGGGATATTTGGTGTGATTAGGGTTGCCAATGGAAATAATCGCGTGGTCAGGGTATGAATGGCTTCCTCGCTAATCAGGCGGGAGCCGCTGGTAGATACCATGACCGGGTCTACGATGAGTCTGCGTGTGTGATAGAAGGACAATTTATCCGCAATGACCTCAATCAGCTTGGCAGAAGCGACCATACCGGTTTTGACCGCGTCCGGAAAGATGTCGGTAAAGATGCAGTCCAGCTGTTTGGCGAGAAATTCCGGGGAAACCTCCAAAATATCGTAAACTCCGGTCGTATTTTGAGCGGTCAGAGCAGTGATTGCACTCATGGCATAGATGCCGTGTGCAGTCATCGTCTTGATGTCAGCCTGAATGCCGGCACCTCCGCTGGAGTCACTTCCGGCGATGGTTAATGCAGTATACATAGTTACCTCTTTTCTGCGCTGCTTTGGCAGTGCTCAAGCTGATTAGATGATAGCGTGGAAAGCTTAATTGACAGGGTTTTCGCAGCCTCTGCCGGGTTTTGTGCGGCAAAGAGCGCACTGATTACTGCCGCACCGGCGATACCGGTATCTGTTAGAGCAGAGATGTTTTCTGCTGAAATACCGCCGATGGCGACTACCGGAATGGAAACTGCCTGACAGATATCCTTTAGCACAGAGATGGGAAGGGTACCGGCATCGGTTTTGGTAGTGCTGCCAAACACTGCGCCGCAGCCGATGTAGTTTGCGCCGGCAGCCTCTGCCGCGCGTGCTTCTGTGACATTGTGTGCACTGCCGCCGATGATGTAATCCGGACCGAGCAATGCACGTGCATTTGCGATTCCCATGTCGGACAAGCCGACATGTACGCCGTCTGCTTTAACACGCTTGGCAATGTCCGGTCGGTCGTTGATAATAAACGGTACCCGATATTTTTGGCAAAGTGCTTTTACTGCAAGTGCCTCTGAAAGCAGTTCGTCGTCCGAAAGTGCTTTTTCGCGGAGTTGAACACAGCTAACTCCGTTTTGCAGCAGGATTTCCAAAAAATCAGTGAGCTTTTTGTCCGGTGGCAGCCAACTGCGGTCAGTTACCGCATAGAGTCTTAGGTGGTTCGGTAAGAGATTCATGAGAATGCCTCCATTCTGAAGCGGGTAGCTTCGGTGTCTGTATTTTGAAAAGAGTTGCTATTTGGGATGCGTTGGAAAATTTTAGAAAGAATAAAAAAAGAAAGCGCAGGCTTCCTTTTCATTCATAGATCATATGAATTCCCTACGTTGGCATTACCCAAATCAGGTTCGCGGGTCGAAGCAGAAAGCTTCCTCTCAGCCGGTCAATTCCAGCTCCCCGATGTATGTGATTGTACATTGTGTTAAGACCGAGGTCGTATACAATGTAACTGCATTATAATGCAGGAGCGTGAGAAACGCAAGTAGAAAATTCACGAAGATAAGTGAGAAACAAAGATATATAGTTGAGTTATATTGACAAAAAAGTAAAACAGATTTATAATATATTCATATAATTTATACAAAAATTGCACGGTATTTTGGCAAAACAAATGAAAGTTTGTGACGCAAAGCTATAGGGTCTGTAAAATGACAGCCAGTTGTAACGAGAGCATTGCCAAATATTTGGGAGTGCTTTTTTGTTTGAGAAAGGATGGGAATGCGTGAAGAAAAAAGGATTACCATTGTTGATGGCAGGCGTGTTATTGATGGGGGTCATGACCGGATGCCAGAATAAGGGGACAGAAAATACAACAGGAGAACAGGGAAACACCGAGGGAACAGTATCCGGAGAAACGGCAGATTCCGGTGTGGTAGATTTGCTTGTATGGGCGGAAGAGGATAACCATACGATGCTGGCAGGTATGATAGAAAGCTTCAAAAAGCACTATGCCGGTCAGGCAGAGTTTGAGATTACGCTGGCAGTGCAGAGTGATGCCGGAGTGCGTGATGTGATGCTTGGGGATATCCATTCCGGTGCGGATGTATTTTCCTTCCCGGATGACCAGCTGAACAGTTTGATTGCCGGTGGTGTACTGGATGCAGTACCGGATTCTGCGGCAATTAAGTCTGCGAATACAGCCGAGTCTGTGGCAGCAGCATCGCTGAATGGCAGGATGTATGGATATCCGATGACTGCGGACAACGGATATTTCCTGTATTATGACAAAGACTATTTTACAGAAGAGGATGTCAAGACACTGGATGGAATATTAGCAGTTGCAGAAAGAGAAGGAAAGAAGTTTTCGATGGAATTAAACTCCGGCTGGTATATGTATGCCTTTTTTGGAAATACCGGCATGAGCTTTGGGTTAAATGAGGATGGTGTAACCAATCACTGTATCTGGAATACGACCGAGGGTGAAATCACAGGTGTTGAGGTAGGTCAGGTATTGGTTGATTTGGTTGCGCATCCGGGCTTTATGTGTGTACCGGATGGTGAGTTTATTACCTATGCCAAGGAAGGTACGGTCATTGCTGCAGTCAGCGGTGTGTGGAATGCAGTATCCGTAAAAGAGGTATGGGGCGAGGACTATGGTGCAGTGCAGCTGCCTACTTATACCTGTAAGGGTAAGCAGATTCAGATGTCTTCCTTTACCGGTTATAAAATGATGGGTGTAAATTCTTACTCGGAGCATCCGGACTGGGCACATAAGCTGGCAGATTGGCTGACCAATGAGGAAAATCAGACCATTCGTTTTGTGGAAAGAAATCAGGGACCGTCGAATATCAAAGCGGCAGCTTCGGACGAGGTTATGAAGGTACCGGCTATCCAGGCAGTTATTGCACAGTCTCAGTACGGTGTATTGCAGCGTGTAGGTAATAATTTCTGGAGTCCTTGTACGGATTTTATAAATATTCTGCTGGAAGGCAATACAGCGGGTACGCCGTTGCAGGAGCTTATGGATAATTTAGCGAACGGTATTGCCGCATCAACAGTACAGTAGGAGGGAATCGGATGAAGACGAAAAAGAAAATGCGAATGAGCTTAAAGATTACGATTCTGGTGCCTGTGCTGATTCTGTGGCTTGTAGCGCTGGTATCGAATGTGCAGGGTATTGTGAATATACGAAAGGTAAATACGACGGCATCGGAGATTGCGGATAATTATATGCTTCGGATTTCGGAGCTGAGTGAAATTCAGAACGATGCACAGGTATTACATAAGATGGCACTTTCTCATATTATTGCGACGGATTTGAATACCATGGTAGAGTTGGTAGATTCGATTAAGGCGCAGGAGGTACAGCTTGACCGGATGCTGACGGATTACAAGAAGTATGTGGATCAGACAGAGTTAGAGGCCTATGAAGCAATGCTTGTAAGCTACGAGGGCATCAAATACGAGATTGCCAGCCTGATGGCATTCAGTGCGTTGGGTGAAAAGGAGGCAGCGTATTCGGTTGCGAACGGAGCGTTGTCAGAGAATGTAAAGTCGATGGAAAATTACATCAGTGCCATTGTCGAACTGACCAATCAGGAAGCAGGCGAGGCGAGAGTTTCGCTGGAGTCGGTATATCAGGGAGCGATGTCCGGAAACGTAGTGATGGTCGTAATCAGTGTATTGGGACTGGTTGTAGCGCTGTATGTAGTGCTTCGTCTGGTGCTTCGTCCGCTGAGTGCAATCAATCGTGAAATTAAGGGCATTGTTAAGAGCATTGAAAATAACGACGGTGATTTGACACAGCGTATCAGTATCCTTTCGAACGATGAGATTTCCGATATTGCAAGAGCGATGAATCTCTTTATTTCGAAGCTTCAGGAAATTATGAAGCTGATTGTCGGCAATACGACACGCATGGAAACGGTAGTGCGTGAGGTACGCAGCAGCGTACGGACCTCCAATGATAATGTATCCGATTTGTCTGCGGTAACAGAGGAGCTGGCAGCAACGATGCAGGAGGTGGGCAATTCTGCCAATATGATTAACGGTAATGTCGAGTCAGTACGTGAAGAGGTAGAGATTATTGCAGAAAAGACCGGCAAGATTAACGAATACTCGATTGAGATGAAGGCAAATGCAGACAAGATGGAACAGGATGCAAGAGTCAATATGGAGCATACCAGCGAGAAGGTAACGGAGATTCTGGCGGTATTGAATAAGGCAATCGAGGAAAGTAAGAGTGTAGATCAGGTAAACAGCCTGACCAACGATATTCTCGGTATTTCCAGTCAGACCAATCTCCTTGCGCTGAATGCTTCGATTGAGGCAGCGAGAGCAGGAGAAGCGGGCAGAGGCTTTGCAGTGGTAGCGGATGAAATTCGTCAGCTGGCGGATTCGAGCCGTGAGACAGCCAACCGGATTCAGCAGATTAATGCAGTGGTAATGAATGCGGTTCACAATCTGGCTGCCAATGCCAATCAGCTGGTAGGCTATATGCAGGAGTCCATTCTGCCGGAGTTCGGAAACTTTGTGGATAATGGTGTACAGTACAAGGAAAATGCAACATATATTGAGCAGTCCATGAATGAGTTTGCCGAGATGACGGAGGAGTTGAGAAGAGCAGTGAACGAGATTACCTCCTCGATCGGTATCATTACCTGTGCAATTGATGAGGGTGCCGATGGTGTCGGCGGTGCTGCAGAAAGCACACAGAATCTGGTTAAGGACGTAGAGAAGATTAATAGCCAGATGGAAGAAAATGAAGGTATAGCAGTACTCTTGAAGCAGGGAGCAGATGTATTTAAGAAATTCTAGGAAGCATTCGGCATATTCTCGAAGCTGGAGATAAAAGTAAGAGGATCGGTCGCACAGCAATGTGTACCGGTCCTTTTTTAAAAGCTTTTTAGTAAAAACTGAAATAATTTAGATACAAAATCAATTTTTTTGACAAAAACAGAGCAAAAAATGTAAAAAGTATTGAATTTAGTAGGGGGAATAGTGTATACTGTACATAAGAGACTTAAGTGATTCGTGACATGGTATGAGGACTAAAGGAGAGCTATGCGAATAAGGGTATTAATCGAGAATACAACGGATTCTGATTTGGTATGTGAGCATGGTCTGAGTCTGTTGATTGAATACAAGGAAAAGAAATATTTGCTGGATGCAGGGAGTACCGGTATCTTTTTGGAGAACGCCGAGAGGCTGCAGGAGCCGGTAGACGAGGCGGATGTCTGTATCCTTTCACATGGACATTACGACCATGCAGGAGGCTTTGCGGAATATCTGAAGAGAAATCCCGGGGCAAAGGTATATGCCATGCGGGAGGCTGTGGGAGATTATCACTCGGCATCGGGCGGAGAGTTGCACTATATCGGTATACCGGAGGAGGTATATCCGGCATTTGCACCGCAGTTTGTGTTGCTTGACGGAATGCAGAAGCTGACAGAGGATGTATACTTGATTCCGCATTCTACGGAGGGCTTGGAGGCGATTGGAGCGCGGACAAAGCTGTATCGGAGGGCCGCAGGAGAATATTTGCCGGATGATTTTGCACATGAGCTGAGTTTGGTGTTTGACACAGAGGATGGGCTGGTCATATGTAACAGTTGCTCTCATGCGGGAATCAGAACTATTATAAACGAAGTAAGGGCAGTGTTGCCGGGAAGACCGCTGAATGCATTTATCGGAGGACTGCATATGAAGGGCACCAGAAATGGTGAGGAATACTGTACCTTTACGGAGGAAGAGATAAAAGAGATTGCAGGATATTTGGAGACGGAGGGCTTGCGTTGCTTGTATACCGGTCATTGTACCGGAGCGGTGGGGTTTGAATTGCTTCAAAAATATCGAAGCAGCGGATTGGAGACTCTGACAACCGGACGGGAGATTTTTATTTAGGAACGGTTGAGGCTGAGAACAAAAACGGGGTGTGTAACATGACAAATCAGGAAAAGGGAGCGAAGATGGTAAAAAGTGAAAAAGAAGCGGACATTATGAAGCGGCTGGCAGAGAGCGACTATCTTACCGGTCTGCCGAATCGACGCGGTTTATACGAGTATTATGAAGCCTTGCCGAGAAATCAGAATGTTCATGCGATGTTCATTGATGTTGACAATTTTAAGAGAGTAAATGATTTGCATGGACATAGTGTGGGAGATACTCTGCTGATTCAGATTGCCAGACTGGTTAAGGAGCATACACAGGGCTTTGCATCCAGAATAGGCGGGGATGAGTATGTGGTTCTTTTTGATGAATCCTATAATCGGGAGCAGTTGGAACAGATTGCGCGCAAGATGCTGGATAGTATGCAGACGGCAGATTTCCGCAAGGATATTTTGTCTATGGTATCATTAAGTATCGGTATTGTCATGAGTCAGAGTACAGCACTCAATTTGGATGATATTTTGTTTATGTGTGATGCGGCAATGTATCAGGCAAAGAATAACGGTAAGAACTGTTATGCAGTATACGAAGCATTTGATAAAAAAATCGAAATCCGCCGCAACATAGAGATGGAGATGAAGGGTGCGCTGGAACGGGGAGAGTTTCAGGTATATCTGCAGCCGAAGGTCAATATGGTGTCGAGTGCATTTTGTGGTGCAGAGGCATTGTCGCGTTGGTTGCACCCGGTGGAGGGATTGCGAACTCCGGATGCTTACATACCGGTATTTGAAAAGAATGGTTTTATTGTGAAGCTGGATTTATATATGTTCGAGGAGGTATGTCGCTTAAAGGCATCCTGGAGAGGCGAGTGCTATGAGCATATACCGATTTCGGTCAATATGTCCAGATTGCATTTATATGATATGGCGTTTGCAGAGACGCTGCTTGCGATAGCAAATAAATACGAAATACCGCCGCAGGAGTTGGAGATTGAGATAACAGAAAGCGTATTTATCAAGGATAACAATGAGCTGGTAAATATGACGAATAAGCTGAGAGAGAAAGGCTTTTTGGTGTCGATTGATGATTTTGGTTCCGGTTTTTCGGCGCTGAATCTGTTGAAGGATATTCCGGTTAATACGATTAAGCTGGATAAGTCCTTTTTGCAGTCCTCGTCCAATGATGTACGCGGTAGAAAGGTAATCAAGAATGTAATTGCGATGTGCCGCGACTTAAAACTGGATGTGGTCAGCGAAGGTATTGAGACACAGGAACAGATTGATTTCATCACAAGCTGCGGCTGTCAGATTGCACAGGGCTTCTTTTATGCGAAGCCGCTTACACTTTCTGATTTTATCGTATTTGCAGAGGAGTATCTGGCAAATACGTTGGAAAGCTATGTATTCCGCCTAAACGGTGATTTAAAATCCGAGGATGGAAGTCTGGAGGGCATCATCAGCGGAGAAGGGCTGCATTATGAGGCTGGTATCATTGCGGGAAGAAAATCTCTGTACTTCCCGGGTGGCGATACGGAGCAGAATACCGTACATATCCCGCCGAAGGCGATTGTAAATGACAGCTTTACGGTGTCCATGTGGTTGAAGCCGAAGGTAAATCATCAGTGGGTTTCGGCGTTATACATCAAGTTTGAAAGTGGCTTCTGCAGTATCATGCCGTTAGCATGGGAGGGAAATTCGGATTTTCGTATCCGAGATTCTAAAGAGGTCAACGGCTGGTATGATGTGAGCGGCTGTCAGCTCCGCGAAAATGAGTGGGTGCATTATGTGATTAGCTACAATGCGCGTACTGAGCGTGCAGTGGCATTCGTAAACGGAGAGGTCGTAGGGCTTTTGGATAATGTACCGACCAACCGCTATGTAAAGTGGATTATCTTAGGCGGTGACGTATTCCAGCCATCCTTTATCGGAAATATCTGCGAGCTGGTAATTTATAACGAGCCGAAGGACTATGATTTTGTGCAGGCATTGCATCAGTCCTATGTACAGACGGAGGGCTTTAACGCATTTAAGCTGGGAGAATAGAGAGAATATATTAATTTCTGAAAATAGCACTTGACAAAACTATGTCAAGTGCTATAATTAAAATAAACATATGAATAATTGTTCATACGTAAATAAGAATAACAACAAAGAGGTGCGAAAAGGGAATGCACCTCGGAATGGAGGCAAGGATGAAGAAGACATATAAGATCGAGGTGGATTGTGCGAATTGTGCAAACAAGATGGAAGAGGCTGCAAAGAAGACGGCGGGAGTAAAGGATGCTGTTGTGAATTTTATGACGTTGAAGATGAATGTGGAGTTTGAAGAGGATGCGGATGTGAAAGCTGTGATGAAGGAGGTACTGAAGGCCTGCAGAAAAGTAGAGCCGGATTGTGAGATTTATTTGTAGAGAAAATACAGGAGTCGCAGGAAGATATACAGCGGGCTTATAGATACTTGGTGCGGAGGTGACAGGAAAGGATGACAAGAAAACAGAAAAAGATGCTGATGCGTATTGTGGCTGCGCTGGTAATCGTGATTGTATTACTGCTGCTGCCGTTAAAAGGATGGCTGCAATTTGGGCTGTTTATGATTCCGTATTTCGTAATCGGCTATGACATTTTGTTAAAGGCGGCGAAAGGAATCCGGAACCGTCAGATTTTTGATGAAAACTTTCTGATGGCAATTGCGACGGTTGGTGCGATTTTGTTGGGCGATTATAAGGAAGGCGTTGCCGTGATGCTCTTTTATCAGATTGGCGAGCTGTTCCAAAGCTATGCGGTAGGAAAAAGCCGGAAAAATATCAACGAGCTGATGGATATCCGGCCGGATTATGCAAATCTGGAGCAGGAGGGCGAGCTGGTGCGTGTGGACCCGGATGAGGTGGCGATTGGCAGCATCATTGTGGTACAGCCGGGAGAGAAGATACCGATTGACGGAATCATTTGCGAGGGCAGGACGACTCTGAATACAAGTGCGTTGACCGGAGAGAGTCTGCCACAGGATGTAGAGACGGGAGCTGCGGTATTGAGCGGCTGCATCAATATGACCGGAGTGATTAGAGTGCAGACCACGAAGGAGTTTGGAGAGTCCACGGCATCTAAGATTCTGGAGCTGGTCGAAAATTCAAGCGCAAAAAAATCAAAATCGGAGCACTTTATTACAAGATTTGCAAGGGTATATACTCCGGCAGTGTGTTACGGTGCGCTGGCATTAGCTGTGCTGCCGCCGTTGATTATGTTGCTTTGCGGCAGAGATGCGAATTGGAACGAATGGATTTACCGCGCCTTGACCTTTTTGGTTATCAGCTGTCCGTGTGCATTGGTTATCAGTATACCGTTAAGCTTTTTTGCGGGAATCGGTGGCGCAAGCAGTCAGGGAATTTTGGTTAAGGGCTCCAATTATCTGGAAGCGTTGGCAGCAGTGAATTATGTGGTATTTGACAAGACAGGTACGATGACGCAGGGAGTTTTTGAGGTGACGGAGCTTCATCCGATGGGCATGACGAAGGAGGCATTGCTGGAATGGGCAGCTTATGCGGAAAGCTATTCGACCCATCCGATCAGTCGGAGCATTCGAAATGCCTACGGAAAAGAGCTTGATGCAGCCAGAGTCGGAGAGGTGCAGGAAATCGGCGGACATGGTGTGCTGGCACAGGTAGACGGAAGGACGGTAGCAGCAGGAAATGCGAAACTGATGCGCCGCCAGAAGGTTGCGTATGAAGAATGCACCGGTATCGGTACGGTTGTTCATTTGGCGGTGGATGGTGTGTATGCAGGCTATCTTTTGATTGCGGATACGTTAAAGCCAAACGCGAAAGAGGCGGTTGCGCAGCTGAGACAGTTAGGTTTGTCGCGTTTGGTCATGCTGACCGGAGATGCAAAAAATACGGCAGAGGCAGTAGCAGCAGAGCTTGGAATTTCAGAGGTATGCAGTGAATTGTTACCGGCAGATAAGGTAGTGCAGGTAGAACGATTGTTAGCGGAGAAGCCTGCAAAGGCAAGGCTGGCATTTGTCGGAGACGGTATCAACGATGCGCCGGTGCTCTCAAGAGCAGATGTCGGTATTGCCATGGGCGCTCTGGGCTCAGATGCGGCGATTGAAGCAGCGGATATTGTGCTGATGGACGATGACCCATTGAAGCTGGCGCAGGGAATTCGAATCGCCAAAAAGTGTATCCGTATTGTGTATGAAAATATTTATTTTGCAATCGGGATTAAGGTGGCATGCCTGATTTTGGGAGCAGTCGGTATTGCGAATATGTGGCTTGCGATTTTTGCAGATGTCGGAGTGATGGTATTGGCAGTGCTCAATGCAATCCGCGTGTTGTTTGTAAGGAAGAAGAAAGCATAATATGTTGAAAGGAAGGACATATGGTGAAGGAAACAGAATGCTGTGAAGCGGTGGAGATACATGAGGAGCTTTTAAAGAAGGTAAATGCAACGATGCCGGAGGAAACGGAATTATACGACTTGGCAGAACTGTTTAAGGTTTTTGGAGATTCGACAAGAATCCGGATATTGTTCGTTTTGTTTGAAGCGGAGGTCTGTGTCTGTGACTTGGCAATGGTACTGAATATGACGCAGTCGGCAATTTCGCATCAGCTTCGTATCTTAAAAACGAATAAGCTGGTAAAGAGCAGACGCGAAGGCAAATCCATCTTTTACTCGTTGGCAGATGAGCATGTACGCTCCATCATTGCACAGGGAAGAGAGCATATTGAAGAAGATTAGGATAAAAAACTTTTTTTCTGCCTTTTTTATGGAAAAGTATTTATAAATGTATTATAATGTTCTTAAATATACTTTATTGGCTGAAGTGAAAAATTATTCTACAGAAAATACATTTATAGATTGAGGCAGGTAAAGGCAGATGAAACATGTAAAAAACAGAGCACAGATCAGAGAAATAATAATGCGTGTGGTGTTTGTAGTTATGCTCCTTTTGACAGCGGCTTATTTTTGGACGGGCGAACATGTGCTGCCCTCAGAACGCGAGCGTGGCGAACAGTTCTGCGAGGTCTTTGAGGCAGCGTGGGAGCGTATATTGCCGGATGGCAGCAGAGAGGCGATTGCGGTGCCGGGAGAATATACGACGGATGCAGATGGCCGAATGCGAATAGAAACTACCCTGCCGGAAATGGGCAGCCATACCTATCTGATGTTTTGGAGTCAGCGGCAGGATGTAAACATCTATGTCGGCGGGGAATTGCGCAAGAGCTATAGCACGGAGGACTCACGGTTGTTTGGTAAATCCAGTCCGGCGTTGTATCTTTTTATCAAAATCTATCCGGAGGATACCGGCAAGAAGTTAGAGATTATTACGCAGGGTGTACCGGAGTATGTAGGTGCGGGAATCTTACGGACGATATATTACGGAGAACGTTCGGATATCTGGGCACAGATACTGCGGGATAATATACAAGAGGTTGTAGTAGCCTTTTTGGTATTAATCTTTGGTATTGCGAGTGTGATTCTCGGCGTGGTGCTGCGCCTGAATTATAAACGAAGAAGTCGTTTGGAATATTTGGGCTGGGGCGTTATCGTAGCATCGTGGTGGATTATTACGAATTCCTCCTTGCGGCAGATTCTGTTCGAGAATATGTCGGTAGCGAATGATTTGGCATTTATGGCGGTATTGATTATGCCGTTGCCGTTTTTGATGTATTTGAACTTTATGCAGAAGGAACGCTATGATTTCTGGTACGGAATCATAGAGTCGTTAGTGGTACTGGATTTTGTAGTAAGTGTACTGTTCCAGGTGACCGGCATCAGTGATTTCCCGAGCTCCTTTACTTGGATTGCTGCGGTTTGTGTCTTGGCAATCGGATTTATTGTTGTTACGATGATAGCGGATGTTGTAACCGGACATATCAAGGAGTATATGTTTTCCGCGGTTGGATTTGTTGGTATCGGAGTATCTGCGGTGGCACAGATTTACATATACCTGAAAGAGGTTCAGACACCGTTCAGCGGCAGTCTGATTGCCATTGGTCTGTTGTTTTTGCTGATTGTCAGTCTGATTGAAACAATACGGGATATTATTCACAGCGAGGAAGAGAAGCGGCAGGTCATGCTGGCGAGTGAGGCAAAGGCGCGTTTCCTTGCCAATATGTCGCATGAGATTCGAACGCCGATTAATGCCATTCTTGGTATGGATGAGATTATTTTGGAGGAAGCTAAGGAAGAAAGTGTTCTGGCTTATGCGAGAGATATTCGGAGTGCAGGAAATTCATTGCTTTCCATCGTGAATGATATTTTGGATTTTACGAAAATAGAGTCCGGTAAGATGGAGATTATACCGACGGAATACGAGCTTACCTCCTTGCTGAATGACACCTATCATCTGGTGGCAATGCGTGCAAAGGACAAGGGGCTGAAGCTGCAGTTTCATTGCAGTGAGACTCTGCCGCGCCGATTGTTAGGTGACGAGGTGCGTGTACGGCAGATTTTGCTGAATTTGTTGACCAATGCCATCAAGTATACACCGGAGGGAAGCGTAACGCTTAAGGTTGATTGGAAGACCAGAGGACCGGAGCGGATTGTGCTTGAGGTGTCGGTAACGGATACCGGTGTCGGTATCAAGGAAGAAAATATCGGAAAACTGTTTGATTCCTTCGAGCGAATTGATGAAAAGCAGAACCGAAGCATCGAGGGAAGCGGTCTGGGCTTGAACATTACCAAAAATCTGGTAGAGCTGATGGAAGGAACCATCAAGGTAAAGAGCGTCTTTGGAAAGGGTTCTACCTTTACGGTAACCTTTGCACAGGAGATTGTGATGCCGGATGCAATCGGATGGCAGGTCATCGGTGAGGGAAGCAGCAAAGCCAAGGATGCATCGGAGGCTTCGTCAGCAAAGCAACAGGCAACAGATGAGGCAAAGTTAGAATTTGAGGCACCGGAGGGCAGGATTCTGGTGGTGGATGATGTACCGATGAATCTAAAGGTAATCATCGGACTTCTGCGTGCGACAAAGCTTCAGATTGATACGGCAGGCAGCGGAAAAGAATGTCTGAAGAAGGTAAAGTCGAATCAGTACCATATGATTTTTCTGGATCATATGATGCCGGAGATGGATGGAATAGAAACGCTTCGTCAGATGAAAAAGCTGCATGACAATAAGAACCGCATGACGCCGGTAATTATGCTGACGGCAAATGCAATCGTAGGCGCGAAGGAGGAATATCTGGCGGAGGGCTTTGATGGATATTTGTCGAAGCCGGTGGACAGTCGGAAGTTGAAGGAAATGATAAAAAACTATTTGCCGAAGGAGCTGCTTTCGGTAGCAGGAAAGGAAGAAGAGATTGTGCTGGAGGGGAAAACTTTTATGGAACGGGCGTCCTTCCTGAATACGAGTAATGCGCTGATTTACAGTGGCGGCAGCGAAGAGCTGTATGAAGAAATTGTTCGGATGTTTGTGGAGGATGACAAGCAGGCGTTGTTGGGTGAGCTGTTTGGAAAGGAAGACTGGAAGAATTATCAGATTCAGGTGCATGCGCTGAAGGGAACTGCACGTTCCATCGGAGCGGATGAATTTTCGGAATTGGCTAAGGATGTAGAGCAGGCGGCGAAGAATGGAGACGTTGCATTTGTAAAGGTAGCACATTCGAAGCTGTTGGAGGAATACCATAAGCTCATGGAGCGTCTAAAGGTATTAATAAAGCCATAAAAATAATAGCAGCAGAGGGAGTTTCCGGAGACCGGTTTGGCTTCGGGACTCCCCTTCTTTTTTGGATGGTATAGTATGTTTTGGTGGTTCGTGAAGTCATTCTTGACACTTGATTTGACTTGTAGTACGATGTAATTATTAAGAAAAAAATTGATTGTTTTAGCGATAACTTAAATAAATGGAGGGAATATGAGATTTTATACAGTAAGCAGAAATGGCAAGGAAGAGGTATTGGTCGGATTTCCGGGCGGAGAGGAGTTGTATTCGCTCGCTGCGTTGGGCTTTGCTTTTCAGGATATGAATGATGTGATTTGCAATATGACGAAGGAGCAGAAGCAGGCACTGGAGCAGGCTTCGGAAGAGAAAAAGCAGGCAGCAGCGGTAGCTTTGACAGAGGTAACCTTATGTGCGCCAATTGTAAAGCCGCTACAGGATGTGGTTTGCCTTGGAATCAATTATGACGAACATGCCAAGGAGGCGGGCAGATTTTCGGCAGAGGCGTTTGGCGGAGAACGTCCGTATACGATTTATTTTTCGAAGCGTGTGAATCGGGCAACGGCAACCGAGGAGGAGATACCATCGTATACCGGATTGGTGGACAGTCTGGATTATGAGGTGGAGCTGGGTGTAATTCTGGGCAAGGACGCCAAAAATGTGAACGTAGAAGAGGCAGAGGATTATATTTTTGGCTACACGATTATCAATGATATCAGTGCAAGAAATCTGCAAACCAGGCATAAGCAGTGGTATCTCGGAAAGAGTCTGGATGGCTTCACGCCGATGGGACCATGCATCGTAACGGCGGATGAAATCCCGGAGGTACAGAATCTGCAGATTCGAAGTTTGGTAAACGGAGAGCAGCGTCAGAGCAGCAATACACGCTATATGATTCAGACGGTGGCAGGAGCGATAGCGGAGCTTTCGGCAGGAATGACGTTGGCAGCCGGTACGATTATCGCAACCGGTACTCCTGCGGGAGTAGGCATGGGCATGAATCCACCGCAGTTTTTGCAGCCGGGTGATGAAATCATATGTGAAATCGAGGGCATCGGAGTGTTGCGTAATTTCATCGGAAGAGCATAAGCAGAATACGAGAGGAGCAGGAGAAGCAGATGAACGTAATTAAATTTGGCTTTGGGTACTGGAAACGCAATGTTGGCTGGTCACTGTTTGCAAAGCTGTTAAGCGCGATTGCACTGACGGCGGATTTGCTGCTGCCAATGTTGACCGCACTGTTTATCAACTATATTATACAGGACAACCCGGCAGAGGAAGAGAAGGGAATCTTTGCGTTTTTGGTGTCAGGAAAGTACGGAGAAGTACATACGATGCAGCTGTTTTGGCATCTGGCAGGCATTTTTACAGTGCTGTTGGCCATTAAGCTGTGTCTGGTTTATACCAGAAATATCATCAATCAGAAGATGGGTCTGCGTCTGGAAACGGATTTGCGTATGGCGACCTTTCATAAGCTGATGAAGTTAGACAGTGAAACCTTATCTGCTTACAATACCGGTGAGCTGCTGACGACGATTAATTCGGATACCATTATGTTCAAGGAAATGTTTTGCCGTATCATCCCGAACATCTTCGACAGTATCTTTGTATTGGTGGTAACGATAGGTATTCTGGCATCCATTAATGCATGGCTGCTTTTGATACCGGTCATTGCGACACCGTTTTTTGTGGTTTCGCTGCTTCGCTTTCGAAAACTGGCGCGTGCCAATTATCAGAACATTCGTGCCTGCAACAGTGAAATGAGTCTGACGGTGCAGGAAAATATCGAGGCGGTACGTCTGGTACGTTCCTTTACCAATGAGCAGGTGGAAAAAGAGAAGTTTGATAAAGCAAACGGCAGACTGAAGGAATCTCATATCCGGCAGATTCGCCTGTCTTCGACCTTTGATGCGATTTTTAGTGCAATAAAGCAGAGTACCTATATCGGTACGATTGCGGTTAGTGCAGTGTTAGTTATGAAGGGCTACATGATGGTCGGCTATCTGGTTGCCTGTGCCAATTATGTATTGAAAATCATGGATTACATTTCGTTAATCAACAACATGATGTTCCAGATGCAGCAGCAGCTGGTATCTGGTCAGAAGATGATGAATTATATGAATTGCGAGTCGCGGATTCCGGATGGTACGATGCCGGTACGCGAGCCGGAGCAGGTGGCTTTAAAGGTATCTCATGCCTCTATGATTATGGATGGAAAGCAGGTATTAAAGGACATCAATCTGGATATTCCGTTCGGTAAGAAGTTAGGTGTGGTTGGAGGCACCGGCAGTGGTAAGAGCGTGCTGTTAGAGTCGTTTATCCGAGTACACGATATGACCTCGGGTGAGATTACCATCAATGGAGAGGATATCCGAAACTGTGAGCTGGATTCGCTGCGCAACAAGTTTTCCTATGTATTTCAGGACGTATTCCTCTTCTCCAATACCATCGATTCCAATATCGCCTATGCGCAGCCGGATATCGAGAAAAATCAGGTAATTGAGGCGGCGCGTCATGCACAGGCGCACGGCTTTATCCAGAAGCTTTTGGACGGCTACGAGACCATCGTCGGAGAACGCGGACTCGGTATTTCCGGTGGACAGAAGCAGCGTGTATCCATTGCGAGAGCGCTCTTAAAGGATGCTCCGGTACTGATTTTGGACGATTCAACCTCGGCACTTGATAGAGAGACGGAGAAGGAATTGTTAAAGGATATCAAGGAAAATTATCCGGAGAAGACCTTGCTGATTTCGGCACACCGTCTGTCCTCGGTTGTCGATTGTGATGAGATTATTTATCTGCAGGATGGTATGATAGTAGAGCGTGGTAATTTTAAGGAGCTGATGGAGCTTGACGGACATTTTGCTGCTGTTTACCGGATTCAGGAGGCACAGCAGAAGGCGGTCGTAGACTTTGATGCACTGGCAGGAAAGGAGGCGTAGGATATGGCAAAACGAAACACTTATTTTCAGGATGAGATTATTGAACGTAAGATTGATATGAAGCAGTTCGGAAAGATTCTGAAGTACATTCTGCCATATCGAAAGATATTTATTCTGGTTTGCTTTCTGATGGTAGTTGGTGCAGGAATGGCAATGATAACGCCGCTGTTGCTCAAGCAGATTATTAATGAAGTCGTATTGACGGAGGAGTATCGTACTCTGGCACTGCTGGTATCGGGAATGGTTGCATTGGCGGCAATCGAAATCGGCATTACTTTCGTACATCAGCGTCTGATGGGTTCCCTCGGACATGGAGTAATAGCGACGATACGACAGGATATTTTTTATAAGCTGCAGCAGCTTCCGTTTGATTATTTTGATTCGAAGCCGAATGGCAAAATCGTGGTGCGTGTTACGGACTATGTAAATGATTTGGCGAATTTCTTTTCAAATTATGTTTTGCTGTTTTTGGTTTACATTGTAAAAATTGTGGTGGTAACCGGATTTATGCTGGGACTCAATGTGCATCTGACATTGGTGGTGTTTGCGACGGTAATCCCGATGATGGCAGCGGTATTTTTGCTGCGTTATTCGATTCGCCGATTGTTTGGTGCACATCGTGCCAAGGTGTCGAACCGTACTGCGTTTTTGATTGAGTCCATCATGGGCGAGAAGATTGTAAAGAGCTACAATCGTGCAGAAATGAACGAGGAAATCTATTCGCAGATTCACGATACCAGCTTGAAGCAGTGGATGAAAATCGTATACCGCAATGAGCTGAATACGCCTATCGTGGAGAGCTTTTGGAATCTGGGTACACTGTGTCTGTACGGACTGGCGCTCTATCTGATGTTGGGCGGCAGCAGTCTGGTTGATGCCGGTATTGTGGTAGCATTTACCAGCTACATGACACAGTTCAGCGGACCATTGACACAGATTGCGGTAATTATTCAGCAATTAGCACAGGTAAGCTCGAATCTGGAGCAGGTGTTTGATACCATCAATTATCCGGTGGAGATTGCGGATGCAGAATCCAGTGTGGAATTGAAGAATGTCAAGGGACAGGTGGATTTTAACGATGTGACCTTTGCCTATGAGGAAGGGGTCAATATTTTGGAGCATTTTGATTTGCATGTAAAGCCGGGCGAGACGATAGCGCTCGTAGGGCCGACCGGAGCAGGCAAGACGACGGTCATCAACATGCTGACCCGTTTTTACGATGTGTCGCAGGGAAGTGTAAAAATCGACGGAGTAGACGTAAAGGATGCCACGTTAGAGTCGCTGCGCCGCGAGGTGGGCGTGCTGATGCAGGACCCGTTTATCTTCAAGGGTACGGTCATGGAAAACATTCGCTACGGCAGAATGGATGCAACGGACGAGGAATGTATCGCAGCGGCAAAGCTGATTTTTGCGGACGGCTTTATTTCACGTCTGACGGATGGCTACCAGCATGTGCTGGAGGAGCGTGGTGCGGGCTTGTCTGCCGGAGAAAAGCAGCTGTTGTCCTTTGCACGAATCATCTTAAAAAATCCTTCGGTGGTTATCCTCGATGAGGCGACCAGCTCGATTGATACGGAGACGGAGAATCTGATTAAGCAGGCGCTGGATGTGGTATTGAAGGAGAAAACCGCGTTTATGGTAGCGCACCGTCTGTCCACTATTCGAAATGCGGACCGGATTCTGTATATTGCAAACAAGGGAATCGCAGAGGAAGGTACGCATGAGGAGCTGATGGAGAAGAAGGGACTGTACTATGCGCTGAATTAAGGCGGAATGGTTAAGAATTTTGTAACTGAGAAATGAGATGATTTGAAAGAGGTGAGAAAGGAGCATGCACTTAGATAAAAAGAAGAGTATCCTTGTCATTGCTTTGTTGCTACTCTTTGGAATCGGTCTTGCAGTCATCGATGGCAGATTTTGGAAACTTGATTGGGCAGGCAGATATACCGGAAGCTTTTATACTTACGGAGTATATGCGCAGGATGATTATAAATGCTTTATGCCTACGATAGAAATCGAGGATGCGGGGCAGCATTATGTGGTGACGATTTCTTTGAAAACGAGAACCGGTTTGACAAATGGAACCGGTGGACAGGTATTTGAAGAAGCGTTTCAGCCGGTGGAACTGGATAAAAAAGCGGGAAAGAGATATATTTTTGAAGCAGAAGGGCGATATTCGGATTTCGATGCGAAAGTATATGTTGAACTGCAATACGACACAGGTGAAAGGATTCGATTTCGATATGCAGAGTCGGAAAGCCAGCTGAAGGCGCAGGAATTTTATACGTTGGAAAGGGTTGCGGAGGAACATTAAATCGACTAGCTAATTTACTTAAGTATTGCAGTTTGGTTTGGGCGCGAGCTCTTTGGACCACCGTAGGCGGGAAGAATTTCCCGCCTTTTTTATATGTGGGGTGAAAGAATGACTATTTTAAGTACGATGGATTTAAAATGGTATTTTTACTGGGAATGTGTTAGTATAGAGAAGGAAACTATTGGATTTGCGGAGGTGCGGTAAAGTGCCAATATGGCGAACAATTAACAAAATTTGAAGTTAGCGAGGAAAATATAATTGAAAAATCTTATAAGATTGACAGATTATCATACAAATGACATTTATGATATTTTTAGCATAGCAGATGAAGTTGGGCAAGAAAAATACAAAGATATTCTAAAAGGCAAAAGTGTAGTTTTGTTTTTCCCTAATTCCAGTATCCGAACACGAGTTACTTTCGAAAAGGGGATATATTTGCTGGGTGGACAACCTATATTGTTCCCGCCTGAACCCCTTGATAAAAAAGAAGATTTGAAAGATGTTTGTGGTTATTTGAACAACTGGGCGGATATGGTGGTTGTTAGACATAAGGATATAAATATAATAGAGAAAATGTCGCAGTATTTATGCGTGCCTGTTATAAATGCAATGACAGACATAAACCACCCTTGTGAAGTACTTACGGATATGTATGCACTTTCGAAAATTCGAAGGAATTTTGTAAATGACAAGTTCTTGTTTTGTGGTAAAAATGGTAACATTGGCTTGGCGTGG
>JAFTQM010000077.1 GCA_017462755.1 Lachnospiraceae bacterium | reverse complement strand
TTTTATCGGTTCTGCGGATACCGAAAGTGAAGTCTGATAGATTACCTCCGGTGCTGTTACCGCCTCATCGGTATTTTCTGCTAAGTTTTCTTCCTGATTTTCCACGGTCTCGCCTCCCTGATTAATGTTCTCCTGTGCGTCCTTCTCATGTCCTACCGCTTCGGTCGGTGTTCCTTCTGCATTCGGTGCAGCTTCACCTGCACATGCTGTCAGCATCACAAGCATCATTCCCAACGCCGTCCACTTCTTCTTATTCTTTCGCATTCTGCTTCCTCCTGTATTAAAAGAGTTTGCTTAAAAAACAAGCTACCGATCACGGAATCCCTGTCGGTAGCTATACTATACAATATTTTTATTCTTTCGAAAATGGCTCCTTCTGCACCGGAAACTAACCAAATCTGCTCATTTCTACAAAATCGTTCGAAAATCCGTCGGTGTCTTCCCGAATATTTTTCGAAACTGCCGCATAAAGCTGTACTCACTTACATATCCACAGCGCAATGCAATCTCCTTTACCGTCAGACTCGTTGTCAGCAACAATGTTTTCGCATATTCCATACGCGCCTGAATGATATCAGTCATCACACTGACCCCAAACAGCTTCTTATACAAATGTTGAAATCCGGAACAGCTCATCCCCACTCCGGCTGCTAATTCCGGTACACTCTGCTCCTGCTCCGGCTGCGTATAAATCCTGCTTCGCAAATACATCATATAGCTATTCTTCTCACTGAGCAGCTGCGCATTCTTTTGCGCACGTACCTGCACCTCTCTGGCAAGCTTCAGCCAAAAAATTTCCAAGTAATGCGCCTCGATTTTTTCGTGATTGCCATATGTCGAATAATGCTCATACGCCAGCGTGCGAATGAGCTGCGACAATTCTTCCGCATTGCTGATGGGTATAATCGTATCCTGTGGGATTCCGACCTCGGCCAGATATTCGTCATCGCCCTCCTCATCCGCAAAGAAAATCCAATCATCCGTATAAACCTCTTTGGCTGCATGATATTTGTACGGAGTACTGTGCGAAAAAAGTACTACAGATTTATCCTTGACATTATAGGTTGTCCCTGCAATCTCAAAAATCGCAGGCTCCTTAATCAACAACAACAAACGGCATCCGGTACCACCAGGTCTGTCCATCACAAAGGGTTCCCGATGTACATAATTGTATCCTATCGAACCAATCTTCATCTGTCACTCCACCTTTCCTAACCCGGTATCTTACGCAGCCCTAATCACCTCAATAGACTGCCGTTGCTTCCTTTGGCAGCTCACGCACATGCTTTAAATATGCATAGCTGTTCGTAGCTTCCTCCTGCTGATACAAAAAGCCATACTTTCCGGCCACCTCATGTGCTGTTTCCTCAAACAAATCACACATCACAAAAACAGCATCCCAAATTTCTGCTACTTTTCCACCACTGTAGGTTCTAAGAAAACGCTCCCAGATATCTGCCGGAAGCCATCGGTACATCTCTTTTGCCGACTTTCCGGTGCTGACCTGAAAATCTGTTTCAAAACCAATCTTCCAGTTTAAGAGCTTGATTAACTGATTTCGAATAACATGATTTAGCATATCCTGCACATAAGGAACCTCTTCGCGCCAAAGTCCCTTTGCCACATTGTTCAAGCACCACCAGAATTCATTACACGCCGCCCAGAATTCCTTTTCCGTCGGTCGCTTTACCCGATAATCTTCGTCCGTCGCTTCCGGTATCTGCGGCAAAATACCATCCTTATCTAACAATACAACACAGAGCTTGTCCTCTGTAATATCTGCCTCTTCTACCGGAACCACATGCAAATCCAGCCGATTACCATCCTTAAACTGTATCAGCCAGCCAAAGCCCTCCTCAAAATTGCGCTCCTCACCCATCCAGGTATCAAGAATATCCGGACACTGCATATACAACCGCTCGCCAAACACGTCAATCCAAGATGCATCCTCAATAAACGGCTTATTTTCCGTCACAACATACCCAATATCGTAATCCTGAAAAATATCCTTTTTTACATTCTTATTCGTTCGGGAACCATTCATATAAACTGCCCGAATCCGCTCATCCCTCTGCGCTACCTCCAAAATCAGCTGCATCATTTCCTGCTCACTTCGCATATCCTGTCCCCTCGTTTCTGCCAGTCTGCACGTTCCCCAGCCCTTTTCTTTTAAACTCATTTTACGTTTCAACCAATCGCTTGTCAATACTCCCTCCCGGTTCCTTAAACCCATTTACCGTCTCTTCTCCTAAGAAGTTTCCATTTCATCACTTTACAAATGCAAAGGAACGTGGTAAATTATAAGTATCTAATTTATTTTTGGGGGTGTAATCACATGGAGGTTGCCTTACATAATGTTACAGAAAGTATTGTTTTAAAGAAAATGGATGAATTACGCAATAGCCTGAACTGTTGCAACTGCACTCAGTGCCGTCTGGATATTGCTTCTTATGCCTTAAACCGTTTACCGGCAAAATATGTTGTTTCTACTCAGGGAGAATTGCTTTCCCGTTTGGAAGCGCTGGATACTCAGTTCGATATGAATGTGACCACAGTCATTCTTCAGGGAGCTATGATGGTAAAGTTACGTCCTCGTCATAAGGGAGTAGAGCCTGCGTCCAATCAATAAATCCCTCCAGGAATATAATCCTGTTGTATGGAGCTATTCACAGGGAAACAAAAAATATCGCCCTGTTCAAAATAAAACAGCTTTCCGGTGCCATCTGCTTTTTCAGATGGCATTTTTTCTTTGCTCCACATACTGCAATAGCCGTTTCCTCTGTTCTCCCGATTGGCATAGCTGAGATATGCTGCATTCTCAGCATACGCTGTGATTTCAAAATTGACAATAATATATCCTTCCCGAATCCAGAACTCTTCCGTCAGAGTTGTTCCCTTTCCCAATTCATAATACTCCGGTCGGTATCCTGCCGGAACAGCGTAAACCTCATACGGCAAGCTATACGCAAAATAATGGCACTGCTGCAACGTATGCAATCGTTGCCTGCTGATTCCTGTCCGGATAAGTACATTCCACTGTCCCGAATTTTCCAACTGCTCCGCATATGCAAAATTGCAAAAGGTTCGAAAGCAGCTCCTGCTGCGAAGTCCGGAATATGAATACAATACCTCTCTCATCCGCTTGTACTCCTCGAAGGCAATCCCTCTTGCTTCCGCCGTTGCTTTTAGCTCCCGCTCCGGTATTCCAAGCCAAGGGCTTCCGACCTGCTCCACCATCTCATATTCCTTATCCTCCGGCGAGCCTATTTTAATCAAACGCTTTTTTCCCTCGGCATCCCGCTGACAGTAATACAAATCGACCTCTCTTCTTCCGTTTCCGGTCGCATCCACATGGTAAAAGCTTGGTATAATCTCAACGAAACTGCTCTCTGATGCCATCTTTCTCCCATTTGTACAAACCGAAAAACGAAAGGCATATCCCGGCTTCAAATATTCTTTCACTGAAAACGGATGACTCCCACTTAAAATTGGTATGGTATACTTTTCGCTCGCCTCTCTTGCGTTTCCGTATTCATCACAGGTACCTGCCGTATAAAAGAACCGCTTCAAGCCGCCGGTATCATTCCGAAAAACCGCCTGCCACGCCGGATAATCTGCAATATCATAAATTCGAAAACCATACAATTTACCTGAAACCTCAACCCGGCTGTAATCTACCGCCACATAATTTTGAAGCTGCGTATTTGCCTTACTTTCCTGACTTCCCGGATAATTCTCGCCATTCACGGCAATCGTCCGATAAGCAATCTCATATCTGCCTTCCTTAACCCACTCCGGCAAATAATACCGCATTGTCTGCTTGCCAATCGTCAGCCATTGACCTGCAGTATAAAAAATATCATTCGAAGCATCGTAATCCATCCCAACATCCCAAAACACATCGAATGGAAAACAAACCTCATTTCTTAATTGTCCTCCTGCTCTTGCAATGTAAGAGCAACCGGAATCACTCAAGGCAACCGAATAATCTCTCGTACCATACCCCTTTGCAGCACTGTGATACCCATAATTGGATATCGACACGGTAAAATCACTTGAAATTCCCGCTTCATCCAACACCAATACTTCTGCTCCCTCATCCGGGTCGGTTAACTGACAATACTGCTTATTATCTGTTTTTAAAATTCCTTCACAATATACCGGAGTATGTACCAAGATCGGATTGATTTCTGCCGCTTGAAAGACTAGTGTGTCCGGATATTGCTGCTTCATACTTACAGCTCTTTGATAGCTTATCTCCGCGCTGCTCGGATACTCTCCGTTTTTTATCTGCTCCGGTATTCTCACGCTATGCTTCTGCACTTTTACACTTTCCTGTGATATTTCCTGAAGCTGTGCAAGCCTTTCTTCGGTATCCGAAGGCTCCTGTGCTCTCCAGTCCGTACTCAGGTATTCTCTTCCTCCAAACACAAACGCATCATCTCTTACCTGTATTTCCCCAAGCTTTCCTGCGATTTCAATCGCAAAATCCTCCTCCGGAATAGCAGGCATCGCTCCCTCTCCATATATAATCTCTTTTTCTAAACAGATTCCTGTCCTTATCTCTTCGGGCAGCAACAGGTGTCCCCCGCTCTCTCCGCACTGTCCATAAGACAATGACGGAACCAACATTGCTTCTAACTCCTCCCCGGTCACTACAGCCTGTCCGTCCGGCAACACCCGGTTTCGCACACACACTGAGCTTAACCGATAATACTCTACATCACTTACCTCAATATAGCTGTATTCGAAACTAACCGGCAAATATTCCTTTTTCGTTTTCTCATAAACAAATTCCTCTTCTACCGACTCCTCTCCTACATAGCCGGTCACTTCATTCCAATGTAATTCATACGTCTTTTCTATCGGAACCCATACCTTATACTTTCCCTTATGATAAGCAAATTCCGCCTGCAACAAATAAGTACTCACCGTTCCGTTCAGACACAAGTCTTCATTGACCGGAATCCCGCCTCCGCATACCTCAAAACGTGGATTCTCTACAGGTTCTGCACCCAGCTCTAACTCTATAAGCGGCTGAAACAGCGAAATACGAATTCTTTGTATTTCTTCCTGCTCCTCATTCTCCTCCGGGATATCCTCCGTCGCATTTATCTGCTCACAAACCAAATAGACCGTTGCATCCTCTGGAAACAAATGCTTATAAGCTACCGTGCGATTTCCCAGCCTTACCATCAATCCGTATTCTGCATCCGGTGCATAGCTCTGTGCCTTTTGCGCGGAATCGCCATAACAAACATAGCTTTTTCGAACACTTTCCTCTGTTAGCCGGTATTCCTGTTCTCCAAGCTTCATCGGCTCCGTGTACTCGGTCGGCAACACATACCTCATTTTTGCGTATTGCACCAATGCATAGTCGGTTACTGCCTGCTTTATAATTTCCCCTTCTTCCGTAACCAATACAATTCCGGCAGAACACGGCTCCATTGACAGCTTCATATGAATATCATAATACTCCCGCAGCTTCGCCTTGGTTGCCGCAGACCATTCCAAACCATATAATTCATAGATTGCATTCAAAATCCCCGGAATTCTGCCATTGCTTCCCACTTCACTCCCAAGACTATGATATATCCTCGAAGCACTGATGATACTGCTTCCGGAACCTCCCGAGCGTTCGATTACCTGAAATGCATTATGCAAATAAAAATCCAAGCCTTTATTCTCATATAATTGCTTTAGAAATTCTGCGTTCATATCCTTTCCGCTTCCGGCATGCTGTTGCTCAAAGAGCTGAAAGGCTGCATTGTACACGCTTTCTCTATCCAAAAGATAAGTCGTAGTTACTACATCCGTAATGGTTTCCGTTTTGCTTATCATCGTAACCGGAAGATGTGCCTTTTGTTCCACCATGCCTCCGGTCGGTTCTAACGTAATATTAAACCCTGCTGTTGCATACGAATAACGGTTATCCGACTTTACATGCGTACCGGTAATCCGTATCACATCTTCTGTAATCTCCACCTGCAACGAACTGCCGTCCGAAAAATGCACAAACTGCAATTCCTTAGATACAACCTCTGTTTCTGCTGCATACGCAGGTGTTCGTTCTTTTCCGAGCCCTACCATTAAAAACAGCAGCCCTAATATAATTTTTTTAATCTTGATACTTTAACCACCCTTTCTGCTTTATTATATTTATGTCAAATACCGAAACCGCCTTCGTCCTTCCTTCGGACGGCTCCTTTCCTTTTATTTTTGTCTTCTTAATCCGATACTCATAAATCCGTTTCTATGCCATCCCTGCCTGAAACTATTATCTACAAGTAACGCGATTCCGGTATCTGATTTCCACTGCAAATTCATTCGCTTCCGCCAACACCTCTAAGGAAGTGCGGAATACGTCAACGCTTTCTTAGAAATCTGTGCTCCTGCAAAAGCGATTCTTTGATAGGTCTTTCCCGCTGCAGATAACGGTAAGCCCTGCAAATAAACAAAAATTCCCGGTTGCTCTGTCCCCCGCAGCCAAAAGTTCTCATCTGCTTCCGGCAGAAAAAACTCTACCGTAGCTCCACTGTATTCCCGCAACACAGCTTCAAGCATCTCTGCCCGCGTCTTACCTTCTTCCTTCGCAAAATACACCTTGGCATCCCATACATGCTCTAATCTTTGCTCATCCGCAAAATGCCACAAATAATATCCTTCCTCATCCGTTATAACGATAAAAGGAACCATAAAATAAAGTCTTTCCCTAACGGCACGCTGATCCAGCACACCAAGTCCTGCTGCCAAATTATTAAAAAATGCCTCCACTGCCAGCTCACAATCCACAGTCAGACATCCGTCCGAATACACCGCCATGTGCTGCGCCGCCATATCAACAGCAAAATCAATACACCGGTCATAGCACCAGCTTTCTCTCGCTACCCTCTCCCGCAGATGCTGTCTGCCATTCATAATCGACAATACCGCAAACAAAAGGATTGCAAAGAGCATCGTAAAATGCCTTAATCTCATTCCATCCTCCCCACCTCATTCTGCACCGCTCCGGCTCCTACTCGTTCTGCCAGTCCGTCCCGGATTAAAAAACTCCAAATCTTATCCCAAACTCGAATTTCTATCATCTTTCCGGTTTGCAACGGATACACCGCTTCTCCCTGATACCTTACCGTCTCTTGCTTTTCACAGTTTTCCAACGTCAGCAATACCCCTTTGGTTTTATCATTTTCCGGGTAGTACCTAACTTCTATCTGCTCCTGCTGAAATACACTTTGTAGCTCCTCCAGCTTATGCAGCTGCATGGTTCCGATATAGCCCTGCTTTTGTATTACCTCTCCCAATGACTCAATGCGTGCAGAAAACTGCCATGCTTCCAACTGCTCCGCCTTGCAAAACAAAATCCATGCCGGCAATAGTAGCATAATGCATACCGCCAAAACCAAATCTACCATTTTACCAAGCATTTCTACTCTCCCTCCTGCTCCCGATTTCTCCGCCGGTCATATAACAGAGTTCCGTCCGAGTAAAGATACCCTCACTATAGATAACTGAAAAAATCGAGAAAATATTACACTTTTTCACGGTAATGTTAAAAAAAACTTCTTTTTCAAACAAAATCTCTCCTTTCTGACATAGCTCTTCCTCCAACTGCTTTTGATAGAGTATTTCATACAAATCATGCTCCGGTTCAAAGTACTTCGGCTCTGTCGTTTTTTCTTCCTCCTCGGTATCTGTCTCACCGGAAACATAAATCATAAGCTCACAGCTTAATTCCTGATAATGCACCCGAATCCACTGCTCTCCCGGCTGATAAGGCTGGTATCCTTCTACGGTATAGCCCTGCAGTAACCGCTGCCGATGTCCATCCCGAAAAATCAAATACACCTCCAACTCCTCTGCTTCTCCATACTGTCCGCTTCCGGACGCACTCAACGCAATCGGAATCATATAACAATACGGACACACACCTTCCGTTACCTCATAGTCTTCTCCGCAAATCTCGCACTGACTTCGATTCTCAGACACAATCACGCTGATTTCCTGCTGTAATCCCTCGCAATATACCATTACCTCTTGTTCCCCAGATAGGGTCGGCTGATAATCACTGCTCCACTTGCTGCTTTCTGCTTCCCTTCCGTCCTGATACTGTAAAAAAACACGTAACACCAGCTCTTCTCCCGGCTGATACTCTTTTTTTAAGAGTTCAATTCGCATTCCTGTTAGAATTCCGGCACACTCTGGGCAGCTTTCCAGAGAAGGTGCATAACTATGACCATATTCACAGAATTTCTCCTGCTCTGTTTTCACTGCGATTATCTCACAATATTTCCAGTCATACTCCAAGCTTCTTGCCGTATCGCAATATCCCAATACTCCAAGCACAACGTGTAGCTCCTCCGCTTCCTGCCACTGTCCGCATACCTCTGCCTCGACATAAGACTGCTCTCCATTCAGCCAGTTAACTACAACTGTCGTATTAAGTACCTGCTCTTCGCTAAACACCTGATATGCCTCCTGTGGCCAAATACTCTGCATAATCTGCGAACACAACGCTGTCTCTGTTCCCTCCAGACCACATTGCCAACCCTCTCTTTTTCCGCATGCGATTGCATACTCCTTTATGTACGGGTGCGTCCCCGTTATTTCCCCCTCCGCATAACCGCACAAATAAGGCAAATGCCTATGCGTTCCAACCGTTCCGCTCAGTATCTCATACTCACAGCCGCAGCTTCTTACTACCAAAATTCCAAGTTCCTCATTGCAAAAACCACAGGGATGCGAATGATTTGCAACCCAGATTCCTCTGCCGCACACCTCGCAGGTTCCGGTTCTCTCACTTCCCGGAAGATTGACATATCCCTCCGCTTCATAGAGTGTCATACAGGTCTCCGTATGTGTATGGTAATCATTTTGCGTGTCCCATACCGGTGTCTGATAACAGCCTCCCTGTTGTTCCGCAGTACCTGTATGACTGTGCCATTCGCAGGCGCTTACCACATGATTATGTCCCGGATAACAGTCCATTGTATGTATATGTGCTGTCTCTTCTGTCTCTGCAAATAACTGCAATTCCTCTTGCGGATGCACCTGCTGCCTAACCTTCTGCCCTCGCTTCTCCGGTTCTTCCTCCGCCAAAAAGATAAGCGGCTTTGCAATCGAAATCTGATAGGTATACGCTCCGTTCAGTTGTTCAAAAATCCTCTTATAATTCTCATAATCCGCTTTCGACAACCGCCCCTCCTCCATCATTCTCGCCTTCAGCCAATCGGTCTGCGTAATCAGATATCGTTCCAGCACCTGCTCCTGCCGTTTTACATAACCGGATATCGGTACCATTGCCATACACAAAGCACAAATAGTCAAATTGACTCCTCTACAAATCATTCCGCTCTCCCTCACTTACTTATTCCGCCAAAAGCTCTTCTAATAGTCCAAACTCCAGCAAAAATACTCCGTTCTGTTGTTCCTTGATATACTTCTTTGCCAGCTCCGGCTTTTGCTTTACCTGCCGATAGATACCCCCATCGCCAATTTCATCCCTTCTGCCGATATTCCAATTCATTCCTGCCAGCAAAACAGATACCAGTCCAAAGCATAATGCGGAAACTCGAATCGTATTATTACTCAACAGTACACTCCGCATAAGCACAAGCACTCCGATTGCCAGATTCATAACACTACCACTCGCTGCAGTTATCAGCACCCCCTTACAACTCCGGCACAGCACTAAACACTCGCCCGGAGTGGTAGTGCTCTTTTCCCACAGCATCCAACCGCCGCTCCGTAGCCAAAGCAATCTGCCAATGCGCAGAAGATACAGCTCTCCTCCTAAGAGCTGTCCTCCTAGCGCATGCCCAAGCTCGTGCAAAAGCACTCCAAAGCCATAAGAAACCCAAACCCAAAAAAAGCATTCGATGACAAGTAATCTTACATCTTCATTTTGCATACCATACCTCATGTCCCACAATCACAGTGCTTTCCAATATTGCCTGATATTCGGACAGCCCATAAAGCAACAAGGTACACGCAATCGCAAAAAGTACTGCTGCAAATATCCGTTCCAACATCTCACTTATCCGCTCCAATGCTTTTTCCACCCTTTCTTTGTCTCTTCTCACTTACTCTAAGCTTTCCTGCATAACAAATCGTACCGCAGTAATGACCCGGTTCTGATTTTCTACTACATTGCATTGATATACTGCATTATCCGGACAATACAAGAGACTTTTTGAATTTTGCAATTCTGCCAAATATGCTCCGTTTTTCATCGATATCTCACACCCGTTTTGTACAAGCTGCATCTCAAAATCTGCCGGAACAAAACCACAAAAGAATCGCTTATAAAAATTCAGCACCTCTGCCCCCGATACCTTTACTCCGTGATATTGTAATATCTCCTCGCCTTCCATCCATGCCGACAGCTCTATCATTCTCCGATTAACAATATTGGTAAGCTGCTTTGCCTGTCGATATTGCTGCATTCCCAAGCTAATCAGCAGACAGCTGATAATCGTCGCTGCTCCCAAGGTCAGAAAACGAGTCGCCATACTCAACCGAAAGCACGCTCCTGCCTTCCCTGAATGCTTATTGCTGGACAAACTCGACACAAACAATCGTTCCATTCGCATTTCTGATTACCTTTCCAAAAAAATCTGCCTGTGGATTAATATAGTGGTCCGCGCCTTTTTCTGCCGTAATCTCCGTCAGAAAATTTTCTCCCTCCTGATTGCTGATGCTCTTTGTTTCCTCCGCATACCAATAGTTGTAGCAAACAAAATCCGATGCTTTAGTCTTTACCCGGACGGACACATATTCCTTTTGCAGTACGGATTTGGTAATCAGGCTTCCTACCTCTGCTCCGCTTACCTCCAGACCGTCATACATTGCCAGTCCCAAATCCTGATATTCCTCCAGCATCTTATTGTACTGGTTCGTTCCGCTGTTAATCGCTGTTTTTCCCTGCTTTGACATATAGAGTGCCAGCGAGCAGACAATGCATACAATAATAACGGAAACACCAATCATCAACGCCCGGGTTGCTGTAGACAACGCAAAGCAGCTTCCCTTTCTTTTTACTTCTTCTACTCTGACTTTTTTACTCATTTTTCCTTCCTTTCTCTTTATACCGCACCCGACAATGCGCCCATATATTCCTCCAGCTGCCGAAAGCATTCGGACATAAATGGGATAATCAAATAACCTGCCAGCAAAAAGCATCCCGGAATACAGGCTATGATTGTCGCAAGCTCCAGTTTCTTTCCCTGTAAAATCTCTTCCTCCAAGCGTCTGCTTTCTCCAAACTCCTCCATTTCCGTTGTAATCTCTGCAAACGCTTCCTGTACACCGGATTCCTCTATCATTGCAAACATATCCGCAAGCTTTTGAAATGCCGGGGAATCCGCCGCTTCCCGCAAGCTCTGAAATGCCGCCGCTTCATCCTGCTCCAGCTCACGCATACAGCTTCTTAACGGCTCCCGAAAAACCTCTGCATTTTCCTCCAAGCGCTCCAAAAGCTCAACTGTCGATATGCCCGGCAAATCCTTCAGCATACAGAGAATCGTTTGAAATCGTATCACCTCCTCTTCCTGTGTTTTTATTCCCGGCCACCGTATGTACAGCACCACCAGATAAATACCGATTGAAAGTAAGAGACCGAGCCATTTTACTGCCTGTCCTGCCGCTCCATGATAAAAGCTTTTCAGCTCCGGCAAATTACTAACTGCCCATTCCTGTATCCAGTTCAAACAAAGTACCGGTGCTGCACTTACCACGCCGAGTCCAGAGCAAAGATAATGCATCCGTTTACGTGCTCTGCGGTGCTTCTCAGCTTCTTTTCTCAGTGCAAGCAGATTCGAAAGAAAAACCGACTTTTTCCCCTCTTCCTGCTCCTCTCCATGTTCTTCTACTACAATTGCCTGCAACAGAAACATCCGGTAAAAGCGGTTTCTTACTCTTTCCTTGTACTGTGCTTCTGCCATTTCCCGGTTCTTTGCCGTCAGGATTCGATATATTTCCTGCAAATGCAGCTGTACCCCAAGCTCCATTCCCTCTAACGCAAAATAGACTGCATCCGCTACATTTCCGTAACAATAATACTGGTGTCGCACATTTGAAAAAATCAGATTCATTTCCCGATGCATCCGTTCTTCTTCTCTTTGAAAGCACAGACTCAACAGTTCGCTTCCCAAAAACAACGCCGCCCAAAATGCAAGAAGCACACTCGTCAAACCACCCGGATTTTCTCTTAGATAAAGAATGGCAAGCAATACCGGAAATAAAAGCAATTTCATCGTATTCGCGGCTTTTTTCCTGCATTTTTCCACCGCAAACGGAAATAGCGTAAGATAGCTTTCATAAATATACCGATACATCTACTGCTCTCCTTTCAGCAGCGCTGCCGCCGCTTCTGCCTTCCACTCCGGCACATTTCGCCGGATTCTTTCTGCGTGTTCTTCCCATATTTTTTTGCAAAGCAAATACTTTCCGTTCCGGTACTGCAATATATCCTGCAATGCATAGCCGCCTCCCTGCTCCGGTATTATCTCCGTGATTCGTGCAAGATAGCGGTGTCCGCATCGGTCCGCCTCTAAATGAACATCAAACTGCACTGCCTCCATTGCCTGCTCTAACGCTATGCCCTCATCCCGAAAGCCCCCGCAGGTAAGCAATGCATTTCGCATATAATGCAGCAGCTTGTCCGTTGTTCCGTGATGACTGGTGGAAATGGTAAAACGACCGCCCGATTGCGCCACCTGCACCATCGCACCTGCGGTATCAAAATCATTGATTTCTCCGCAAATCGTAACATCCGTATCTGTTTTCTTAAAAAAAGTAATTACATCCCCCAGTGATGTCGCACCGTACTCCTGCATCGAATGAATATTTCGTTCCGGATAGAGCTCGCTCAACCGACTTTCAAACACCGTCTCTGCCACACGAATACTATATTTTTCAGGAATAAATCCTACCAGACTTTTCAGCAGCGTCGTCTTTCCGCTTGCCTGCTCTCCGGTAATCATCACATTCATTTCTCCCTGTACGAGCAGCCGCAGCAGACTGATTGCCGCCTCTGCACCGGCATCGGTAATCAATTCCTCCATTCGCCTTGGTGAAACCGTTTGAAATTTTCTCACATAAAAGCCCCAGCCATCTGAAACCGGCGGTCGAAATGCTACTACTCTGGAATTGCTTTTCAGATTGGTAACCAGATAGCTGTGCCGCCTGCTCAGCTGTGCCTTGCTGTGATTTCTGCTAACCCGTCGAACCGTCACAGCTAGAGTACGTTCCGAACCAAAGCTCAAAAAAGCAAGGCGTATCTTTTTTCCCTCCAGCATGACATATACCGTATCGTAACCATACACCGCTTTGTCCGCTGCCGCATTTCCCCGCTGCTTTTTACCGCCACAGCCACCGGATATTCCTTCCACCGCAGTATCCTCTGAAATCAAACGGTCACATACAGAATAACCGTAAAGCTCCTGATAAAGCCTCTGCGTCACGCATTCCAGCTTTCCCAAAAAATCCAACTCCGGCTGTTGCTGATAGATTGCTTCCAGCTGTTGCTCCGTGAATACCTGCTCCTTCGTCTCCTTTGCCGTCCGCACAATCTGCCTGCTTTGATGATACAGGTGTCGAAACCAGTCCGCCTGATACTCCCGGAACAACTGCACCTGTAAAATTTCGAATTTATCCTGCATACTGAGACTCGATGGATGTTCAAAGGAAATTACGGTTTCCAGCTGTTCTTCCCTGACCCGCAGCTTCTCAACCAAAATCTCCTTAATGTATTCCTTCACAAAAATCCGGTCACCACTGCTTCCCAACGCGCATTCTCTGATTGCCTTTCTCAAGCGGCTTCGCTGCAACGCCTGTTTTTGCTGCTCTTCCTTCGAAATCCCCGGAAGCTTCTCAGTTGAAAATATAAGCTTCTCTAAATATTCCTGCACCATTTCCTGCAGTCTTTTCTCCTTCTCCGGCTCTGCTCTTTTCCTCATAGCCCGCTTCCAGAATCTCAAGCTGCCTCTCCACCTCTTTCCATAAATTGCAAAAACCCTTCCGCTGCATCCTGCAGGAACCCGAAAAAGTTGCGCATTGACTTTGATGCATCCCTCTCCTGACTCCGGCTTATCGCGCTCAGCAATTCTCCATCCTGACAGGCATCCCGTATCTCCGTACAATAAGGAATGGCCGCGCTGTTTCCCCGATTCAGTTCCCGGATAATGTGCCGCAAATTATTCAAATTGTACTTCGATTGGTGGTCATAACAGCCAAACACATAGTATTCCGGAAGTCCCCGTTTCACATCCCTACGTGCAAAATAATGCTTCACTGCCTCCACATTTTGATTAAGATTTCTCACCATTCCGTCTGCCTGCTTTTGTACCAATGCACAAAACTCCGGTGGTGCCATCGCCACATCACAAAACACAAGCTCATACTGTTCTTCTAAGTATTCCATCAGACGCGGCAGTACCTCCTGATATTCATCCAGCACCCGCGCTGTCTGCTCCGGATAATAGCCCGGCAGCAAATCCAGATACTCACTGCAGCGAAATGTACAATGCTCTGCACTTTTCTTTTCCAGCAAGCCTGATTTTGCCAGCTTTCGCAAGCCTTCCAGACCGATACCCGCAAACAGCTTTTCATAGCACTGCTTTTTTCTTTTTCCCACCACATAGCTTTCCATACTGTTCCATGCAAATTGTAAGGAAAGCATCAGAGTTTTCTTTTGATAAAATTCCGCCAGATAGCTTGCCATCGCAATCATATTGGTACTGGTACCAAGCCCCAAACCGCTTCCCTCTGAATACAATATCAGCATCTATACCCCCATTTCTGCCCGCCGAAAGCATTCCGCAAAGCCACGTTCTCCTGCTTCATCCGGAAACACCGCACGAACCGTCTCACTCAAATATTTACGAAACCCGGAAGAGATTCCGCGAAACCCATAGCTGTCATTGTACTGACATTGTCTGCGCAGCCTTTTCTCCTTGCTGCTGTCATTGCAATAATACTGACACTCCTCGCGGATTTCTGTCGAAAAAAACGGCTTCCTTCTCTGCAAATACCGATCCTTTCCCACATTTCGATATACCAGCTGTGTATATACCGTTCCCTTCTTTTTCAGCTCTGCAAGCTTTTCCAAATGATTTTTCTCAAAATCCGTCGTATAGATTAAATGGCTGCACAAATCCAATTCCTTTCTCCACGCAAAACCAAAAAATATCATCACTACATCAAATTCCTGCAGCTCCTGTTCTGTTATGGCACCACAGGTAAAAAAAGTATCCCGATATTCTATCCGCATGGAATACACATCTGTTCCGGGTACCAGCGGAATACTGTAATACAACGCCTTTGATTCCGAATAATCCGTCATCAAAACCCGCTTTCCCATATGATAAAAAATCCGTGACAAATACAGCATCGTATCCGGCACATCAACTCCCACAATTCCGAGAATTCTGC